>NZ_JBFNEO010000063.1:0-13588 GCF_040797585.1 Clostridium sp.
GCCATAGATATCATACTACTTTTGAATATAGTAGATATTAAAAATACCACAGAGCAAACTGTAACTATAAATAAAACCTGATAAGCAAAAGATCTTAAAAGGAAGGCTAAAGCAGTAATAATTTCACTACTTCCTTCAATCATAGTAAGAGGATGTGCCCCATCTACAACCTTAGTTAAATTAAAAGCATATTTTGTTCCATATAGCATAGGATAATTAGAAGGACCAAACCCTTTAATTAATCCTACAATAATAAATGAAATAATCTCTACAGATAGAATCATAATGATACATACCATCACCAAGGATATAAACTTTGAAAATAATACTTTTCCTCTACTTATAGGTTGTACAAGTAAGAATTTTAGTGTAGGCGGAGTACATTCCCCTGATACCATATCACTTCCAAATATTGATAGTCCTATAACTAAAAATATCATTCCTAAAACACTTATTATTACCATTATCTGATTATATCCATCAAAGGCATAGCTCTTCTTTGGCTGAATTCCATTTTCCTTTAAATTTTTATATATTTTCAGCTGGTTTTCACTACTAATCTTATGTTCTTTAGGCATATTTTCATCATTAATATTATCCTCTAAATTTTTAATTGCTGCATCTAAGTCTATTGGATAAGGCTCATCACCTTTTCCTTCCTCTATTAACTTTTTAGCATTATTGATATTTTTTTGTATCTCTTTCTTCTCTATTTCTAAACTCTCTTTTCTAACTTGAAGCTCTGGGTTATCTTTTTCCTTTAAGCTATTTTCTACTAATTTTAATTCATCATCTAGGTATTTCATTTGACTTTCTAGATTCATTACCATATTTTTAGGAAGGTCAAAATATTTCATGTTTTGTTCATCTCTATATAGTCCATAGGTTAAAAGACCTATTAACGCTACAAACATACCAAATACTACCCATGTTTTACCCCTTGAAAGTATTTTTATAGTCTCATTTTTAACTAGTGTAAAAATCATTATTTCTCTCCCCCTTCCATTATCTCCATATACCTTTGCTCAAGTCCTCTATGTCTTCTATAAATTTCATCTACCTCTATATCTACTGCTACTAAATCCTTTACTAGACTTGGTATTTGTCCATTTTCCACCTTAATAATTATTCCTTCTTCCTTTTTATTAAAGCTTAGAACCCTTTCTATAGATGATAGACTTGTCATAGCTACCTCTTCATTTCTTGTAAGCAGAACCACAGTTTCTTCCTCTGTATCCATACCATTCTTATTTATATTTTCTACAGATTTTATAGTTCCATTATTTATAAATGCAACCCTATCACATAACTGCTCTACCTCACTTAAAATATGGGAAGATACAAAAACTGCTATATTTTCTCTTATGGCCGCTCTTTTAACTATTTCCCTAAATTCTATAATTCCATTTGGGTCTAATCCATTAGTAGGTTCATCCAATATTAATAACTTTGGGTTAGATAATAATGCAGCTCCAAGCCCAAGCCTTTGTTTCATTCCTAAGGAATATTTTTTAACCTTATCATCTATTCTTCCTTGAAGTCCTACAAGTTTTATTACTTCCTCTACCCTATTCTTTGATACCTTTCTAATTCTAGCTATTTGCATAAGATTTTCTCTTCCTGATAAGTACTTATATAGCTCTGGGTTCTCAACCACTGCCCCTACATTTCTAAGAGCCTCTTCTCTGTGAGTTTTAAGGTCCTTATCCATTATTTTTATGGTACCCTTATCTTGGTTTATAAGACCTACTATCATTCTTATAGTTGTAGTCTTTCCTGCTCCATTTGGTCCTAAAAAGCCAAAGATTTCTCCTTCATTAACCTCTAGAGATAAGTCTTTTATTATTTCTCTCTTTCCTAATGATTTATATAGATTTTTAATTTCTAAAGCCTTCATAGTTTCACTCCTACTCATAATATTTTACCTTGTGTCAATATTTATTACCTATACAAAATGTAATCACTTACATATAATATAATTATTTGTATAAACAATTATATTATATAAAAATTATATAATTTAAAACTTTAGAAATCTGAAAGTATTTCTTAAGAAATTATTAAATAGTAGTTTTTATAATTAAATTTATTTTTCTTTATATATTTTCTAGATTTAAAACTCTAGGATTAAGTTATTATATAGGGTTTTTGATTCAAAACTTATCTTATACACTACTTAAAATCTAAGATTTTAAAGGGTTTAAGTGCATGTATAAGTTAAGATTCAAACTAAAAACCCTATAGGGTTTTTAAGCTAAATCTTAACTTATGCGGAATAATATATTTTTTTCTTTCAAATACTAATTGTATGGAAGAAGGTGTTTAAATATGGGAAGACCAATGATATTTTTAATGCCCTACTATAGTATTTATATTAAATCTCTATAGTAGGACATTAAAATAAATAAAAAAAACAGAATCCTAACTAAAGTCAGAATTCTGTTTACTATATACTATATTATTTTATTAAGCTTTTACCTGTCATTTCTTCTGGAACTGGAACTTCCATCACAGTAAGCATTGTTGGTGCTATATCAGATAACTTTCCGCCTTCTCTCATTTCCTTGGCATCCTTTGATACATATATGAAAGGAACTGGTTCTGTTGTATGAGAAGTCATTGGCTTTCCTGTAGAGTAGTCTATCATTTGTTCTGCATTACCATGGTCAGCAGTTATAAATACTGTACCATCCTTTTCTAGAACTTTTTCAACTACTCTTCCAAGACAAGTATCTACTGCTTCTACAGCTTTCTTAGCTGCCTCAAATACTCCTGTATGTCCAACCATATCTGGGTTAGCATAGTTTACTATTAAAACATCATACTTATCAGAGTCTAATCTATTTATTAATTCATCTGTAAGTTCATAAGCACTCATCTCTGGTTTTAAGTCATAAGTAGCTACCTTTGGAGATGGTATTAATGCTCTATCCTCTCCTTCATTTGGAGTTTCAACTCCTCCATTAAAGAAGAAAGTTACGTGAGCATATTTTTCTGTTTCTGCCATTCTTAATTGTGTTTTATTATTCTTAGCTAGGTATTCTCCTAAAGTATTAGAGTAGCTTTGTGGCTTATATGCCACATGAACATTTTCTATAGTACTATCATATTGAGTCATAGTTACAAAAGTAAGATCTAAAGTATTTCTCTTAAATCCACTAAACTCTTTATCATTTATTGCTCTTGTCATTTCTCTAGCTCTATCTGGTCTAAAGTTAAAGAAGATAATAGAATCCCCATTTTGGATTTTAGCTACTGGCTTCTCATCCTTCATAATAACACATGGTAATACAAACTCATCTGTCTTATTATCATTATAAGACTTTTCTATATAGTTTACTGGATTTATTGCTGTTTCGCCTTTTCCAAGAACCATAGCATTATAGGAGAGCTCTACTCTTTCCCATCTATTGTCTCTATCCATTGCATAATATCTTCCTGATAAAGTAGCAATTTCACCTACACCAAGGTCTTCCATATAAGCTTTAAGCTCTTCTACAATGCCCTTACCTGATGTTGGAGAAACGTCTCTACCATCCATAAAAGCATGAACATAAACCTTTGAAAGCCCCTTCTTCTTAGCCATTCTTAAAAGACCTTTTAAATGATCTACATGGGAGTGAACTCCCCCATCAGATAATAGTCCAAGGAAATGTAATGATGTACCCTTCTCCTTTGCATTATCCATAGCTAAATTCAGTTCTTCATTATTTAAATAAGTCTCTTCTTCTATTTCCTTTGTGATTCTAGTAAGCTCTTGATAAACAACTCTTCCTGCACCTATATTTAGGTGTCCTACTTCTGAGTTACCCATTTGTCCTTGTGGAAGACCAACATCTAGTCCACTAGCTGCAATTTGTGTATGTGGGTAATTATTAAAACATTTATCATAATTAGGTTTATTTGCTGCAAGTACAGCATTACCATCAACCTTATCACTTATTCCAAATCCATCTAATATCATTAACATAACTGGTTTCTTAGTCATAATATCCCTCCTAAACCTAAAGTCATACTTCCTATTCTCTTTAGTTATATGCTCCTAATATAATTCCCTACTTTATTATAAATAAGTATTCATATTAAAAATACCTATGTTATAGACTAAGCTTATGTAAGTTTATAGGAAAATTAACTTTATTTTTCTTTATCCTTATATAAGCATTATATTTAATGTTATTGTTTATCTCTTGTTAAAATAATTATACTCTTTATGTAATAAAAAAGACAATAGATATAAAGAATAATTATTAATTAAGAGGGATTATTAAAACATTTTCACCTCTAAATCCCTCTTAATTCTTTAAGCTTATCTAATGTCTTAAAGCTTAGTTTTACCTATTTACTAGATTACTTGTCAAAGTTTACAATTCCAGCAAAATCTGAAGCTACAAGGCTTGCTCCACCAACTAAAGCTCCATCTATGTGCTCCATTGCCATTTGTTCTTTTATAGTTCCTGGCTTAACAGATCCACCATATTGTATTCTTACCTTATCTGCTACTTCTTTTCCATATAATCCTTCTACAACACTTCTTATAGCACCTATTGTATCATTAGCTTGCTCTGAAGTTGCAGTTTTACCTGTTCCTATTGCCCAAATTGGCTCATATGCTATAACAAGCTCTTCAATTTGCTCCTTAGTAAGTCCCATAACATCAAGCTTAATTTGAGCTCCTATAACTTCATTAGTTATATTTGCTTCTCTCTCCTCTAAACTTTCTCCAACACATAATATAGGAGTTATATTATGGCTAAAAGCAGCCTTAACCTTCTTATTTACAGTTTCATCTGTCTCATTGAAGTATTGTCTTCTTTCGCTATGTCCTATAACTACATAGTTAACTCCCATAGCCTCAAGCATTCCTGGTGCTATTTCTCCAGTGAAAGCTCCTTTTTCTTCAAAGTGCATATTTTGAGCTCCAATTTTTATGTTACTTCCCTCTACTGCTTTTAATCCAGCATCTAAAGATGTGAATGGTACACAAAGAACTACATCACAGTTTGCTCCTTGTACTAGTGTCTTTAATTCCTCTATTGTCTTAACTGTTTCAGAAACAGTATAGTGCATTTTCCAGTTTCCAGCTATTATTGGCTTTCTCATTGTTAAACACTCCTTTTAATTTTAATTTATAATTCACCATTGATACTTATCAATAGACAATTATAAATTAAATCTTGTATTTTATAAAAGATAATTAGTCAAATATGCCTTTAATATCTTATGAAACTAAGTAAATAAACCTTGCTTATAATTATTTTATCAACATGGTCTATTGATAAAGTATAACATAAAATATATAAGCATAATGACTAATTATTCTCTTTATAGTACTAGAAATACCCTTTATCTATCTCTATCCTATTAATTATTTTCTATTTATCATTTAAAGCTGATATTCCTGGAAGGTCTTTTCCTTCTAAGAATTCAAGAGAAGCTCCACCACCTGTTGATATATGAGTCATTTTATCGCCGAATCCTAATATATTAACAGCTGCTGCACTATCCCCTCCACCAATTATTGTAGTAGCATTTGAATCAGCCATAGCCTTTGCAACTTCTATAGTTCCCTTAGCAAAATTCTCAAATTCAAATACTCCCATTGGTCCGTTCCATATTACAGTCTTAGCGTCTTTAACTGCATCAGCATATAACTTTGAAGTTTTAGGTCCTATATCAAGTCCCATATGTCCTTCTGGAATATTTTGATCTCCTGTTATAACTGGAGTAGCATCACTGCTAAACTTATCTCCAACTACGTTATCTAATGGAAGTAATAACTTAACACCCTTAGCTGTAGCTTTTTCCATCATTTCCTTAGCATAATCTACCTTATCTGCTTCAAGTAAAGAAGTTCCTATTTCATATCCTTGAGCTTTTAGGAATGTATATGCCATTCCTCCTCCTATTATTAAAGTATCAACCTTATCTAATAGGTTATTTATAACATTGATCTTATCTGAAACCTTAGCTCCTCCAAGTATTGCAACGAAAGGTCTCTCTGGATTTTCAATAGCCTCTCCAAGGAACTTAAGCTCCTTTTGAATTAAGTATCCACATACTGCCTCATTTACAAAGTTTGTTACTCCAACTGTAGAACAGTGAGCTCTATGAGCTGTTCCAAAGGCATCATTTACATAAACATCAGCTAAAGAAGCAAGATCCTTTGAAAAAGCCTCTTCATTTTTTCCTTCTTCTTTTCTAAATCTTGTGTTTTGAAGAAGTACTACATCTCCCTCACTCATTGCTTCTACTGCCTTCTTAGCATTCTCTCCAACTACATTATCATCTGCCGCAAAAACAACCTGACGGCCTAACATTTCAGATAATCTCTTAGCTACTGGCTCAAGGCTTAATGCTGGATCTGGTCCCTTAGCTTTTCCAAGATGAGAGCATAGTATAACTTTTCCACCATTATCTACTAAATACTTTATAGTTGGCATTGCTCCTACTAATCTGTTTTCATCAGTTATTTTTCCATCCTTTAATGGTACGTTAAAATCACATCTTACTAATACTTTTTTACCTTTTACTTGTAAATCTTCTACAGTTTTTTTATTAAATTTCATTTTATCCACCTCTTCGCTTTATATTGATGGTATCACATAAATTTATAGTTTAAATCCTAATAATAACCATAAATATTATATCACATTAATGATTTATCTATAAATAGGTTAGTATATATATTGTATTATATATACTAATTATCTAATATTTATATGGATTGTAGAAAAGGTCTGGCCTTATAGCCTAAGATAACTACAAAACCAGACCTATATTTGCCTTTAATCTATCTTCTATATTTAAAGTTTTAATTATTTTGAAGCATTAACAAAATACTTTAAAGTTCTTATTAATTGAGAAGTATAAGACATTTCATTATCGTACCAAGAAGCAACCTTAACTAATTGCTCTCCATTAACTTCCATAACTTTAGTTTGAGTTGCATCGAATAATGAACCAAAGTTTATTCCTATAACATCAGAAGATACTAACTCTTCTTCAGTATATCCAAATGATTCATTACTTGCAGCCTTCATTGCAGAGTTTACCTCTTCAACTGTAACCTTCTTACCTAAAGTACATACAAGCTCTGTTAAAGAACCAGTTATAACTGGAACTCTTTGAGCTCCTCCATCAAGCTTTCCAGCAAGTTCTGGTATAACTAATCCTATAGCCTTAGCTGCTCCAGTTGAGTTTGGAACTATGTTTGCAGCTGCTGCTCTTGCTCTTCTTAAATCCTTCTTAGCATGTGGTGCATCTAAAGTATTTTGGTCGTTTGTGTAAGCATGGATTGTTGTCATAAATCCTTTTGTCATACCAAACTTATCATTTAATACCTTAGCCATTGGTGCTAAACAGTTTGTTGTGCAAGATGCTCCAGATATAACTGTTTCTGATCCATCTAATACATTTTGGTTTACGTTGAATACAACTGTCTTTAAATCTCCAGTTGCTGGTGCAGATATAACAACCTTCTTAGCTCCAGCTTGAATATGTGCCTCTGCTTTTTCCTTTGATGCGAAGAAACCTGTACATTCTAGAACTACGTCTACTCCAAGTTCTCCCCAAGGTAAGTCAGCTGGGTTTCTTTCAGCAGTAACTTTTATTTCTTTTCCGTTAACTACGAATGCTCCCTCTTTAACTTCTATATCACCATTGAATCTTCCTTGAGCTGAGTCATATTTAAATAAATGTGCTAATGTTTGTGCGTCTGTTAAGTCGTTTATAGCAACAACTTGAAACTCAGGGTTTTCAATCATTAATCTTAATGCTAATCTTCCTATTCTACCAAATCCGTTAATTGCAACTTTTACCATTACAAATACCTCCTAAAACTTTTATATAAATTTATTTATAATAAATATTTATTAATAAATATCTATATACATATTTAATATTTAAGATAAGATACTTTTTTATACATGTTTCTTATTCTTAAATGTTCTCCAGTATTTTTCTTGCTGCTCCCTCATCAGTGATAAGAACTCCTTTAGTTCTTCCTCTTTGAGTTGCAAGAATGGCCTCTGCTTTATTTTCTCCACCTGCTACTGCTATTATGTGTTTTATTTTATTAGCATCTTCTGGGGAAATCCCTACAGAAGAGGTTGAAAATACCATATTTCCCTCTCTGTCAAAATAACAACCATATGCTTCTCCTACAGCTCCACTATCTACAATAGAAGAGATTTTATTTTCTGATAACCCTCTTTTATGACCCATATGCTCAGCTATTCCTATACCATATATCATTATATCTGCTTTCTTTATACTTAAAGCTACTTCTCTTATTTCATCTTCATTTAATATAGTACTTAAAGCCTTCTCACTTAGATTATCTGGTATATGAAGCATTTTATACTGAGCATTCATCTTTTTTGCAAGGGATGCTGCTAAAGTATTAGCTTGGGTTTCAACATTTCTTCCCATACCACCTCTTGCAGGTACTACTAAGACATCTGGCATACTCTGTAACTTAGGTAAGTTGTTTACTATTTCCTTTACAGTAGTTCCTCCAGCTAAAGCAATTATACTGTTCTCCTTTATAAGAGACTTAATATAATTCCCTGCTGCTCTTCCTAGTTCCTTAATAGTTGACTCATCCTCATCAATATTTCCTGGAACCACTATTACTTCTTCTATACCTAATAGTTCCTTTAGGTCTTTTTCCACTGAATTAAGTCCTTTTATTTCATGGATAAAGTTTTTTAGTTTTTCTAAAACCTCTTCTCCATCTAAAGTGACAGTCATTCCTGGAGTGTTTATTTCTATAAGGTTTTGAGCTTTTAGAAAGTTAACCTCACTTCTTACTATTCTCTCTCCTATATCCAGCCTATTAGCTAGTATTCTTCTGCCTATTGGTTGATTATAGTATATGGTTTTTAGTATATTGTATCGTTTCTCCAAAAGTTCTACTAACTCTGGAACTAACTTCTGCTGTAATTTTAATATATCATTCAAATCCAACACTCCCTTTATGGTCTTATTATGTCCCAGCAAAAACTTTTGTGTCCCACACTTATTATTATAAAGTATTTTATAGATTTTTCAAATAGTTTTTTTGAAAAAATTTCTTTGATTTGATAAATTATCTCTTTAAGGCTTAATTTTTATATAAAAAACTCACACCTTGTATATATTTTATATAAAAGGTGTGAGTTCTATACTATAATCTCTTTCTTTTACTTGAAGATTTTATTCCCATTTCTTCTCTATACTTTGCAACAGTCCTTCTTGAGATATTCATATCTTTTTCATTTAGCTTATCACAAATTATTTGATCTGATATAGGTTTTCTTTTATCCTCTTCATCAATAAGTTTTCTTATAATTGTTTTTATATTTACAACTGAAACATCTTCATTACTACTTCCTTTAGATATACCTTGAGTAAAGAAATCTTTTATTCTAATAGTTCCCCTTGGTATATAAACATATTTGTCTCTAATCGCCCTACTTATTGTAGATTCATGCATGGATAACTCTTCTGCAATTTCCCTTAAAGTCATAGGCTTTAAGAATTTTTCTCCATTGTCCAAGAACTCCTCTTGTCTTTCTATAATCTTCTCAAGAACTCTATATATGGTGCTTTTTCTCTGTTCTACGCTTTTCATAAGAAACATAGCACCATTCATCTTATCTTTCACATAGCTTACAGCATTTTTGTCAGTATTATTCATAAGTATCTCTTTATACATAGTATTAATGGATAATCTTGGACTTAATTCATCATTCATTATTATTATGTATTTATTATCTATCTTTCTTATATACGCATCTGGAATTATATATTTAACTTCTTCTCCTGTATAGAATCCTCTGGATGGCTTTGGCTCTAAAGTCTTTATAGTATCACCATAATCTTGGGCTTCCTTTGGAGTCATCTTTAAGTCCTTTGCAATAATAACATATCTATTATCAGCTATATTCTCTAAATGATTGTCTATTATATTAAAAATTTTATCATCTTCAATTCCTTTATTTTTAATCTGAATTTTAAGACATTCCTTAAGATCTCTAGCTCCTATACCTGAAGGTTCTAGACTCTGCACTATATCCAATGCTTTTTCCAAGTCTTCTATATTCACAGAAATCTCCCTTGCCATATCCTCTGCCGAAACATATAAATACCCTCTATGATCTATATTTTCTATTATGTACTTACATAAAGTCTTAAAGTAATCATTTTCATTTATTTCAAGTATCTGTTCCTCTAAATATTCCTTAAGAGATGTTTTATTTCCTATAAAGGTAAAGGGTGATACTTCATCTTTATCATAGCTTCCTAAGCTTTGAGATCCATAGTTATCAAATTCTAAGTATTTTATAAGCTCCTTATAATCCATTCTGTCCTTAAGGTCTTTATCTTCCTTTTCTTCATACTTAGCCTCCAGAACTGGATTTTCTTGAATTTCTTTATCTATAAATTCTTGAAGTTCCATTCCTGACATTTGGAGTAACTTTACAGAAAGCTGCATCTGTTGAGTCATTATAAGTTTTTGTTCTTGAGTTAGATTAAGCATAAAATCCATGTTCATAAATGTCACCCCTCTTTGCAAATGAATTCTTATTTTAATTAAGAGTTTAGTTAAAAGTAACTTGAACATATATTAGAATAATCTATTCTAATAACCTACATTTATTGTATAGAATATTAGAATAAATATCTATTATTAAAAGTATTTACTAAATAAAATATAAGTTTTTTCTTCTTCCCCATTAATAGTTTATATTATAACCTTAAAAAACTCAATTACAAATATGATCCTTCATTATAAAATAAACCCTAGGAGTATCCTAGGGTTTATTAAAATATTATCTTTGTCCTTTCTTATAAGGAATTCCATTAGCTGCTGGTGGTTTAGTCTTTCCAACAAAGCTAGCCATAACAATCATAGTTAGTATATAAGGGAAAGCTGCGAAGAATTCTTGAGGAATTCCAAGTCCCCATCCCTTAGCATAAAGCTGAAGAGCTTCTGCGAAACCAAATAGTAAACATGCAAACATAGCATTCTTAGGTTTCCAGTTACCAAATATTAGAGCAGCTAAGGCAATATATCCACGTCCACTTACCATATTCTCTCTATAAAGATCCATTATACCTATGGATAAAGTTGCTCCTCCAAGGCCTCCAAGAACCCCTGATAGAAGAACTGCTGCATATCTTATTTTATATACACTTACTCCTAAGGTATCCGCTGCCTTTGGATGTTCTCCCACAGCTCTTAATCTCATACCAAATGGTGTTTTAAATAGTACAAAGCTACAAACAATAACTAAAATTAAAGCCATCCATACGAACCAGTTTAGCTCTGCAAGTAGAGATCCTATTAAAGGTATCTTTGCAAAGAACTCCTTCGGATAAGGCATAGAAGTTACTGAAGCACTTTGAGATGGAGTTCCAAAAACCTTAAACACCAAGAATCCAACTAAAGCTGATGAAAACACGTTAATTCCAACCCCTGATATTACCTGGTCAGCTTGTAGATGTATACTTAAGTAGGCATGTAGTGCTGCAAAGGCTAATCCTCCCGCCATAGCAAATAATAGTGCTAACCACGGACTTCCTGTTAAGTAAGACCCAAGGACTGCAAAGAAGGCCCCTGCTGTCATAATACCCTCTAAAGCTATATTTACAACTCCTGATTTTTCAGAAAAAATTCCTCCAAGGCTAGCAAAGATTAAAGGAGTAGCAAGTCTTAATGTTGCTGCGATTATTAAAATTACTGAACTTGTTGCCACTGTATCATTCATTTATGGTAGCCTCCTTTTTCTTCTTATCTGCAATTAACTTAAATACATATTCTCCTGCTATAAATATTATAACAACCCCTTGTATTAGGTATGATATAGTCTTTGGTATTCCAAATAGCATTAATGTTCCTGCACTTAAATTTAAAGCACCAAATAATATTGCTGAGAATATAACTCCTATTGGGTTACTCTTAGCAACTAAAGCTACTGCTATTCCATCCATTCCGAAGCTCGGGAATCCAAATAACTGCATAGCTTGATGTTGAACACCAGATACATGTATAGCTCCACCAATACCTGCAATAGCTCCTGATATAGCCATAGCAAGAACTATATTTTTCTTTATATTAACTCCACCATATTCTGCTGCAGCTGGACTTAGTCCTACTGCTCTAAGTTCATATCCTATGGTTGTCTTCCATAAAAGCACATAAATTAATACTACAATTATAATAGCTATGAATATTCCAGTGCTTAATCTATATTCTTCTCCTAAAAATCTAGTAAGTTGTGCACTTTCTTCTATCATAGGAGTAGCAACTGTTCCTTCTACTTTAAACTTCTGATATACAAAATAGTTAGAAAGATACATTGCTATGAAGTTCATCATTATTGTATTAACAACTTCATTAGTTCCTAATTTAGCTTTTAAATATCCTGGTATTCCAGCCCATATAGCTCCACCTATAGCTCCACATATAATTATTAAAGGTAGGTGTATAAAAGAAGGAATTCCTGGTATTATTCCAACTAAGGCAGCTACAAGCATACCTATTATAAACTGTCCCTCAACCCCTATATTAAAAAGACCTGTTCTAAATGCAATTGCATGAGCAAGTCCTGTGAATATTAAAGGCGTTGCAAAAACAAAGGTTTCAATACGCTGAGTAGGATCTCCAAAGCTTCCTTTCCAAATAGAAGAAAATAAAAGAGATACAGAGTCTATAAATCCATTTCCACTGGATATGGTTACAAATATAACGGAAACTAAAAGTCCTGCAATAATGGCTCCAATGGATATAGAAAACTCTTTTAATATACTTAAAGCCTTCTTATTTTTCATCCTTAGCTCCTCCTTTATCTTCCTTTTTCAAAGTACCACCAGCCATTAGTATTCCAAGCTTTTGCTCAGTGGCGTCCTTTCTATCTAAAACATCAACTATTTTTCCATCATATATTACTGCTATTTTATCTGCTAAGGCTAAAACCTCATCTAGTTCTAGAGATACTAAAAGTATTCCACGACCCTTATCTCTTTCCTCTACTAATCTCCTATGAATGTACTCAATAGCTCCAACGTCTATTCCTCTTGTTGGTTGAGCAGCTAAAATCACTTCTGGATTCTTCTCTATCTCTCTTGCTATAATCATCTTTTGCTGATTTCCTCCAGATAGTGCTGATGCCATTACATCTTCATTAGGAGTTCTAACATCATATTCTTTTATAAGCTTCTTTGCATGTTCCCTTATTTTGTTATAATTCATTATTATTCCTTTAGCAAATGGGCTTTTATAATGATTACCCAGGACTGAGTTCTCTAATAAAGAATATTTAAGCACTAATCCTCTTTTGTGTCTATCTTCAGCAACATGAGAAAGTCCACCTTCTGTTATGTCTCTTGGAGACTTACCTGTAACGTCTTTTCCATTTAAGATTATTTTTCCTTCTTCAGTTTTACGAAGTCCAGTAATGGCCTCTATAAATTCTGTTTGTCCATTTCCATCAACTCCAGCTAATGCAAGGATTTCTCCTCTTTTTACCTCTAAGTCAACTCCCTTTACCGCTGGAAGGTTTCTATTATCTAAAACCTTTAGGTTCTCTATTTTTAAAAC
>NZ_JBFNEO010000064.1:0-13482 GCF_040797585.1 Clostridium sp.
TTTATCCTTCGAGTTACAAACAATCTAATTACCTTATTTTATTTTAAAATACACAAATAAGTTATTATTGACTATAGTCATGCTATTGTGCTAGTAAATTCTAGGTCTTATTCATTATTTCTAATTATTTTTGGTATTATTACTATAGCAATGGTAATTTTATATTTTCAAAATGTTGTTTCCATTGATACAGTAATTCTATTTTCAGGACTAATCCAAGTATTTTTAGGATTAAATTTAATTAATTTATCAAAGTCCATAGATTCTAAAAAAATTACTACAACAAATAAAATCCTAGGCATATGTTTTATAGTTTTAGGATTAATCATTACAATAGATGTACTTACTAAGATGATAATATAATATATTCTTTACATTACTTATAAAATTTTAATTAAATATAAATGTAGGTATCATAATCTATATCACGATACCTACCTCTATATTTTCTATATTACAAATATAAGTTTAAATCAATTATATTTTCTATATTTAAAGCTTATATCCTCTTACCAAGCTGGTACTACTCCACCTTTATTGTATTCTATGGTTAACTTTTTAACCTCATCTGTATTATAATATTCAACAATCTTTTTATAAGTCTCGTTATCTTTATCTTCCCCTCTTGCAGCTATAACGTTTATATAAGGTTTTGCTTTTTCAGACTTTACATCCTCTAAGAATATTGGATCTTTTTGTGGATCAAGGCCTGCCTGAGAGGCAACTCCACTGTTTATAACTGATAAATCACCATCTTCTATGGATCTTGGTATTTGAGTTGCTGCTACCTCTACAAATTTTAGATTTTTCTTATTCTCCACAATGTCCTTAAGGGTTGGGTAATACCCTACATTTTCTTTAAGTTCTATAAGTCCAGCTTCTTCAAGAATAAGAAGTGCTCTTCCTTCATTGGATTTATCATTCGGTACTATTACTTTTCCCCCCTCCTTAATTTCCTTCGGATCTTTTAATGTTTTTGAGTATATTCCCATAGGTGCTAAATTAGTATTTCCTATTGGAACAATATCTAAATTATGATCCTTTTTAAAGGTCTCTAAGAATGCAACGTGTTGAAAGGCATTTAAGTCTATCTCTCCTTCTGCCAGTGCAAGGTTTGGTCTATTATAATCACCAAAGCCAACAAATTTTATTTCTATATTTTCCTTTTCAAGAAGTTGTTTTTGAACATAGGCCCAAGGAGATTTTGGCTCAACTGTTCCATCTCCTGTAACTCCTATTTTAACAACCTTTTTCTCACTACCCTTTTCCTCTTCTTTTTTACTAGAGCATCCAACAAATGCTGATACTGCTATCACTGATACTAAAGCTAATCCTAATAATCTTCTTATTTTAATCATGTAAATCACCTCATAAATTATAAATTTTAATGAATAAATCTTTTTCTTAAAACCTCTCCCGAAAACTGTACTAAGTTTACTAAAACTATCATTATTATTATGGTAGCTACCATAATATCTGTTTTAAAGTATTGGTATCCATATCTCACTGCAAAGTCCCCAATACCTCCTCCTCCAACAGTACCTGCCATAGCTGAATAACCAATTAGACTTACATTAGTTATAGTTAGAGCATAAATAATGGATGGTAGACCTTCTCTTAATAGAACTCTATATATTATTTCTAAATTACTAGATCCCATTGCTTTAGCAGCTTCTATAACTCCATGATCTATATCTAAAAGACTTGCTTCTATCTGCCTTACTATAGATGGTATAGCCCCTATAACTAGAGGAACTAATGCTCCTTTTATACCTATGGTGGTTCCTACTACAAATCTTGTAAAAGGTATTAATGCAGTTAAAAGTATTATAAATGGTATTGATCTTAATATATTTATTGCCCTGCTTAAAACTTTAAATATAAATTTGTTTTCTAATATATGCTTTGGTCTTGTAACCACTAGGATTATACCAAGAGGTATACCTATTAAAGTCGAAATTATACTGGATATTAAAACTATTACTAATGTTTCCTTTAAAGCTAACATCATATCTGGAAATAGCTCTACCACATTAGGCGCTATGGGATTTAATATGTCTATCATCCTTAATCACCTCCACCTTTATTCCTTCTTCTTTTATAAAGCTTAAAGCCTTTTTACTATTACTAATTTCCCCTTCTATTTTAACTAATAGATTTCCAAGGATTGTGTCTTGTATTTTTTCAATATTTCCATAAAGGATACTAATGTCTACCTGAAAATCTCTTGAGACCTTAGATATTATAGCTTCTCTAGTTTTACCTCCGACATAGGATAGCTTATATATATTTTCAAAGTCTCCTTCTCTTGCTATCTCAACTTCCTTTTCTTTATTTAATACTGTAGCTATAAAATCTTTAGTTATATTTTCTTTAGGCTCTGAGAATATTTGAGTAATATCACCTTTTTCTACAACATGTCCATTATCCATAACAGCTACTCTATTACATATTTCCTTAATAACCTGCATCTCATGAGTTATTAATACTATAGTTATATCTAAGATCTTATTAATCTTTTTTAATAGTCCAAGTATTGATTTAGTGGTTTTAGGATCTAAAGCCGATGTTGCTTCATCGCATAATAAAACCTGTGGATTATTAGCTAAGGCCCTTGCAATAGCTACTCTTTGCTTTTGCCCTCCACTAAGCTGTGAGGGATATGAGTTCTTTTTATCTTTTAAATCCACCACATCTAAAAGCTCCTCAACCCTGTTATCTATTTCCTTTTTATTTAGCCCTTTTCCTTTTAAGGGATAAGCTATATTATCTGCTACAGTTCTTGATTTCATTAAGTTAAAGTGTTGAAATATCATGCCTATATTTTCCCTAGACTTTCTAAGTTCCTTTTCCCTTAGTCCAGTTAAATTAACATTATTTATAACAACTTCTCCACTATCAGGAACTTCAAGTAGATTTATACACCTTATTAAAGTGCTTTTGCCTGCTCCACTATACCCAATAATCCCATATATATCGCCTTTATTTATCTTAAGGCTTGTTTCTCTTAAAGCCTCTACTTTTCCACTTGGAGTTTCGTAAGTTTTCCTAATATTTTTTATTTCTATCATACCTACCTCCCCTTTCTTTTTTAATTGAGTTAATATAAACTTTAAATAAAAATTAAAATCTAATGAATTATGAAATATATTTATCCGATAGCTACCCCCATCCTGTTACAAGGTGAGCGATAACAGTTGCTACGCTCCTATATTAACCCTTCTAACCTTCAGATGATGGATATATAATAAACAACTATATTAAATTTAATGTTCTTAAAAATAAAATATAAAACAAAAAACCCTATTCGAAGATTCGAATAGGGTAAATTTCTCTTTAATGAGCGCTCATTTTAAAGATATACCTTCTCTCATCTTCCAGAGCTTTATAAACTCTGCTGGATTTAGCACCTATAGTAAACCTACTGGTTGCTGAAGCGTCTTCGGGCCAGTCCCTCGACTTCTCTTGATAAGAATGTTTCGTATTTAATTTTATGTTTTTCATTATAGCATCTGTAAAAACTTTTGCAATAGTTATACCTAATTTTAGATAAATAATATTTTTTATTAATAATTACTATTAAATTGTTAATTTTTATGAAGTAATATTAGTAAAGTATTACTCAATTTCAAAAGTATCCATATATATGTTTATAAACCTCTTAACTTTTAGCTCTTTGTATTTTTATACTTTTACCTTTTATAGATAACTCTTTATAATTATTTAAAAGTATATTTCCTTTTTTATTTAATATATCTACATAAGAAAAACCATCTTGAACTTCTATTATCCCTATGTCTTCTGTAGTTATTCCTTCTATGTTATTTAAAGCTCCAACTATATCTCCTGGTCTTATTTTTTTCTTCTTTCCACCATTTAAATGAATCTTTACTATGTCTTTGTTTATATTTTTAGGTCTACTGCTCTTTTTAAGATTCATACTTTTCTCTTTTAAAAGCTTCTTTCCTTCTCTTAATTTACTATCTTCTACATACTCGCCATGAGTTAAAGCGTATCCTATATACTCTTCTATGGCTTTTAGATATTTGATTTCATAGGAAGAAACAAAGGTTATGGCTTTTCCACTCTTTCCTTGTCTTCCTGTTCTACCTATTCTATGAACATAGGCTTCTTTTTCTCCTGGTACATCATAATTTATAACATGGGTTATATCATCCACATGTATTCCCCTAGCTGCTATATCTGTAGAGACTAAAAACTGAAATCTTCCATCTTTAAAGTCTTCCATTATCCTTAGTCTTTCCTTTTGCTCCATATCTCCATGAAGTTCCTTTGCAGAGATATCTTCATCCTTCATAAGCTTTATAACAGCTCTAACCTTTTCTTTAGTATTACAGAACACTATTCCTCTATTTGGTACTTCCCCATATATTACTCTCTTTAAAGCTTTAAATTTATCTCTATCCTCTACATTGTAATAAACTTCTTCTATTCGCTCTCTGTTTACCACTTTTGTTACTACAGTTATTTTTTCAGGTGCCTTCATATATTTTAGACAAAGCTTTTCCACTGCTTCTGGCATGGTAGCAGAAAACAGCATTATATTTTTATCCTTTGGAAGGGCATTAATTACTTTTTCTATCTGGTCTATAAAGCCCATATTAAGCATTTTGTCCCCTTCATCTATAATTAAATACTTTGCACTTTCTAAATTTATAGTTCCTCTTTCAATATGATCTATTACCCTTCCTGGAGTTCCTGCCACTATATGTATTCTTTGCTTTAATTCATTTATCTGCTCTTTCATAGGTTGTTTTCCAAAAATAGCAGCACACCTTACTTTTTTGATTCTTCCTATATTAGAAATCTCTTCCTTGACTTGAAGAGCAAGCTCCCTAGTTGGAGTCAATACAATACCTTGAACCTTATTATCCTCCACCTCTACTTTTTCACATAAGGGAATTCCAAAACTTGCAGTTTTTCCACTTCCTGTTTCTGATTTAACTATAATATCCTTAGATGATAGCATAAATGGAATAACCTTTTTTTGTACTTCCTTTGCTTCTGTAAATCCTAGATTACTTAAAGCCCTTACTATATCATTGCCTATGGCTAATTTTTCAAAATCATTCTCTATCATAATTTTTCTCCTTGTTTTTCAATATGTAACACTAAATTTTATCAATAGTTTTCTCTTTTGTCAAAAATATTTTATCCTATTATCCCCTTATATATCTCTTCTATGCTATTAGGTAATATATTATAAGTCTTCCTAGATAATATCTTATGATACTTATTATAGATATATAGTTATAAAAAATCTTTATATAAATTTCAACTTATCCTTTAAATAACATTATAAAGCTATTTCATTTAAAGAACGTCTATGTTGATTATTAATTTATATATTGCTCTAAAGATTATAAATAACTACTAAACTTTATGAATAAGCTAACTTTTATACTAAAACCCTTAATTAGAATGCATCGTAGCTACTAAAATACATTCTCTATATAAAAATTCTAAGATATAGTATAGTGATGTAATGCACTCTCTTAAGCCTTAATTAAATTTCTGAGGAGCTTTAACTTCCTGTAGACCTATAACGAGTTACCCCTATATTCCATAACTTCAGGGAAAATAAAAGAAAAACTATTCCGAGACTTGGACTTAAGTAATAAAATATTTCAGGATAATTTATATATTCATATTTATTCATATATAAGATAAGAGGAAAATAATTAACACATCCTAAAGGAACTACAAATATAAAGAATCTTTTAAACCATTTTCCGTATATGGATAATGGATACTGCATGGTCTCCACTCCTCCATAGGTTAACATATTCATAATCTCTAAACTCTCTGTAGACCAAAAACACATTGTACCTTGAATTATAAACAGTCCTATAAAAAGACATACACCTCCTATAATTATAAATAGTAGTAATGCTATATTATAAAAATTAAAAACTACATTAAGTTTATTAGAGGAATACAGAACTAAAAATAACCCTAAAGAAATTCTACCTATCCTCATAATTGTAAACTCTACACCTAATATTTGAAGAGCTGTGTTTCTTGGTCTTAAAAGTATTCTATCAAAATCTCCACTTATAACCTGTCTACTAAAAATAGCAAATCCTTTGCCCATAGCTTCTGCTATGGAAAAAGTTAGATTTATCATCCCATAAAATAATGCTATTTCATATATTGTCCACCCTTTTATATTTCCAAACCTTTGAAATAATATTATAACACCTAAAAATTCTGTAAAACCTACAAAAAAAGTAGAAAGACTTAAGAGAATAAAGGAAGTTTTATACTCCATTTGACTTCTTATAGAGGTCTTTACGTAAGTAAAATATAATTTAATTCCATTAATAATCTTCATAAAACTATCCTCCCATTATCTCTACTCTTTTTAATGCTTTCTTTAATAATAAATAACCAAATCCAACTAAAATTAATATCCATACCACTTGAAGAGTAAAGAAATATACTGCTCTATCTGGAGCTATATTTCCTATGTAAAGCCTTAAAGGAACATCCAAAACACTAGAAAATGGCATAACTTCTAAAACCTTTTTAAAGTTGTCAGGAAATAAAGGAAGTGGCACTATCATTCCTGAAAAAAAGATTATAAAGGATGGAAGTATTCTATTAAGTCCTTCTCCACTTATAGTGAACAAAGTTAGTATAGTTATTATATTAGTCATGGCACAACTTAAAAATAAAGCTAGTATAGTACCTATGATCCATAGTACAAAACTTAGAAAACTTTCTGGGGGATACATTCTATAAGGATCCTTAAGAAATACCATGGAGAATAAAAAAATAGGGAAAGATTTTAGAATTGTTGGAGCTATTCTTAAGGCCAAAGCCCTTGAATACCACGTAAAATATAAATTAGTAGGTCTGCATAACTCATAAGCTACTCCTCCAGTTTTTATCATAGCTTGTATTTCCTTATCTCCATTCCATGGAAACATTCCAAGTAAACTCTGACTGAGCCATACATAGGTTACAGTATCCTTAAGATTCAGAGGATATTCCCCTCCATTACTAAAGAAGGCTATTAAGATCATTACACGTACGAAACCAAACAAAACATGAGTACAAATCCCTGCAAAGGCTGCTGCTCTATATTGAAGTAATAATATAAATCTCATTTTTATTAAAGTTATATAACTTCTCATACCGTCACCCCTAGTTTATATTAAATTTTTTATAAAGTTTTGCAATAATCTCTTCTATAGGGGGATTTTCTATTAACATATCTTTTATTGAAATTTTTGATGATAAAAAGGATATAAGATCCTGAGAGGAGGTTTTATTTGGATTAAATCCTAGTATTATTTTATCTTCTTTTCCATCTATATAATTAATATCAGGTTTATTAGAGAGGATTTTATTTATCTTATAATGATCTACTGTATGAAAAGTATTTAGTATTATTCTTCTTTCTGATAATACTTCCTGCCTTAAGTCACCTAAAGAGCCATCATTAAGGACCCTTCCTTTGCCTATAACTATAACCCTATGACAAAGGTCTTCAATATCGTCCATATCATGGGTAGTTAGAATTACAGTGACACCTCTTTCCTTATTTATTTTCTTTATAAATTCTCTAACTATAAGTTTGGAAACTGCATCTAATCCTATGGTAGGTTCATCTAGAAATAATATCTTAGGATTATGGAGAAGAGATGCCATAAGCTCACATTTCATTCTTTGCCCAAGAGATAGCTGTCTTACTGGAATATTCATAATGTCCTTAGTATTTAGTGTTTCTGTGAGTTCTTTTAAATTCTCTTCGTACATATCCCTTGGTATTTTGTAAATATCTTTTAAAAGTTCAAAAGAATCTTTTAAGGGAAGGTCCCACCAAAGTTGTGATCTTTGTCCAAAAACCACTCCTATATTTTTTACATGATTTATTCTTTCCTTCCAGGGAGTTTTTCCAGCGATTACACACTCTCCGCCATCTGGTACCATTATCCCACTTAGAATTTTTATAGTGGTAGATTTTCCTGCTCCATTGGGTCCTATATATCCAACTATTTCTCCTGGATTTATAGTGAAGCTCACATCTTTTACTGCTTCTATATTGTCATAAGTTCTTTTAAATAGACCAGTAAAAGCTCCCTTAATCCCTGGGTTTCTTTTAGATATTCTAAAAGATTTCTTCAAATTTTCTACTTCAATTATAGCCATTTATATCCCTCCTTTTAAATAAACTTTGATTACCTTGAATTGGCAGAATAATATATTACCATGTTTGCCCATATTTTTCAATAAGTTTTTAAGCTAAATTTATATATGCTTTTATCATATTATAAATAAGTTATAAAGTATAAACCTAAAAGTTATAGATACTTATATAGAGTTAATATATGTTGTAATAATAACTCCTTTAGTTAAAAGTAATTATTATTATAAATAAATCACATGATACTTAAAATCCAATTATAATATACCATTATTTAACACCTGTTCAAAGATCGAATTTTGAAATTATTTATCTATAAGAAAATATCTCCTCACTTCAATGTAGAAGCTTAATTTCAGTCTACATATAAAATTGCATAAAAAAAACTATAAGAGAATTCTCTTATAGTTTTTAAAAGATATTATATTATCTATCGTATCTTCTGTTGTTGTTTTGTTGCTTCTTAGCTCTTCTGCAATCAGCACATCTTGTTGGCTCGTTATCGAAACCTTTTTCTTTGTAGAACTCTTGCTCGCCCTCTGTGAATACGAAATCATTTCCACAATCTCTACATACTAAATTCTTATCTGCCATTTAAAATTCCTCCATTTTCTTAGATTTAAAGTTATTAATTGATTTCCAAATAGAGGAATCATTACTAGCTATTAAATCTTTTTTTTATTTACTCACTTAGTATATCATATTATAGAAATAAGTAAAGCTTTTTTTTGCTATTTTACTCCACTATTTTAATTTTTTCTCTACTATGGATAAATCACATGATAATTGAAACTAAATCACAACTTTCCATTGTTTAAAGCCTATTCAAATATTGAGCTTTCAGGTGGTCTATCTATAAATAAAGTGGCAGAATACTTTGCAAAATCACCTTATGGTATAAGCCTATTTTTATCTCTTGGAAATGCTGTGCATACTCTTACATTGTCTATATTAAGAAGTAAGGAAGTAAACCTATCTAGCCCTATAGCTAATCCTCCATGAGGTGGTGCTCCATATTTAAAAATCTCTGTATAGCTTAAAAAGCTTTCTGGATTTATACCTTTATACTTAAAGTTATCCATTAACATATTATAATCATGAATTCTCTGTCCTCCCGAAGTTATCTCTACCCCCTTAAATATTAAATCAAAGGAATGAGTTCCTTCCTCCCCTTTAGGCATTGTATACATAGGTCTCTTTTTTCTACTATAATTTGTTACAAATACAAAATCACTATTAAACTTTTCCTTTACATATTTATATATAAGCCTTTCTCCTTCTGGATCTAAATCATTTCCTTCTATCTTCTTATTAAAATTTTCTTTTAATATTTTAGCTACTTCATTAATATCAATCCTTGGTATAGATTCATCTATAATAGGAAGTCCACCGTTAAAATCTTTAATATATTCCTTCCCTTCTAAGTCTAGCTTATATAATATATATTTTATAAGCCTTTCTTCCATATCCATAATATCTTCTTCACTCTCTATAAATCCCATCTCAAGATCCATACTTATAAACTCATTTAAGTGCCTATTAGTATCATGGGATTCTGCTCTAAAGAAGGTACCTACTTCGAATACTCTCTCAAATCCTCCTATAACCATCATTTGCTTGTAAAACTGTGGACTTTGAGCAAGGTATGCTTCTTCTCCAAAATAATTTAACTTAAAAACCTCTGTTCCTCCCTCAGCTCCCTCTTTTACAATCCTTGGAGTAAATATTTCCATAAAACCTTCTTCACATAAAAATTCTCTAAAGCTCTTAACTATAATATTTTTAATATTAAATATTGCATTTTGACTACTATGTCTTAAGCTTAACACCCTATTATTAAGCATAGTATCTAGGGAAACTTCTAACTCTTCCTTATTAATTTCAATAGGCGTATCCTCTAAAACTTTGCTTAATATTTCAATATTTAAAACTTCTACCTCAAAATTATTAAATTTATTCTTTCCCTCTTTAACTACGCCTTCAATGGATATGACACTCTCTAATTTTAATTCCTTAAGACATGGATTATTTTTATCAACTACACACTGCACAAGACCTGTTCTATCTCTTAATATAATAAACACTATAGTTTTAAGTTCCCTT
This sequence comes from Clostridium sp., assembly GCF_040797585.1. Taxonomy (GTDB): domain Bacteria; phylum Bacillota; class Clostridia; order Clostridiales; family Clostridiaceae; genus Clostridium_Z. Next base: position 10,277 of record NZ_JBFNEO010000064.1, read on the forward strand.
ATTCTATGAACCCATCCACTTATTAAAACCTTATCTCCCACATATCTATTTAACTCTTTAATAACCTTTCTACTCATAACAAAACCTCCAAATTCTATAATAAATATTTATTAGTTAAGTTGATTTAATCTATTAAACTGTTTCATTCTTTGAAATATATAAAATCTATATAATAAAAAAGTCCTCTCTCCTTTTAGGAGCGAAGACTTTCGCGGTACCATCCTAATTAACTTAAAATATTTAAATAAAATAACACCTAGAGATTACTTAGGGCCCTAAATAACCTTATCCTAGATCTATGAAACCTATATTTCATATATATTATTTATATATGGTTTCCTAGAATCCTAGATAAATAAAAAAAGCATCTACTCCCTGTAAGGAGTGAATGCTATTATCCACGGTGCCATCCTAATTAACTTTTAATATTTAAAGTTATCTTTTACCTTATAACCTAGGTTAACGGTTCTATCCTACTAAATTCAGATAAACTTCTCAGAGACGTCCTTCATTAATAACTTTCTTATGATGATTTCACCCTCCATCAATCTCTTTGAATACTCATGTATTAACTACTCTTCTCTTCATTGAATTATATATTTAAAACTTTAAACAAATTATAATAAAGAGTCTATAATAAGTCAAAAACATATTTTTCTATCTTTTTAAAATATTAAAATCTTTCTTAATATTCCTCTAACTATCTTACTTTTTCTAAGTAATTCCCTAAAATGTACGTTTTATTTATCTGATGGCTAGCATCTGTAACCCCCCATCCTCTTAAAAGGCGGGGGATAACAGTTGCTACGCCCCTAGATTAACTCATCTAACCTTCAGATGATGGAAAAGACACCAGCTGAAGGAAGATTCGTTCTATCTGATGGCTAGCATCTGTAACCCCCCATCCTCTTAAAAGGCGGTGGACAACAGTTGCTACGCCCCTAGATTAACTCATCTAACCTTCAGATGGTGGAGAAAGTACCAGCTGAAGGAAGATTCCTTCTATCTGATGGCTAGCATCTGTTATAAAGAAAAACTTAATTGTTCTATTCTACTTTCCTTTAGAGAAGAAACAGATACCCCTATAAGTCTTATGGTTTCTGTAAAATCTATGGTGTTTAAAACCTCTAAGGCCTCCCTATAGATCTCCTCCTGAGAGCTTATATAATTGTTCAAAGTCTTACTTTTTGTGTGACTTACAAAATCACTAGTTTTTATTTTAATGGTTATGGTTTTACCACTTATATTTTTTCCTTTCATGGTTTCACCAATATCATAAGAAAATCTTTTTATATATTCTTTAAGCTTTTCCTTATTATTAGTATCCTCTCTAAGTGTGGTTTCTCTCCCTACGGATTTTCTTTCTCTAGTGACTTTAACTTCTCTATTATCTACCCCTCTAATCCTTTCATATATTTCTTTTCCCCATTTACCAAAATAGTCTATAAAAAACTCCTCAGATAAATTATATAAATCTTCAATGGTAAAAATCCCTATGTTATTCAGCTTCTTTACAGATTTAGTTCCTAATCCATAAACCTTATTTATAGGTAGGGGCAATAATATATTAGGAACCATTTCTTTCGTAATTACCTTTAACCCACTAGGTTTATTCCAATCTGAAGCTAATTTAGCTAAAAACTTATTATATGAAATTCCTACAGATAAGGTTAGCCCTATCTCATCTTTAACCTTATCTTTTATTAAATTCCCTATATAAATAGGATTTTTATCTATATGAGTGATATCTAGAAATGCCTCATCTATACTAAGAGGTTCTACATAGGAGGTAATTTCAAAAAAAATATTAAATATTTTTTTTGATATCTCCCTATATCTATAATGTCTAACAGGTAAATATACCCCATGAGGACACTTTCCTTTTGCCATAAATATAGGCATGGCAGATCTTACCCCATACTTTCTTGCCTCATAAGAGCAGGTGGCAACCACCCCTCTTTCAGAGGTCCCCCCAACTATTACTGGTTTTCCCCTAAGGGTTTTATTATCTAAAACTTCTACTGCTGCGAAAAAGGCATCCATATCTACATGTAGAATCCTTCTCTCCAAATATTTCACCCCTTTAATACCGAACATACATTCCATTTATTATTATACCCAATAAAAAAGCTTTAGTACATAATTAAAATCTTAATTATGTACTAAAGCTAAATATATTGTTTAAATAGATTTCTTTTAATAATCCTAAGCTAATGATTTCTTTAATAATGATGATAGAACATCATACATCCTTTTACCTAAAACAAGCATTATAAAATAGTTTCCAACCATATGTACTAAATCATATGGAATTCCTCTAATAAAATATGCTAAGGCAACACTAGGTGATATTATTACTGCTTGAGGAAGTGCATAGAAAACCCCAAACACAAATCCAAATATTCCAGATAAAATGCTCCATCCTAAAAAATTATCCTTAATAATATCTTTAAAGAGTAAAACTATTAAAACAAGAAGTGGCCAAATAATTAGATATCCAAGCCACCAAGTTCCCATTCCTCTTAGAATACCTATTAACATATTAAAAACCATAGCTGGAATTATAGCTTTTTTACCTAATATTAAAGTATATATTATAAGTAAAAATGAAACTGGTTCTATGTTAGGTAAGAAACTCATGGCAGTTTGTAAAACAAATATTATGGTCCCAAGTAGGGATAATATGATCATTTCCTTTATTGGATTAGATTTACCGTTCATAACTACCAACCTACAGTTAAGCTAAGTTCTACTTTATCTCCATTTTTTATAGCCGTATCATCTATTCCAGTTTGTGAGCCTTCACCATTTACTGTAAGTTTCCACCACTCTTGCTTGTCCTCACTTGCTGTTATTCCATCAACAGTCTCTAAAAATCTTCCAAATTGAGAATCCTTAGTTCCTATTATACCCATTTCATCTAATGCTTTTCCAAGAGTCTCTGCATCTGTTGAATGTTTATGAGTCTTATCATAATTTGCTTTACTATCCTTAACTACTACTACAATATCCTTGCTTCCCTTTACCATCTTACTGTCATTGTAGTACTTATATCCCAAAAATCCACCTACTGCAATTATTAATACTATTAATGATGATATTATGACTTTAAAATTATTATTTTTCATTTTTTCCTCCTAATAACTCTTTGAAATAAACTTATCTTCTTCTCTACCTTCTAATTCGTTAGCATAAACTCTTAAAAC
>NZ_JBFNEO010000065.1:0-13320 GCF_040797585.1 Clostridium sp.
GCCCTAAAGGGCTTTTTTATTATTACTCATTTTCACAAAATAATTAGTAAATAATTAATTTATTTTTAGAAATTATAAAATAAATTAATGTAACATCTAAGTTATTCTAAAAGATACTCTCCTTATATATTTTAAGATATCTTTAAAAATCTTTGATTAATTATTTTATTTCTCATTTATACTTCTCTAGTTATATCTAACTTTTTTAATATCTCTTCTTCTCTAAATCTCATTTTAGCTTTTTCTTCATCCTCCATATGATCATATCCTAAAAGATGGAGAACTGAGTGAACTACTAAATAGGAACTTTCCCTTAAAAATGAGTGTCCATACTCTATACTTTGCTCCATTGATCTTTCAAGAGATAGAACTATATCTCCAAGGACTAAGTTTTCCCCATCTAAGTCCACCTTAGAAAAGTTATAATTTAGATAAACATCTTTAAAAACCTTATCTTTAGCATAATTTAGTTGTGGAAAAGACAGAACATCTGTAGCCCTATCTATATTTCTTTGCTCCCTATTTATTTCTCTAATCATTTCATTATCTACAAATAATAGTGATATTTCATAAGGAATATTCACCATTTCCTCTTCTAAAGCAAAATCTATGGTTTTTAAAATATGATTTTTAAATTCCTCGTCTATGTTAATTAAATCTTGCTCATTTTCAAAGTATATCATTCTTATTCTCCCTTATTCTGCTTCTTACTTTCTGTAGGATATTCTATCCTTCTATGATATATACCATTCAATGTATTTAAGAATGCCTTTCTTATCCTATCTAAGTCCTTTAAGGTTAAATCACAATGATCAAGTTGACCATCATTTAATTTATCCTTAATTATATTATTTACCATTTCTTCTATTTTACCCTGAGTTGGATCTTTTATAGATCTTACCGCTGCTTCTACTCCATCTGCAAGCATTACAATTCCAGCTTCCTTAGTCTGAGGTATAGGACCTGGGTATCTAAAGTCTTCTTCCTTAATACTCTCTGGATTCTCTGCATTATTCTTTGCCATATAGTAAAAATATTTTACTAATGTAGTACCATGATGCTGAACAATTATATCCTGTATAACCTTAGGAAGATTATGTTCTTTCGCCATTTCAAGGCCATCCTTAACATGAGAAGTTATTATAAGAGTACTTAAGTTAGGAGTTATCTTATCATGAGGATTTTCCCTATTGATTTGATTCTCCTTAAAGAAATAAGGTCTTTTAGTTTTACCTGCATCATGATAATATGCAGCTATTCTTACAAGAACTGGGTTTCCTCCTACCTCTTCTGCTGCAACCTCCGCAAGATTTGCAACTAATATACTATGATGATATGTTCCTGGTGTTTCCATAAGTATTTTTTTTAGTAATGGATTATTAGGATTAGATAGCTCTAGTAGCTTAACCACAGTGACTATATCAAAGGTACTTTCAAAGAAAGGTAAAAATCCAATAGTAAGCACTGCGGATATTAAACTGGCTATTCCTGTAAACCCTGATTTCTTAACTACCTCTAGTACATTATTAGAAAGAAGTATTCCCATAGTAAAGGTAAGAATCATATTAACTATGGCTATATAAAGTGCAGAATAAAGAATATCATTTCTTTGCTGCATTTTTCTTATCACTATAGCTCCTAAAATACCATTAAGTATTGCAATTAATGTTATCTCAACATTAAAGTCTACTATACTACTTATAAGTATAGAGTTTAAAACACTTATAGTTAAAGATATCTTATAATTTAAAAGTAAGGTTAATAGCATAGGAGCACATGCAATAGGTATTAAATATGGTGATATAATACTTAAGGTTCTTGCAAGAGCCAAAGAGGCTAGATTAACTATGCTAATTAAAATAAGCTTACTTGTGTCATTGAATGTATCATTAAAATATTTGTTCAAAAAGAACCACTGGATAAACTGAATCAATGCTATAAATACCCCTAGACCTATATAAATATAAAAGTCAAGTCCACTATCGTTTAACAGCCCTAAATCACTTAATATATCTATTTGAGCCTCTGTTATAGGTTCTCCTTCTTTTACAATTATCTGATTCTTTTGTATCATAACTGGCTGCACGTTCTTAACTGCCTGTTTTTTAAGCTCCTCTGTTTTTTCCTTATCAAAGAAGAAGTTTGGCTTTAATTGATAATTTATTATGTTAAAAGCAATTTCTCTTATTCCTTTGGAAAATTTACTCGTTGATAGTTTATTAGATATAAAATCTTGGGCCTTTTTAATATCTTCTTTATTTCCTTCTGTTATAGTCCCATCATAAACTTGATTGGCTATATCTAATACAAGAGTCTCTAGCTTTTTTAAATCCTCTAAAGAAAGCTTTAATAAAGATACTATTTCCTCATCACTTATATATATATCATTAGCCCCTCTTACCATAGCAACTTTCTCTGCTTCATCCTTTTGAAGTTCTTTTGCAGAGGTTAACTTTGAAAAGAATTCTTTTAAATTATCCATAGCAGTTTTCTTAACTTCTGGTTTCTGAGTATATTGGTTTTTTACCTCTTCCTCAACTTGTTTTATTTTGCTTTGGGTTGCTTTATTATCGATAACTTCCTTTGTGGCTTTTATATTTACCTTTGCTATTTCTCCCGGGCTTAGGGAATATTTCTTTGTCACCAAAGAGGTCATTATAAGTACATAGGAAACTATAAAGGTAAATATAAATATTAGTATTCTATTGTATACTCTATATCCTTTAATTTTTCCTTTTATCGTCAAGATTATCACCCTCTTTTTAATTAATTAGTGGGTTTCTCTGCTATATTCTGTTCCACCACAAAAACAACTTTTATGGTTAGTGTATCGCCTTCTATAGACTTGTTTATAATTTTATCTAATACCTTAGAGCTTTTATCTAAATTCTTTTTTATGTTCTCTTCCATTTCATTACTCTTTTTATATATTATCTCTTCTTCACTAAGCTCAAAGTTGTTTTCTTTAACTTCATAATAAGAAGTTTTCTTTAATATCTTCCCACTCTCTTCTATTTTATCATATTTTTCAAATTTATCCTCCCCTTTTTTAAGATAAAGTTTCTTTCCAAATAACTCTATATATATGCTTTTAGCCTTGTTTCCTGTTCTTTCTCTCTTTACTCCCCTTAAAAGAATTTCCTCCTCATCCTCGTAAAAAGTCTTTGCAATTACTTCTCCCTCTGCCTTAGTTTCATAAGTGTTTCCCTCTTTACCTTGTACACTCTTTATTACCACATCTCCTGCTTTTACTATATCTCCCTTTTCAACCGCTGCTGTTCCACTGGTTGTGTACACTCTTAAGATTTCTCCATCCATCTTTGCTATCATATCTCCACTTATTTCCTCCTGTGATAGCTTTGGAGGATTTTGCCTCTCCTCTATTTTTATTTTAAAATGTGATCCTTCAAACCTTACCCTTGCCCACATTATCCTTGAATCTAATTCCATTAATCTTTTTTCTATATCATATACATTTATTCTACTCTTAAGCATACCTGGTTTAATCCCCTCTAAAGATAAATGTTGCCTTACCTCATAGGGTGATACATACTTATCCGTTTCTATATCTATGTCCCAAATGAATAACGAATACCCATATATAAGTACTAGGAATATCATTCCTCCAATAAATAAAGATGCTTTACTCTTTATCATAATAAGATAGCTTATGATACCTTTAGTTTTTAATATTTTTATTTTTATTTTATAGTTTTTTGATAACTTTTTCACCTTAGAATAGTCTAATGGATCTACATCCATTACCCAGTGAGCTCTAGATAATCTAGTTGCATTTTTTATTCTTACACCTTCACGCCAAAGGATATTAACAAAGTTTTCGGGAGAAAGACTCTGAATCTCTATAGTAATAAGACCTCTTTTTATAAAATCAAATTTTGTCATGACCTTCATATACCACTGACTTAAATGTCCCCTTTAAAATCAAGGTATTTCCTCCCATAAAAACTATCTCGAAATCTCTTCCCTCTATGACTATAAACCCTATCTTTGAATTAAGCTTTATAATCCTATCTTCAAACTTTATAATACCCTTATGGTTCTCTATGGTTATTTCTTTATTAGAAGTTATTATTATTCTTGGAAGATCTAAAATTACATCACTGGGAATCTCTAAGGTTTCTGCTATATGCTCCTTGGCTCTTCTTAATTTCCCTTCCATCCTCTCACCCCTAAAAATATTTTCATATTAATTTATGAGAACTTTCTTAAATTAATGACTAAAATATAGGGATGTATAACTATATTATGTTTTATTATATTTATTTTACTAAAAATGGACAGAGAAAAAAGAACTCACAATGGTGAGTTCTTTTGCTTATTATTTCAAATATTCTATTTATCGAACTTACAAAATATCACTGCATTTATATTACTAAAATACAATCATATAAATTTACCATATAAATTATGCTATTAGCACCCACTTAACAAGCTGCTTTCTTATTTATGGTTATTATAAGTTCTCCTAGATTTAACTGCTGGGGAAGGTAAGTTCTTAACGTTTTATTAATTGGCATAGCTTTACCTTCTTCTATAAAGAAGTTCTTACTTGAACTTTCTCTTTCTAGCAGCTTCTGATTTTTTCTTTCTCTTTACACTTGGCTTTTCGTAGTGTTCTCTCTTCCTTACCTCTGAAAGAACTCCAGCTCTAGCGCATTTTCTCTTGAATCTTCTTAATGCACTTTCTAATGTTTCATTTTCTCCAACTCTTATCTCTGACATTTACTATCCCTCCCTCCGCTAGCTCAATTTCTATATCTATAAAAATTGCAGCTTGTGGGCTCTCAATAGCACACACCTAATTATATAACAGTAAATTGTGTGCTGTCAAGAATTTCATTATATTATTTTTAACCTGGTGGCCAAGTTAGATTTCTACCACCTAAAACGTGGAAGTGAATATGCTCTACAGTTTGGCCTCCATGCTCTCCACAGTTATTTACTATTCTATATCCATTTTCCTTTATTCCTTGCTCTTCTGCTATTTTATTAATAACAGTAAATATGTGTGCTACTATCTGCGAATTTTTTTCATTTATTTCATTAGCACTCTTTATATGTTCCTTAGGTATAACAAGAATATGAACTGGTGCCTCTGGACTTATATCTTTAAATGCTAATACATTATCATCTTCATAAACCTTCGAACATGGAATTTCTCCCTTTATTATCTTACAGAATAAACAATTATCCACTTAATTTCACCTCCTTTTACTAAATACCTAAGATTAAAATTTATAATAGATATCTCTAAGTCTTAATCTTATAGATACTTATTTTAACTTTAAATATAATAATTTTATTTACCATGTAGAACCGTGAGAATAATTAATCTACTATTAATTATATTAATTCTCCAATTAATACTTCATTCCTGCTATCTTTTATCTTAACCTTAAGTATCTTTCCAACTATAGAGGAATCCTCAGAAGGAACTACTACTCTTACATAGTTTCTTGTATATCCCGAATAAAAGCCTTTTTCACTTGTTTCTTCTTCAAACAGAACATCCGTTTCAGAATCTAAGAATATTTCCATAAATTCTTTCTCATTCTTACTATTTAGCTCAATTAAAGCCTTACTTCTTTCCTCTTTAATATTACCATCTAGTTGATTGTCCATAGTAGCAGCACGGGTGCCCTTTCTAGGACTAAATTTAAAGACATGAGTTTTAGAGAGCTTTACTCTCTTTAAAAATTCATAAGTTTCCTTAAATTCCTCTTCTGTTTCTCCTGGGAATCCTACTATAACATCTGTGGTTATTGAGGTATCATCAAAAGCTTCACGAAGCATAGTTACTATATCCTCATATTCTTTAGCAGTATATCTTCTATTCATTCTTTTTAAGGTTCCATCACTACCACTTTGAAGGGAAAGATGAAAATGAGGACATAGTTTCTTAAGGTTCACTATTCTATTTTTAACATCCTCTGTAAAGAAGTTAGGGTCTATAGAACCTATTCTAACCCTCTCTATACCTTCTATCTTTTCTATTCTCTCTAAAACATCTACAAGAGTTATATTTCCCTCTAAGTCCACTCCATAGGATGCTGTATGTATTCCTGAAAGTATAATCTCTTTAAATCCATGGTATGCTAACTTTTTAACCTCTTCTTCTATTTTATCTGGCTTTTTACTACAAACTCCTCCCCTTGCATAAGGAATTAAGCAATAGCTACAGAATCTATTACATCCATCTTGTACCTTTAAAAATGCTCTTGTCTTATCTTTAAACTCTTCAATATTAAGATCTTCAAACACATTATTCTTTATTATATTATCAGCAACTTGAACTATTTGTACTTTTTCATCTAGGTGTCTGTTTACCCAGTATACTATTTCCCCTTTATTTCTAGTTCCAAGAACCACATCTACTCCTTCAATATCTCCTACTTCCTTTGGCGCTATTTGGGAGTAGCATCCAACCACTGCTATTACAGCATCATTATTCAGCCTTCTAGCTCTTCCTATGACTTGTCTTGATTTTTTATCTCCCATATTAGTAACTGTACATGTATTTATTACATAAACATCCGCCACCTCAGAGAAATCTACAACCTCATAACCTTCTCTTATAAATTTCTCTGTCATTGCCTCTGATTCGTAGACATTTACTCTACATCCTAAAGTTGAAAATGCTACCTTCATTAAATTATTCCTCCTAAATCTGAAAACTCATATTGTATAAGGGAAGTACATACAAAACCTGCAGTTTCTGTCCTTAGTATTCTTGGACCTAAGGTTACAATATGAGCATTTATACTTTTAAGGGTGTCAATCTCTTCCTCTTCAAATCCACCTTCTGGTCCTACAATTATTCCTATATTCTTAATATTCTCTTTTGATACCTCTTTTGCTAGCTGTTTCATTCCATAGCCATTAGCATTTTCATAAGGGACTATTACTAAATCCATTTCCTCTAATTCCTTCAACATCTCTTGAAAATCTAGAGGTTCTAAGACCTTTGGGACTCTTGCTCTTTTGCATTGCTTACAAGCTTCAAGGGCAATCCTTTGAAGCCTATCTAGCTTTTTAAATTCTCCTTTAAGCTTCACATCTACCCTGGATGTTATTATAGGAATAAATGTATTTATCCCTAGTTCTGTTCCCTTTTGCACTATTAAATCCATTTTAGCTGCCTTTGGCATGCCCTGAAATAAAGTAATATTAACTTTACTCTCACTATGTATTTCATGTTTCTTTATAATCCTTACATTAACCTTTTCCTTAGTTATCTCTTCAATTTCTCCAAGATATTCTTCTGAAAGTCCATTGTTTATAATTACCTGGTCTCCCACCTTTAATCTTAATACCTTGTATATATGTTTAACATCATCTCCAACTATGGTGGCATAAATCTCATTTACTAATTCACTGCTTGTAAAAAATTTATGCATAAACATTTCTCCTTAAACTATTTTATTTTACCTATTATACAGTTCCATTCCCCATCTTTATTAACTTCAACAACTTGGAATCCAGACTCTTCAAGTTTATTTATAACCATATCACATCTTTCGTGAATAATACCTGATGTTATAAATAACCCTTCTTTATTTAATACCTTTTTAACGTCATCTACTAATATACATATAACCTCTGCAATTATATTAGCTACAACTAAGTCTGCCTTACCTTCTACCACATCTAGAAGATTACCTTCAAGAATTTCTATATTATTTAAATTATTAAATTCTACATTTTCTTTAGCTGACTCCACAGCTACTGGATCAAGGTCTACCCCTAAAGCATTTTTAGCTCCAAGTTTAGCTGCCGCTATAGCAAGTATTCCTGATCCTGTTCCAATATCAAATACCACTGTATCTTCCTTTGTATATTTCTCAAGAGCTTCTATACACATTCTTGTAGTTTCATGGGTTCCTGTTCCAAAAGCCATTCCCGGATCCAGTTCTATAACCATTTCATCTTGCTTTCCTTCATACTCTTCCCATATAGGCTTAATTACTATATTTTCCCCAACTTTAGTTGGTTTATAATATTTTTTCCAGTTATTTGCCCAATCTTCCTCATTAACCTTTTGGTATTCTAAAGTACCTTCACCTATATCTACACCCATAGACTTTATTTCTTCAAGTTTTTCTTTTATATAATCTATAATTTCTTCTATATTATCTTCAAGGGAAAAATATGCTTTTACCATAGCAGCTTTACCCTTATGTTCTAATATATTTATATCTGCAAAGTCCCAAGTTAATGGACCTTCCTCTCTCTCCAACATATCATTAGGGTCTTCTATAGCAACACCTTTAACATCTAATCCGTAAAATATTCCTTGTATTATTTCTAAAGCCTCAGACTTTGTTATAACTTTTACTTCTATCCAAGTTCCCTTCATGTAATCAATCCTTCCAAAATTATTTTCTATCCTATTACATATACTTAATATATTTTACCCTCTCTCTATAATTATGTCTATATAGAGTAAAGCTTAGTCTCTTAAAATTAAAAGACTAAGCCTTTAGTATATTAAAGCTTTTTTTTCAGTTTTTCAAAGAAACCTTCCTTCTCACCAGATGCATCTCCACTAGCCTCAAGGAACATATTTAATGCTTCTTTTTGTTTTTCATTTAGGTTCTTAGGTACCTCTACCACAACATTAACATATTGATCTCCACGACCAGTAGAGTTTATTCTAGGAACACCTTTTCCTTTAAGTCTAAAAATAGTTCCAGGTTGAGTTCCTTGAGGTACTTCATAGGTTACATCTCCATCTACTGTTGGAACCTTTATCTCAGTACCAAGAGCTGCCTTTGCCATAGATATATGTGCATCCATATAAATATCAAAGCCTTTTCTCTTAAATGTTTTATGAGGCTTAACATTTATACCTACATATAAATCTCCTGGAGGCCCTCCTTGGGTTCCATGATCTCCCTGTCCTCTTAAAGGCATAACATTACCCGTATCTACTCCTGCTGGAATATTTATTGTTATGGTCCTTTTCTTTCTTTCCTTACCAGTTCCATGACAGGTTCCACATGGATTTAAAATTATCTTTCCTTTTCCACCACATTTATCACAGGTTGATACTGTGGCAAAAGCTCCAAGAGGAGTTTGTCTTTGAACCCTTATCTGTCCACTTCCGCTACACTTATTACAGGTAGTTGGAGATGTTCCTGCCTTTGCTCCACTACCTTTACAAGTATCGCAACCCTCACTTCTAGTTACTGATACTTCTTTCTTTACTCCAAATACAGCTTCTTCAAAGGTTAAAGTCATATTATATTCAAGGTCAGCTCCACGCTCTGGACCTCCCTTTTTCCTTCTACCTCCACCGAAGCCTCCGAAAATATCTCCAAAGATATCTCCAAGATCAAAATCCATGCCACCAAATCCTGATCCTCCGAATCCTGAACCATCAAAGTCTGCCGTACCAAATTGGTCATATCTTGACTTCTTCTCTGGATCACTTAAAACCTGGTAAGCTTCATTAATTTCTTTAAATGTCTCTTCCGCTTCCTTGTTTCCTTGATTCTTATCAGGATGGTATTTAATAGCTAATTTTCTAAACGCTCTCTTTATCTCATCATCACTAGCACCCTTTTCAAGGCCAAGTACTTCATAAAAATCTCTTTTAGCCATACCTTCACCACCTACACTTTAAATTAGGGGAAGACTACGCCTTCCCCTATTTAATATATTATGAATTTAATTATTTGTCATCTACTTTAAAATCAGCATCTACAACATTGTCTCCTTGTGGGCCTGCTCCAGGTGCTTCTCCTTGAGCTCCACCCATGTTGTTTGGATCAAATCCTTGCTCTCCACCTGCTGCTTCATACATCTTTGAAGATATTGCATAGAATTCTTGAGTTAACTCCTCTGTGGCCTTCTTTATAGCTTCTAGGTCATCTCCGTCCTTAATCTTCTTAAGTTCTTCTACCTTAGCTTCTATCTTAGCCTTATCTTCTGCTGATACCTTATCACCAAGTTCTCCTAAAGTCTTTTCAGTTTGATATACTAATTGGTCTGCATTATTCTTAACTTCTATAGACTCTTTTCTCTTTCTATCTTCTTCAGCATACATTTCTGCTTCTTTAACAGCCTTATCTACTTCATCATCTGAAAGGTTAGTTGAAGCTGTTATTGTTATGTTAGCTTCCTTACCTGTTCCCTTATCCTTAGCAGAAACATTAACTAATCCATTAGCATCAATATCAAAAGTAACTTCTATTTGAGGAATTCCTCTTGGAGCTGGCGCTATTCCAGATAGAGTAAATCTTCCTAAAGTCTTATTGTCAGTAGCCATTTGTCTTTCACCTTGAACTACGTGAATTTCAACGGATGTTTGACCATCAGCTGCTGTTGAGAACACTTGACTCTTTCTAGTTGGTATTGTTGTATTTCTTTCTATTAATGGAGTAGCTATTCCTCCTAAAGTCTCTATTCCAAGAGTTAATGGTGAAACATCTAGAAGTAATACATCCTTAACATCTCCAGTTAATACTCCTGCCTGTATAGCAGCTCCTACTGCAACACATTCATCTGGGTTTACTCCCTTTGAAGGCTCTTTTCCGGTAAAGTTCTTAACAGCTTCTTGAACTGCTGGTATTCTTGTAGATCCTCCAACAAGTACTATCTTATCTATATCACTCATAGAAAGACTAGAATCTGCTAATGCCTTCTTCATAGGCTCTATTGTTCTTTGAACTAGATCATGAGTAAGTTCATTAAACTTAGCTCTTGTTAAGTTAAGGTCTATATGCTTTGGACCTGTAGCATCAGCTGTTATAAATGGTAGGTTTATATTTGTTTGAGTTGAGGATGAAAGCTCTATCTTAGCTTTTTCTGCTGCTTCTTTTAATCTTTGAAGAGCCATCTTATCATTTCTTAAATCTATTCCATTTTCTGATTTAAAAGTCTCTGCTATATAGTCTATAACCTTTTGGTCAAAGTCATCTCCACCTAAAGCTGTATCTCCATTTGTAGCCTTAACTTCAAATACTCCATCTCCAAGTTCTAGTATTGATACGTCGAAAGTACCACCACCTAAGTCATAAACAAATATCTTTTGAGTAGTTTCTGTTTTATCTATTCCATAAGCTAAAGATGCTGCTGTTGGCTCATTTATTATTCTTAACACTTCAAGACCTGCTATTTTACCAGCGTCTTTAGTTGCTTGTCTTTCACTATCATTAAAATAAGCTGGTACTGTTATAACAGCTTGAGTTACAGGCTCTCCAAGATAAGCCTCTGCATCTGCTTTTATCTTTTGAAGTACCATAGCTGATATTTCTTGTGGTGTATAATCCTTGCCATCTATATTAACCTTATGGTTAGTTCCCATATGTCTCTTTATTGACATTATTGTTTTATCTGGATTAGTGATTGCTTGTCTTTTTGCTACCTGCCCTACTAATCTTTCTCCATTTGCTTGGAATGAAACTACTGATGGAGTAGTTCTCGCTCCTTCTGAGTTTGTTATAACTACTGGTTCTCCACCTTCCATAACTGCAACACAAGAGTTAGTTGTTCCTAAGTCAATTCCTATTACTTTTCCCATAATTTGTACCTCCTTAAATTTCTTTATTAATTAGCAACTTTAACCATGCTATATCTTAATACTTTATCTCCTCTTTTATATCCCTTTTGGAAAGTCTCAACAATAGAGTTCTTTCCAAATGAATCATCCTCAACATGCATTACTGCATTGTGTAATATAGGATCGAATTCCCCTTTAGTATCTATCTCTTCTACATTTAGTTTATCAAAAGCATCATTAAATGCCTTTAATGTCATCTCTACACCTTTTTTTATATCTTCAGCGCTGCCTTCTATTGTAACAGCTCTTTCTAAATTATCTATAACTGGGAGTATGTTTTTTAATACATCCTCACAGGCTTCTGTGTAAATTCCTTCTTTTTCTTTAACTGTTCTTTTTCTAAAGTTTTCATATTCTGCATTAGTTCTAAGTAATCTATCCTTTAAAGCTTCTAATTCATTTTCAAGCTTTTTATTTTCATTCTCTAAGGATTTTATAGAACCCTTTAACTTTAACTCATTATTCTCTTCACAGTTATTACACTCTTCTACTTCTTCGAAGCCCTCATTTTGTAAGTTCTCATTATTCTTTAATTCTTCTTGAGTTTCATGCTTTTTATCCATATTTTTCATGGTTACACTCCTTCTCCTAATAATCCCTATATTGTCTTAAGCTATCATTAAGTTCTTTCATTACCTTTGCCACTATGGACATTATCTTAGAGTAAGGAATCCTTGTAGGCCCTATAAGACCAATTTTACCAAGAGAAGTATCCCCTATATTGTAAGAAGCAGATATTATACTACAATCTTTAGCTTCTTTAATATAGTTTTCTTCACCTATTGTTATAGTTAAGTCTCCTTCTGTGTTTATAAGATTATTTACTAAGTCCTTATTAGAAAGTAATGATAAAAACTCTCTTGCTTTATCTATGTCATTAAACTCTGGATAATTAAATATATTAGCTGTTCCTTCTGTATAAACCTCAAGTTTTTCACTTTCTCTTAGAGTTTCATATATTGAAGGTATTATAGCATTAAATATATCATCATATCCCCTTAAATCTTTTTTTAGGTTATTTATAACCTCAAGATTAATTTCTTCTATGGTTAAATCTCTAATTCTTTCATTCAGAGCCTTAGATATTTTAAGCAGTATATCAGAACTTGGTACGCTATGTGTTCTGATTAAATTATTTTTTATTATACCACTATCAGTAACCATAACTACTAATAAGCTATTAATATCTATAGATAAAAGCTGAAGAGACTTAATACGACTCTTGTTAACTGAAGGATTCTTAAGAACACAGGTTAAATGTGTAAGCTCTGAAAGAACTCCCACTGCCTGTTTTAAAATCTTATCAACTTCATATAAAGTAGCATCTATTAAATACCCCTTTATCCTAAGTTCTTCTTCTATGGTTAAAACTTCCTGTGGCATTAACTTATCTACATAAAGCCTATATCCTTTATCAGAAGGTTTCCTTCCCGAAGATGTATGAAGCTGCTCTAGGTATCCCATATCCTCAAGATCTGCCATCTCATTCCTTATAGTCGCCGAGCTTATACCTAAATCATACTTCTTTGCTATGGTTCTTGAACCTAATGGTTCACCATTACCTATATAGTCACTTATTATAGCTTGAAGAATCCTTATTTTTCTTTCATCCATTTCCATGGTATCACCTCATTTATTAGCACTCACATGTAACGAGTGCTAACGACTATGAATTTAAAATAACATTTCACATTTTTTTTGTCAACGGCATTTAGCCTTTATAAAGATTATATATC
>NZ_JBFNEO010000066.1:0-13130 GCF_040797585.1 Clostridium sp.
AATCCTTTAAAGTCTTAGATTTTAATCAGTGCATAAGATAAGTTTTGAATCAAAACACTATAAAATATAAAATATCTTAAAATATTCAATATTATGTATAAAATTTGTAAAAGTGTAAATAATACTAATTGAAAGGGGCGATATGGGATGAAAAAGTTTTTAAGTGGAATAATAATAATAATATCAATGGTTTTAGTAAGTAGTATTATAGGACAAGTTTATGAAAAAAATACATCTAAAAAGCAGGTTGAAGATATAAGTAACAAATTAATAAGGTTTCATATTTTGGCTAATAGTGATTCAATAGAAGACCAAGAGTTAAAATTAAGAGTTAAGGATGAGGTTTTAAACTTTATACAACCTATACTTAAGGAAAGTAAGTCTTTGGATGAATCAAGGGATATATTAAGAAATAATAACGAAAAAATAATTGAAATAGCAAATGAGGTAGTGAAGAAAAATGGATATGATTATAAAGTTAATGCGGAACTATCACGAGAGAATTTCCCAGTTAAAGTCTATGGTGATATAGCTCTACCTCAAGGAGAGTATGAAGCTTATAGAATACTAATAGGGGATGCTGAGGGAGAAAATTGGTGGTGTGTAATGTTCCCACCTTTATGCTTTGTGGATGTAACTAAGGGTGAGGTGAACTCAGAAGAAACCAAAAAAGAGCTTAGTAGGGTTTTAGATGATAATGAAATGGATACAGTTTCTAAGGAGAAAAAAGTTAAAGTAAAATTTAAATTTTTAGAAGTAATAGAAGATTTAATAAATAAAAAATAAGAATTAGCACATTGCTGATTCTTATTTTTTTATTAAATCTTCTATTAAATTTACCATATCTTTGCAAGAATTAGGTTTACTTAGAGCTCTAGCTTTTACTTTCATATCTTTTAGAAGTTCAGAGTCTTTAAGAATTTCATATATTTTATCCTTGCAGTTAATTCCATCGCCTAAATCAATAGCAACTCCATGGTTTAGTAAAAACTCTGCATTTTTTTCTTCCTGCCCAGGAATAGGAGAGAATAGTGCCATAGGAAGTTCTGAAATTAATGCCTCTGTTATAGTTAAACCACCTGGTTTTGTTAAGAGTAAATCACAGGCTTGCATATATTTATTTACTTCCTTTGTAAAGCCTATTATTCTAGTCTCTTTTAAGGAGTACTCCACCTCAGAGTTTAAAGAAGATAGCAATTTATCGTTGTTACCTGCAAGTATTATTATTTGAAAATCTAAAGGGATAGATATAAGTTCTTTATACACATTAACTATATTCCCCATTCCAAGACTTCCACCCATAAGTAGTAAGGTTGTTTTATCTGGATCAAGATCTAAGGATATTAGGGTGTTTTTATTATCATAAGGAGTATTAAAACTAGGGGATACAGGTATACCAAAAGGAAATATTTTGTCTTTTAAAACACCTCTTTCCTCCATTTCATCTATCATATCATCATTGGAAACTATGTATGCATCAACATTAGGATGAATCCAAAAACTATGAGGAGTATAGTCTGTCATTATAGTAATACAGGGTTTATCTATTAAACTCTTCCCTTTAAGTATAGAAAGTATTTCTGTAGAGAAAGGGTGAGTTGAAATTAGAACATCTGGGTTAAATCCCTCTATTAAATTATAAATTTTAGTTGAAAATAACTCGTTTATCTTATTAGATACATTAGCTATTCCAGGATCAGTTTCAGAATGATTATATATCATTCCGAAAATAGATGGAGATATTTTAAGAGACTTTAAGTAGCTTCCTATTATTAATTTATCTAAAACTGGATTGATATATCGTAGAGTATCTACTATTTCAACTTCAGAGTCATCATATTTATCCAAGATATATGACTTTATTGCTTTAGCAGCATTCATATGACCACCACCAGCGGATACTGATAACATTAATACTTTCATGAGTTTCACACCTTTAAATACATTTAATTTAATTATATTAAAATATAAAAGTCTTATATATACTATTAACAAGTCTTAGTAAAACTATAATTAAGTAATAATATGTAAATATAGTTTCACAAAGCTGATTTTATCTGATGGCTAGCAACTGTAACACCACCATCCCGTGTAAGGAGGGGGTGTTACAGTTGCTAAGCGCTTAGATGATTTCTATTTATATAGAAATCTTAAACTTATATAAATTCAAATGACCTTATAATTATTACAAATAAAACTACTAAAAATTTTAGGAATTGAGCAACAAAGAAAGCCGTAAAATATTGATTTTACAGTTTATAATGTAAGTATATACTTATATACTAAAATAGTTTATTTAAATAATAGTCACTATATTATATCATAGCTGAAGAATTAATAATAATTAATTTTATCTTAAAACTGTATCAAAACCCTCTTGATTAATATTAGTAAAATTAATAAACTATTTATTATGAGTATGAAGGTTAAGGAGTGAGTGTATGGTAAGAGCATTAGCAATGGTATCTGGGGGATTAGACAGTATATTAGCATCGAAACTTATAAAGGATCAGGGGATTGAAGTAATTGGGATTTGTTTTAAATCTTATTTTTTTACACCAGATAATGCTATAAAAATGTGCAAACAAATAGATATACCATTAGAGATTGTAGATTTTTCTAAAGAACATTTTGAAATGGTTAAAAATCCTAAGCATGGATATGGAAAGAATATGAATCCTTGTATAGATTGCCATTCTATGATGATGAAATATGCTGGTGAGCTTTTAGAGAAATTTAATGGAGATTTTATTATAACAGGTGAGGTTTTAAATCAAAGACCTATGTCACAGAACAAGAGATCTTTAGACATAGTAAAAAATGAATCTGGATTTAGCAATAAGATTTTAAGACCTCTTTGTGCAAAGAATTTAGAACCAACAGACATGGAGAATAATGGATTAGTAAATAGAGAAAATTTATTGGATATAAGTGGGAGGAGTAGAACGGTTCAAATGGAACTAGCAGATAAATGGGGCATAGTTGACTATCCTTCTCCAGCAGGAGGATGTAGACTTACGGAGCCTAATTATTCAATAAGACTTAAAGACTTAGTTAAGAATAAAAGTGAAATTAAAGAGAAAGATATAAGTCTATTAAGATATGGAAGACACTTTAGATTAGGAGATAATTGCAAGATAGTAGCTGCAAGAACAGAAGAGGAAAGCAAAAGTTTAAAGAGTTTATTAACTAAGGATGATATGATATTTTTTCCAAATAAATTTTCAGGGGCTATGATAGCTATAGTTGGGGAAGCTAGCGAAGAAGATATAGAATTTGCAGCCAAGCTTTCAGGAAGATATTCAAAAGGAAAAAATGAGAATAAGTTAGATATAAAGTATGGAAGATTTGGAAGACCTATGGATAAAATAATAGAGGTTAGCCCAATAAAAGAAGATGAAATGCAAAAATATATGATTAATTGTTAGGAGTGATTAGGTGATAAAAAAGGCAGTAGTTTCTATTAAAAGTTCTCAAGATATAACTGATGAAGGTATTGAAGTTGTTACTCCAGGAGAGTTTACCATACTTTCTAATGGGTTTAAGGCAGAATATAATGAAACAGAACTTTCAGGGATGGAAGGGACTGTTACTATATTAAATATATTTGAAGATTATATGGAACTTATAAGAGAAGGAAGTACAGCATGTGAGATGAGGTTTCAAAGGGGCAAGGAGCATATATCTTTATATAACACTCCCTATGGTGCCTTAGAACTTAGAACGAAGACTAAAAAACTAGATATAGACATGGGGGAAAGTGGAGGAAAACTTTTTGTAGAATATGAGCTTACTATAACTGGTCAACCGTCTTATATAACTGTGTTAGAAATAGAAATAAAGGCTTAAATATAAATTTTACTATATAAATAGGAGTTAAGGTTCAAGTTAAAAGTTCTATATTATATATACATAATTAACAGTGCATAGAAAACAGTCATGCTGTAGGTGCACTGTTTTTATTTATGCAATTATGAAATAATATTTAGATTAAAATGTATTTTAATAATTAAAATATATAAATATAGAATAGTATGTAAATTTGTGGTTTTAGCCATATCTAATATAATAAGAGGATAATGCGTTAAGATATAGGATATTAAGGGGCAGAGATATTATAAGTAATAGGTTAAATGTATAAAAAAGTAATAGTAGTCAAGAATCTATAAAAAGAGGTGAGGAGTTATGAAAGATAAATACTTAACTATAATAAATTTTTTATGTAAGTATAATGATATAAGCAAAGAAGAAATGTTTAAAATATTAAAGGATAGAGAGTGTAGGTATTTATTATTTTTACTTTTGAAAAAATACGATTGTGATGATAAGAAAACATTGAATAAGTTTTTTCCTGAAAGAAGTGAGAGGTCATTTACCTATAATTTTAAAAAAGCAGAAGAGAAATTCTTAGTAAATGGAGAGTTAAGAAAGAAATACTTTGAATTAGAGAATAGATTAAGGGAAATGATATAATATGAATAAAAATGACGAAATATAGGATTAGCATCACGAAAAATAGTGTGATATCATATTATTTATATTTTTGAAAATAAATATCCCATTTTAATAGGGTAATTCCTATTTTAATGGGATATAATCATTATGTCAATAGGAAAATAAAAAAATATAGATTTTAGGAGGATTCACATGAATACTAAATATGTTTTTGTTACTGGAGGAGTAGTATCATCCTTAGGAAAAGGAATAACAGCAGCATCTCTTGGAAGGCTCTTAAAAAATAGGGGATTAAAAGTATCTATACAAAAGTTTGACCCATATATTAATGTGGATCCAGGTACTATGAGTCCATATCAGCATGGAGAGGTTTTTGTAACAGATGATGGTGCTGAAACAGACTTAGATTTAGGGCATTATGAAAGATTTATAGATGAAAATTTAAGTAGAAATAGTAATGTAACTACAGGTAAAATTTACTGGAATGTAATTTCTAAGGAGAGAAAAGGAGAGTATTTAGGAGGAACAGTTCAGGTTATACCTCATATAACAAATGAGATAAAAGAAAGAGTTTATAGAGTAGCAAAAGAAAGAGAAGTAGATGTGGTCATAACAGAAATAGGTGGTACTGTTGGAGATATAGAATCTCTTCCATTTCTAGAAGCTATAAGACAAGTTCAATATGAAGTTGGTAAAGAAAATGTATGTTTTATTCATGTAACGCTAGTACCTTTTCTTGGGAAAGCAGGTGAACTTAAAACAAAGCCAACCCAACACTCTGTTAAGGAGCTTAGAAGCATAGGTATTCAACCTGATATAATAGTGTGTAGATCTGAAAGACCTTTATCACAAGAGGTAAAAAATAAGATTGGATTATTCTGTAATATAGATGGAAAGCATGTTATACAAAACTTAGATGCGGAAAATTTATATGAAATTCCTCTAATGCTTCATAAAGAAGAACTAGATAAATTAGTCTGTGATAAGTTAAATTTATCATGTGAAGATATTGATAATTCATTATGGGAAGCTATGATTAATAAGATAAAGTCAATAAATCATATTATAAGAGTAGCTTTGGTGGGAAAATATGTAGAGCTTCATGATGCTTACATATCTGTAGTAGAAGCTTTAAACCACGGAGGTTATGCTAATGACACTAATATAGAGATAGAATGGATAAATGCGGAGGAGATAAGTTCTAGAAATTCAAAATCTCTATTGAAGGATGTGGATGGTATCCTTGTTCCAGGAGGATTTGGAGATAGAGGGGTAGAGGGAAAGATAGAAACTATAAGATATGCTAGAGAAAATAAAATACCTTTTCTAGGAATTTGTCTTGGGATGCAGTGTGCAGTTATAGAGTTTGCTAGAAATGTGTTAGGCTATGAAAATGCTAATAGTTCTGAGATAGATCCAGATACTAAATATCCAGTTATAGATTTGATGCCAGAGCAAAAAGATATAGAGGATATGGGTGGGACTATGAGGCTGGGCGTTTATCCGTGTAAGTTATTAAAGGACACTAATTCTTATAATACCTATGATGAGGAAGTTATATATGAAAGACATAGGCATAGATATGAATTTAATAATGAGTATAAAAAACAACTAACAGAGGGGGGACTTTCTATAACTGGAACTTCTCCAGATGGAAGGTTAGTTGAAATAGTGGAAATTAAAGATCATCCGTGGTTTACAGCAGCTCAATTTCATCCAGAATTAAAATCAAGACCTAATAGACCTCACCCTTTATTTAATGGTTTTATAAAAGCAACCCTAGAAAATAAAAAATAATATTTTAAATATAAAGATGTTACTAAGGTTTTAATGGGAGAAATCAATTTATTCATAATTTTCTTGTATATTCATAAAGCTCTATGTAGTATATAAACTAAAAAATTACTTAAAAACCGTTTAAGATTATCATGTGTTAAAAGTCAATTTAATAGTAGAAGTTAAAACTCCATCCATAAAATAGTTTATGAATGGAGTTTAATTTTATATTAACAACATATTTGTTAATATATGATTAAATAATACAAGAATTTTCTTGACCAATGATTTTATAGGTATATAATTAATATGTAATTATATAGTTGAATAAATAATAGCGTACTTGATAATAATTAATTTATGTATGTAAAATTTATCTGATGGCTGGGAGCTGTATACCTAATCCTATTAAAAGGTGGGGATAACAATTGCTACGCCCTAGATTAACTCATCTAACATTAAGATGGTGGAGAGAACATCATCTGAAGAAAGATTCGTTCTATAAGTATACATATATTTATCCTACAATCATATTTCTAAAATATTTTAGAGTAAATTAATAATACAGTTCAAGGAGTAATTTATCCAAACTATATATTTGTTTGGATTCTAAAATAAATCTTTTCTTATTTGTTTCCGGAGGTTTTTAAAATTTGGAGGTGCAGTTTTGACTAACAACAAATATGAATCAATGACGGTTAATGAACTGAAGCAGGTAGCTAAGGACTTAGGCGTTAAAAATATATCAAAATTTAAGAAACAAGAGTTAATAGAAGAACTTAAAAAAATATCTAAACCCCTTACGCCATCTCTTTCTATTGAAAAAGATGGAACAATCTTAAGAGAGAAAATATCTCCTAAGGGTTCAGAAGAATATTTAGATAGAACTAAAGTCATTGAAGAAACAAATAATAGACATGAAGAAACTCATGAGATTAGTGAAGAGGAGAAGGCTCAAAAGCTAAGAACTGTTATAAATGGATCAGAAAGAGTAACAGGTATTTTAGATATAGTAAACGATAATCCGGGAAGTAATTTTGGATTTTTAAGATGTAAAAACTATGTAAGTGGAAGTGAAGATGTTTACGTATCGCCTTCTCAGATAAAAAGATTTAACCTAAAAACAGGGGATATGATAACTGGAAAGGCAAGATCACCTAAGGATGGTGGAGAAAGATATAGAGCTCTAGTATTTGTTGAAATCATAAATGGATATAGTGTTGATAATATAGGAAGAAGACGTAATTTTGAAAGGATGACTCCTATATATCCAGACAAAAGACTAAGGCTTGAAACAGATTATTCAAGAGATTTATCTTCAAGGCTTATGGATATTGTATGTCCTATAGGTAAAGGTCAAAGAGGTATAATTGTAGCTCCTCCTAAGGCGGGGAAAACCACTTTATTAAAAAGAGTAGCACAAAACATATCTAAAAATTACCCTGAGATAAAGCTAATGGTTCTTTTAATAGATGAAAGACCAGAAGAAGTAACGGACATGCAACGTTCTATAAATGGAGAAGTTATATACTCAACTTTTGATGAAGAGCCACAAAATCATACAAAAATAGCTCAACTTGTACTAGAAAGAGCTAAAAGACTTGTTGAGTATGGGAATGATGTAGTTATACTTTTAGATAGTTTAACTAGACTTACAAGAGCTTGGAACTTAACTATAACTCCAACAGGTAGAACCTTATCAGGAGGACTTGATCCAGGAGCTTTAGTAATGCCTAAGAAGTTTTTTGGAGCTGCAAGAAACTTAGAAGAGGGCGGAAGTCTTACTATTCTTGCTACAGCGTTAGTTGAAACAGGCAGTAGAATGGATGATATGATATTTGAAGAGTTTAAGGGAACAGGAAATATGGAGGTTCACTTAGATAGAAAACTTCAAGAAAGAAGAATATTCCCAGCTATAGATATATATAAATCAGGAACGAGAAAAGAGGATCTAATTCTGGGAGATGAAGAAAAAGAAGTAGCCTTTGGACTAAGAAGAGTTATGTATAGAGACGGAAATTTAGAAAATGTTACAGAAAGTATTATTAACTTACTTTCAAAGACATCAAATAATGAAGAATTTATACAAACTATAAAAAAGAGCGATATGCTAGATCCAGAAAAGAAGAGATAAAGTAAAAAATCCAGGAAAACTGGATTTTTTATTTTATCTAAAACTATGAATATTATTAATAATCAAAAGATTAATTATCAATATATATTTAGTTATTTCTATATTTTTAAATAATATAGAAACTTAAATGGATCTATAGGTTTTTTGGTTCAAAACTTATCTTATGTACTACTTAAAATCCAAGGTTTTAAATAATTTAAGTACATGTATAAGTTAAGATTTAAGCTAAAAACCCTATATATAAGTTAAAATGAATTTATATAATTTAATTTTAACAAAAGAAAAAGGAAAAGATGAATTCATCTTTTCCAAACTTTCTTATTCTTCGTTCTTTAAGTTGTACTTCTTATTGAATCTATCAACTCTTCCACCGATATCAACAATCTTTTGCTTTCCAGTGAAGAATGGGTGGCATTTAGAGCATATTTCTACTTTTAGTTCGTTTTTAACAGAACCTGTTGTAAAAGTATTTCCACATGCACACTTAACCACTGAATCGCTGTGGTATTCTGGATGTATGCCTTCTCTCATATTTTTCACCTCTTTCGCTTTGCGTATCCGCTATCAACCTCTAGATTATATCATGTGGTTATGAACTAAGTCAATACGGCATTAAATGAAATTTTATAATCTAAAAATTATTACTAAATTTTAGTTTTTTATTACATATAATTTATGTGATATAATCGAATAGTTAATAAAACGTAGAAAAGGAGATAGTTTAATGGCAAAACTTTATTTTAGATATGGAGCTATGAATTCTGGAAAATCAACTCATTTAATGCAGGTAGCATACAACTACCATGAAAGAGGACTAAAAGCAATAATATTAAAGCCAGAAACCGATAAAAAGGGTGGAGTAAAAGTTGTATCAAGACTTGGAGTTTCCCAGGAGGTAGATCTATTAATAGATAAAGATGATAATATATATATAGAAGTTGAGAATTATATAAAGGAAAAAGGAAAGGTACAGTGTATATTGGTAGATGAGGTGCAATTTTTAAAGAAGCATCATATAGATGAACTTTTCAGAGTGGCAGCGCTTTTAGATATATCTGTAATATGTTATGGGCTTAGAACAGATTTTCAGATGAACGGATTTGAAGGCAGTGAGAGGCTACTTTTATTAGCTCATAGTATAGAGGAAATGAAAACTATATGTACTTGTGGAAAAAAAGCATTATTAAATGGAAGAAAGATTGACGGTAGATATGTTTTCGAGGGAGAGCAAGTGGCAATTGATAAGTTTGACAATGTAGAATACCAATCTCTTTGTCCAAACTGTTATTTTAAATATAAACAAGACTATCTAGGTACAAAATAAGTTTAGAGAGAAGGTGGGTTAATGAAGAGAAAGTGCAATGTAGGAGGTCAAGCTGTAATAGAAGGAGTAATGATGAGGGGCGAAAAAGGAGTTGCCACTGCAGTTAGGACTCCTAAAGGGGAAATAGAAATATCCATGGAAAATAAAATCCCATTAAGTAAAAAGAATAAATTATTTTCTCTTCCAATTATTAGAGGGTTTATATCCCTAATTGATTCTATGATTGTAGGTATAAAGACATTAAACTATTCTGCTTCATTTTTTGAGGAAGATGATGAGCCTGATGCTTTTGAAAAGTTTTTTAATAAAATATTTAAGGATAAAAGTGAGAATGTGTTGGTAGGGATAACTATCTTTATATCTTTAGGTATTTCTATATTGTTATTCTTTGCAGCTCCCACATTAATAGCTCAAGGATTTAAATATTTAGGATTTAACAATTTTGCATTGAATATAGTAGAAGGAATAGTGAGAGTTTCTATTTTTCTCATTTATATATATCTTGTTGGAAAAATGGATGAGATAAAAAGGGTATTTCAGTATCATGGAGCAGAACATAAAACCATATTTTGTTATGAGAATGGGGTAGAGCTTACTGTGGATAATGTGAAGAAGTTCCCAAGACTACATCCAAGATGTGGAACAAATTTTATTTTTCTTGTTATGGTAATAAGCATATTATTATTTTCTTTTGTTAGTTGGAAAAGTTTTTGGTATAGATTAGGCTACAGAATATTACTCCTACCATTAGTATCAGGTATTACCTATGAAATAATAAAATGGCTTGGGAAAAATGATAACATATTAACCACTGTAGTAGCTTATCCAGGATTAAAACTTCAAGAACTTACCACAAAGGAACCTGATGAAAAGCAGATAGAAGTTGCTATTGCCTCATTAAAAGCGGCAGAAGGGATAAAGTCTAAGGAGAAGTCTATAGGTGAACTCCTTAATTATTCTAATGAGGAACTTAAAAGTGTAGGAATAGAAACCTATGTGTTAGACTCTCAGTTATTACTTTCTAAAGTTATAGAAAGAGATAAGCTTTACTTAATAACTAATAGGAATGAATTAGTATCTCTAGAAAATGAAGAAGAGTTTAAAAACTTAGTTAAAAAAAGAAAAGGAAAAATGCCAATAAAATATATATTAAATCACTGTGAGTTTATGGGATTAGATTTTTATGTAAAAGAATGTGTTTTAATTCCTAGAGGAGATACCGAAATATTAGTGGAGGAAGCTCTTAAAATAATAGATAATAATAATTTAAAAGATATATGTGACTTGTGCTGTGGAAGTGGAGCAATAGGATTATCCATAGGGGCTTTAAGGGAGGATGTTAATATAACATGCGTTGATATAGATAGTGTTCCCTGTGAGGTTACTAATATTAATATGGAAAGATTAAATCTTAAAGATAAGGCAAGATTTATACAAAGTGATTTACTAAAAGTTTTAATAAAAAATAAAGAGAAGTTCAATGTGATTATATCTAATCCACCTTATATAAGGAAAGAGGTTATAAATACCCTTATGGAAGATGTTAAAGATTTTGAACCTCATTTAGCCTTAGATGGGGGAGTGGATGGATTAGATTTTTATAGAAGAATAACTGATGAAAGTACTAAATGCTTACTTGACCAAGGATATTTAGCCTTTGAAATAGGTCATGATCAAGGAAAAGAAGTAGAAAATATAATGGCTTTGAATGGTTTTAAAGATATTAGAACTATAAAGGATTTAGCTGGATTAGATAGGGTAGTAATAGGAAAATATATTAGTGTATAATAAATATATAGTTATTAGGTTAAAATCTATAAACATATAGTAAAAAGAGGATAGTGATACCAATGTAGGGTATATAAATTAGTTGAAAATATTAATAATATTATGATATAATTATAAACTATGAAAATATGGATACGGAGTGATTGAGTTATGTTACAGAAGCTTAATTTTATAGAGGCAAAATATGACGAACTTTCTATGAAAATTAGTGATCCAACCATAATGGCTAATCAAAAAGAATGGCAAAAATTATGCAAGGAGCATTCAGATTTAGAAGAGGTAGTTGTAAAATACAAAGAATTTAAAAAGATTGAAGAAGATTTAGAATTTAACAAAGATATGCTTTCAGAGGAAAGCGATAAAGAGCTAAAGGAAATGATACAAGAAGAGCTTAAGTCTCTTTCTGAAAGGGAAGAAGAACTTAAGGATGAACTTAGAATATTACTTCTTCCAAAGGACCCTAATGATTCTAAGAACGTATTTGTAGAAATTAGAGGCGGTGCTGGTGGAGATGAGGCGGCATTATTTGCAGCTAACCTATTTAGAATGTATACAAGATATGCTGAGACTAAAAGATGGAAAGTTGAACTTATGTCTTCTAATGAAACAGATATCGGTGGATTTAAAGAAGTTGTCTTCATGATAAAGGGAAATGGAGCTTATTCAAGGCTTAAATACGAAAGTGGAGCACATAGAGTACAGAGGGTTCCAGATACTGAATCAAGTGGTAGAATTCACACATCAACAGCTACAGTTGCAGTTCTTCCAGAAGTTGATGATGTAGAAATTGATGTAAATCCAAATGATATAAGAGTAGATGTATTTAGAGCCTCAGGTAATGGAGGACAGTGTGTTAACACAACTGACTCTGCAGTAAGAATGACACATCTTCCAACAGGAATTGTAGTATCTTGTCAGGATGAAAAGTCACAGCTTAAAAATAAGGAAAAAGCATTAAAAATATTAAAGGCTAGATTATATGAAAAGGCAGAAGCTGAAAGAAGTGCAGCCATAGCTGAAGATAGAAAGAGCCAAGTTGGTACAGGAGATAGAAGTGAGAGAATAAGAACTTATAACTATCCTCAAGGAAGAGTTACAGACCACAGAATAGGGCTTACTTTATATAAGCTAGAAGCCTATATGAATGGTGATATAGATGAAGTTATAGATTCTTTAATCACTGCAGATCAAGCAGAAAAAATGAAGGCTATGGGAAACACTGAAGAACTATAATTTTTAAGATTTTAGAGGTGATTCATGTATATTGATAAAGCCATAAAAAAGCAAAAAAAACAGTTTAAAATATTTACGCTTATTATGTGCTTTATTTTTTTAGCTTTACCTATTGTCTTGTTTTTAGTGGGGCTAAATAGTAACTGGTTTTTAGTTATTTATTTAGTTATCATAGAGTTTATAATTTTATTAGCTATCTTTGTAAAAACAAATATGGAGAAGCTAGAATTTCACTGTAGTAACAATAAACTGACAATTATTCAGGGTATTTTAAATAGAACTTACAAAATGCTATGTGATAAAGTGGTTTTAGTTCATACAGAAGGTAGTAAAGAAGAAATGACCATAATATTTATAACTACAGTGAAGTTTAGAAATAAAAAAATAAGGCCCGTAGGAGTGGAACTTCTAAAGAAGCAT
>NZ_JBFNEO010000067.1:0-13046 GCF_040797585.1 Clostridium sp.
ATATAATCTAACTTTATTCCCCAGTATCATTCTCTAGCAACTCCTTAATCATCTTCTTTGTTTTATTAGCTCTTTGCCTTACACTTTACAACTAAAAACTGTAACAATTTGAATTAAATCCTCAACTAGCTCCTGTTCTTCTTTCTTTTCAGTATTGTCTATAATTTCAATAGTAATACCATTTGTCTTTCAGTTTACCTGAGCTAACTATACAATATCCAATTACTTTTTTAGTTTTAGCTTCAATACCTTTAATACCTAAAAAATGATTAAGTTGTTCTTGTGAATAATATCTTGTACCACCATCTGTTATATAACTTGGTTTCAAACTTCCGTTTTTATCCCAATTCCTCAAAGTTTGAATTGACTTACCTATTTTTTGTGCGAATTTTCCTATTGAGTAATATTTCATAACTTACCACCTCAATAAGATTGTATAGCCATATATATGAAAAATAAACATGTTTATATATATTTTTCATATATTTTTATTAACTATTATCACCCTCCTCTTCATCCATATACTTCTCACTCATAACAGAAATCACGCTACTTCTTGTAACTAATCCTTTTAATTTTTTATCTGAATCTACAACTGGTACATATCCTATATTGTTATTATTCATAGTCTTTAAAATATCCACAATACTTGAATCTTCATCCACAGTTATAAGATCTTTTTCCATTATGTCTTCTATAGTAGAATTATTATTTCCCTTCCTTCTTATGGCTTTTATTGTAACTATGCCTTTTAATACATTTTCCTTATCTACTACCATAAGGCTATCTACCTTATTGTTTCTCATTATTTCAATACTTTGAAGAACATTTCTTCTTCCATTGGTAGTTACAGGATTTCCAATCATAACATCCTTTACTTTTATGTATTCTGGATTATTCCATATCCTATCCTTACCTATAAAATTCTCCACAAATTCATCTTTCGGATTTCTCAATATATTTTCTGGAGTATCGTATTGAGCTATCCTTCCTTTGTTCATTATGCATATCTTATCTGCAAGTTTTATGGCCTCATCCATGTCATGAGTTACAAATACGATGGTCTTTTTAACTTCCTGTTGAAGGTTAAATAACTCTTCTTGAAGTGAATTTCTTGTGATTGGATCTAATGCACTAAAGGGTTCATCCATAAGTATTATGTCAGGGTCTATAGCAAGTGCCCTAGCAAAACCCACCCTCTGTTGCTGTCCTCCACTAAGTTCTCTTGGATACCTATACATATATTTTTCTGGTTCTAATCCAACCAAGGTTAATAACTCTCTTACTTTTTCCTCTATCTTATTCTCTTCTGTCTTAATTAATTTTAGTATAATTCCTATGTTCTCCTTTATAGTCATGTGAGGAAATATCCCTGTTTGCTGTATTACATATCCTATTTTTCTTCTAAGTTTTACAGAGTCAATATTTGAAATATTTTCTCCATTTATTTCTATACTTCCACTAGTTGGAGTTATAAGCTTGTTTATCATTTTAAGTGTGGTGGTTTTACCACAACCACTAGGACCTATAAACACTACAAACTCTCCATCATTTATTGTTAAATTAAATTTCTCTATAATAGTATTCTTATTATAGGATTTTTCTATATTATTAAAAACTATCATCCTGTATCCTCCTTATCCTATAGGGTCTTAATATAAACTCTTAACTTATTCATTAAAGATTCCATTGATTTATCTTATTTTATGTATAAGTTAAATTTAAATCTAAAGATCCTATATATAAATATGAATCCTCTTCTATCTAAAAAATTTAAACTCTTATAACAAATCATAATAATCTTTCTATATTATGCTCATATAAATAAATCATCACTGCAATCTGACAACTTTATTGTATCACATAGGTTGTCTAATTAAAAATTTTCTATACTTATAGTATTTAGCTAAATATTAAAATTTATTAACATTTAATTGGATATTATGAATAAAACCATCTATGTAAAGGTTTTAATGGTGATAGTTTTTAAAATAATCTTAAAATCATACTTTTTTCTTTGTAAATATGTTTAAAAAATATTAAAAAAATAACTGGCTAACTTAAAAGTTAACCAGTTATTTTTATTCTTATATTATTTAACGTAGGATGCTCCAACTTCTAAAGCTTTCTTATTTAATTCAAAAAACTTTTCTTTTCCGTGAGCTCTAAGAGATCCTAATAATACATCCATTTCAACTATCTTAGTTTTAGCAACCACTGCACCTAAAAGTACCATATTAGCTATTTTAGTAGATCCAAGCTTTGCAGCCTCTGTCTGAGCTGGTATCTTTATAACTTCTATATCATCTCTTTTTGCATCTCTTGTTACTAAATCACAATCCATTATTAATAGTCCATCTTTCTTTATAGAATCCTCAAACTTATCTAAGGAAGGTCTATTCATAACTATTAATGAATCTGGAGATATAACTATTGGGGAACCTACTGACTCATCAGTTAATATAACTGAACAGTTAGCAGTACCTCCTCTCATTTCTGGACCATAAGATGGTAACCAAGAAACACTTAAGTTATCATCCATTCCAGCATAAGCTAGGAATTTAGCCATGGAAAGTATACCTTGTCCTCCAAAACCTGCAAATAACATTTCTTGAGTTGCCATATTATTTCACCTCCCCAGTTGTATCTTTTTTAACTCCTAGTGGGTAGAAAGGAATCATATTTTCTCTTAACCATTGCAGAGACTCTTCTATATTTAATCCCCAGTTAGTTGGGCATATAGATAATACCTCAACCATAGAAAATCCTTTTCCTGCTATAGCATTTTCAAAAGCCTTTTTTATAGCCTTTTTAGTCTTCATTACATTTGGAACCTTATCAACAGATACTCTCTCTACATAACAAGCTCCATCTAATGTAGCTATCATTTCTGATACTCTCATTGGATGCCCTTGTACTTGTATATCTCTTCCAAAAGGAGATGTTTCTGTTACTTGTCCTGGTAATGTTGTAGGTGACATTTGTCCACCTGTCATACCATATATACAGTTATTTACGAATATAGTAACTATATTTTCTCCTCTTGTTGCTGCGTGAACTATTTCAGAAGTACCAATAGCCGCTAGGTCTCCGTCTCCTTGATAAGTAAATACTACCTTATCTGGATTAGATCTTTTTATTCCAGTAGCAACAGCTGGTGCTCTACCATGAGCTGCTTGGAACATGTCAAATGCAAAATAATCATATGCAAGAACTGAGCATCCAACTGGAGCAACTCCTATAGCTTTATCTAAAACATTTAACTCTTCTAAAACCTCTCCAACTAATCTGTGGATTATACCATGAGTACATCCTGGACAGTAGTGGGTTGGCCTATCTACTAGAGCTTTAGTTGGTTCAAATACTATAGCCATTACTTAGCACCTCCTACTATTTCCTTAGCTTTAGCTAATATTTCAGCTGGTGTTGGAACCATTCCACCTGTTCTTCCGTAGAAATCAACAGGTTTTCTTCCATTTGATGCAAGTCTTACATCCTCAACCATTTGTCCACAACTCATCTCTACTGATAAGTAACCATATTTAGTGTTGTCCACAGTTTTATCAAAGGCTTCTTGTGGGAATGGCCATATAGTTATAGGTCTTATTAAACCTAGTTTTATTCCTTCTTTAGCTGCAAGCTTTATAACGTTGTTACATATTCTTGATGTTGTTCCGTAAGCAACCATTATAAGATCACATTCTTCTTCACAATTAAATGATTCATATCTAACTTCATTTTTCTTTATTTCATTATACTTAGCTTGAAGCTTATTATTATGGTTTTCTAATGCTTCTGGTTGTAAGAATAAAGAGTTTATTACATTATGCTCTTTTCTTTCCCCTAACCCATTAGCAGCCCAAGTTTTTTCTGGAAGCTTTTTAGCTTCTCTTTCCTTAAACTCAACTGGCTCCATCATTTGTCCAAGCATTCCATCTCCCATAACCATTACAGGAGTTCTATATATATCTGCCACATCAAAGGCATCTTGGATTATATCAACCATTTCTTGTATTGATGCTGGTGCATATACAGGCATATTAAAATCACCATGTGCTCCACCCTTAGTTGCTTGGAAATAGTCAGACTGTGCTGGTTGTATTCCTCCAAGTCCTGGGCCTCCTCTAACTATGTTTATTATAACACATGGAAGCTCAGCTCCTGCTATATAAGAAATTCCCTCTGCCTTTAAGCTTATTCCTGGTGATGAAGATGATGTCATACATCTAACTCCTGTACCAGCTGCTCCATAAACCATATTTATAGCTGCTACTTCACTTTCAGCTTGAAGAAAAACTCTACCTATTTGAGGCATTCTCTTTGATAAATATGCTGAAACTTCAGTTTGCGGTGTTATTGGATATCCGAAGAAACTTTGGCAACCAGCTTTTACAGCTGCTTCACCTATGGCTTCGGTTCCTTTCATTAAAACCTTTTCTCCCATTATAAATCCCCCTCCTAAGATTATTTCTCAACTGTTATAACTAAGTCTGGACACATTCTTCCACAAGATGCACAACCTATACAATCTTTCATCTTGTCTTCTGTAACTGTTGCTGGATGATAACCTTTTTCATTTAATCTATCCGCAAAAGTAATTATCTTCTTTGGACATGCTATAACACATTGTCCACATCCTTTACATCTTTCTTCTCTAAAGGTAACTTTTGCCATAATACACACACCCTCCTTTAAACGATTACAAGAAACGTTGTTAAACTTTTATATTTAGCATAATTATTTATTTAATTTAACAGAAGTTAACTCCTGTTAAAATTTGTTATCTCCAAGGTGGCCTCATATAAATCTCTATACCAAATACATCTTCTCCATGAACCTTCCCCTTGATTTCATCTACCATATCATTTCTACAAACTGTATACTTATAAGGAATATTAAGTTTTTTAGATAATTCTAAAACCTCTTTATCCCCTTTTAATACATTATCTATGGTAGTTTCATAGGATAAGTTAGTATTTGATATAAAATGAGTAATCTTAAGTCTTGAGGCTCTTTCTATAGATTCTATATATTCTTCTACCCCATTTTTATCTGAGGTGAATGGTCTTGTAGTATTAACAACAAAGAACATATCATAAGGCTCTTCCTTGAAAAATTTATTATATTGTCCAAGAACTACTGCTCCCATGTCATCTCCACCAATGTCTATTATAACTTCATGAGATTTATCATTAAAAGCTGACATTACCTCTGGTGGTACCACCATAAGTTCTGCATTAGACCAATGGGGATTTGCTGCTATAACCTTTACCCCCTGAGCTTCTAATTCTTCCTTTAACTCTCTAACACAAAAATAAGGATTAACTATATCAATATCTACAAGAGTTACTTTTTTACCCTGCTTTGCAAGACTTAAAGCATAATTTATAGATATTTCGGTTTTTCCACTTCCAAAGTGCCCTGTAAAAACCTTTATTCTACTCATAAGTACTCCTTTCAAGGAAAATGTAATCCTTTTTTATTAATTTATACTCTAATTATATATTATATGCCCCTTACTTTAAAAGACAAAAAGTCATATTTTTTATTATAGTAATTTAACTTTTTAAAAATGCTTAGGCTGAATTTTTAGTAAACTGAAAATTTATTTGAGACTAACTTTCAATTGACGACATTTTTTGATATTAATATAGTTTTGAAACTGAATAATTTGAATTAACTGTAATTATCTCTTTCTTTTACCCCACCTAAAAATATATCAGTATATTCTATTAAGCTTAAAAGTAACTTTTTATATATTTTAAACTAATTAATATCATCATATGCTACATTAATAGAAATATTAAAAAAACAGTAAAATCATAAGACTTTACTGTTTTTTATAACTATTATTTATATTCCTTAGCTTTTTCTTCCTTATTCAGAACTCTCAAAGCTCCTTCTGCTAAAGCTAGTAATTCATCTTCCCCTGGATAAATCACTACTTTACCCATAAAGCTAACTCTTTCCTCTATATATTTTACCATTTCCTTAGAGTAAGCTATTCCTCCAGTAAGGATTATAGCATCTATCTCCCCTTTAAGTACTGCTGCACACTTACCTATTTCTTTAGCAGTTTGGTATCCCATAGCCTCGAATATAAGTTCGCACTGCTTATCTCCTTCACTTGCTCTATCCCCTACTTCTTTTGCGTTGTTAGTATTTAAGTAAGCAACAAAGCCTCCTTTTCCTGTGATTCTCTTCTTTATCTCATCTTCAGTGTATTTTCCACTAAAGCAAAGCTTAACTAAATCTCCTGCTGGTAATCCACCTGATCTTTCTGGTGAAAATGGCCCTTCTCCATCTAGGGCATTGTTAACATCAACAATTCTTCCATTTCTATGAGCTCCAACAGAAACTCCTCCACCCATATGAGCAACTATAACATTTATATCTTCATACTTCTTATTAATTTCCTTTGCATATCTCTTAGCTACAGCTTTTTGGTTTAGCGCATGGAATATGCTTTTTCTCTCTATTTCTGGCATACCAGATATTCTAGCAACTTCATCCATTTCGTCCACAACTACAGGGTCAACTATATAAGATGGTATGTTAAGTTCCTTAGCTATTTCACTAGATATTACTCCCCCTATATTAGATGCATGTTGTCCTTGGACCCCAACTCTTAAATCTTCAAGCATTACATCATTTACTTCGTAAGTTCCACCTTCAATAGACTTTAAGAGTCCTCCTCTACCTACAACAGCACTTAATTCCTTTATATCAAAGTTCTTTTCCTTTAGAACATTTAATATAACTTCTTTTCTAAAGGATAATTGATCAAATATAGTATCATATTTTTCAATTTCCTCACTAGAATGTCTCAAAGTTTCCACTAGTATTGGATTTTCATCTTCATAAACACCTATCTTAGTAGATGTTGAACCTGGGTTTATTATAAGTAATTTAAAGCTCATGTTTTAAGTCCCCCTATATTAAAATTATTTGCAAGAAGCTACAAGGGCAGCTAATGCAATTGAGTTAACCTTTGTTTCGAAGCTATCAGCTCTTGATGTAACTATAACTGGAGCCTTTGTTCCAACTAAAAGTCCACCATTTTTAGAATCACTTGTATATGTTAAAGTCTTATACATTACGTTAGCTGCATCTATATTAGGAAGAACCATTATGTCTGCCTTTCCAGCTACTGGTCCTGATATTTTTTTATGAGCTGCTGCTTCCTCTGATAAAGCGTTATCAAGAGCTAAAGGACCATCAATTATACATCCTTTTATTTGGCCTCTCTCATTCATCTTAGATAACATAGCTGCATCTAAAGTAGATGGCATATCAGGATTTACAACCTCAACAGCACATATTGGTGCTACCTTTGGACACTCAATTCCTACAGCCTTTGCAACTGCTACTGAGTTATTTACTATATCTATTTTAGCCTTTAGGTCTGGATACATATTAAAAGCAGCATCTGTCATGAAAATTAGTCTATCTATATTTGGTATTTCAAAAACCCCAACATGAGACATAAGCTTTCCAGCTCTTAAACCTATTTCTTTGTTTAAGACTGCTCTTAAAAAGTTTGCTGTATCTATTAATCCCTTCATAACCATATCAGCCTTTCCAGTAGATACAAGTTCCACTGCCTTTAAAGCTGCTTTTGGACCATTTTCTTCATGGATTATTTCATAACCACTTAAGTCCATTCCTATTTCCTTAGCTATTTTCTTGATTTCGTTTTCATCACCTACAAGTATAGCTTCAGCTATTCCATCCTTTTTACATTGCATTAAAGCTTGCAGTACTGGCTCGTCCTGTGCCACTGCTACTGCAACTTTCTTAATATCAAGAGACTTTACCTTTTTTAACACTTCCTCAAAGCTTTTAACCATTTGTTACACCTCTTCTTCATAAATTTTAGCCTTTTCTTCCCCACATACACATCTTAGTGCACCTTCTGCAAGAGCCAACATTTCATCTTCCCCTGGAACTATCTCTACTGGTGCTATGAAATTAACACTTTCTGATATCCATGAAGTAAGCTTTTTGTTATATGCAAGCCCTCCTGTTAATATTATAGCATCTATTTTACCAAATAAAACAGTGGACATGGCCCCAATTTCCTTTGATATTTGATAAGCCATAGCTTTCAATATGAGCTCAGCTTTTTTATCACCAGCATTTATCATCTCATCTACTTTTCTACCATCATTAGTTCCTAAATACCCTACAAATCCTGATTCACCAACCATTTTCTTTTTAATCTCACCTTGAGTATATTTTCCACTAAAACATAGCTTGACTATATCTCCTGCTGGAAGTCCTCCTGCTCTTTCTGGTGAGAAGGGTCCATCTTCATTAGCATTATTTGCATCTATCATTCTACTATTTTCAACAGGTACTACAGATATTCCTCCTCCTAAATGTGCAACCACATAGGAAGAATTATAGAAGTCCTTATCTAACTTCTTTGAAACCCTTCTTGTAACTGCCTTTATATTAAGAGCATGACCTAAAGATCTTCTTGGAATTTCCGGTATTCCTGATATTCTTGCCACATCATAAAATTCATCAACTGCCACTGGATCTACTATAAAGGATGGAATATTTAACTCCTTAGCTATATTATAGGCAATTATTCCTCCTAAGTTTGAGGCATGCTGTCCTTGATATCCTATTTTTAAATCCTCTAATAACTTTTCTGTAACTTTAAAAGTCCCTCCTGGCATAGGTCTTAGAAGTCCTCCTCTTCCTACTACCGCTACTAACTCTTCTTTTTTTATGTGGTGGCTACTTAACCAATCTAATATAACCTTGGTTCTCATGTCCTTTTGATCATATATAGTTTCATAAGTCTTTATTTCTTCTGGGCTATGAGATAAGTTTTCCACATCAATACACTGTTCATCTTTAAAAAGTGCTATTTTTGTGGAAGTTGATCCTGGATTAATGACTAAAATATAATTACTTTTCATATCCTTAAAATCCCCCCAAATTAATTATATATAAAGTATTAGCTCTTCAGTTATCTGAAAAGCTAATATCTATGAATACTCTATTATATTTTATCAAATGTTTTAATGAAAACGATTATTTTCAGAAAAATTATTCTATTGGTTTAAATTCTTGCATTATTCTTTCTGCAACCTTCATCCCATCAACTGCTGCTGATACGATTCCTCCAGCAAAACCTGCCCCTTCACCGCTAGGATAAAGACCTTTTACTGAAATACTTTGAAGCATATCGTTTCTCTCTATTCTAACTGGAGCTGAAGTCCTTGTTTCAATTCCCGTCATTACTCCATGGGAAGTTGCAAAACCTTTTATCTTTCTTTCAAAATCCATGAAACCTTCCTTTAAGCCCTCTATAACATAAGAAGGTAGACATTGTCTCATATCCTTAAATTCATATCCTGGCCTATAGGTTGGCTCAACATCTCCTAAAGACTTCGTAACTTCATCTTTCATAAAATCTTTTATAAGCTGTACAGGAGCTTTATAATCTCCTCCGCCTGCCTTATAAGCTAAAGACTCATAATATCTTTGAAACTCCATTCCTCTTAATGGACTATCTCCTTGAAAATCATTAGGCGATACGCTAACTACAATAGCAGAGTTAGCATTTTTAAGATCTCTTTTATAATAACTCATACCATTAGTTACAAGTCTTTCATCCTCTGAAGCTGCACCTACAACCTCTCCTCCTGGACACATACAAAAACTATATATGGACCTTTGAAGTTTCTTACTTGTGTGTACAAGTCTGTAATCTGATGCCTTAAGCCTAGGATGATTTTTCAGTATTCCATATTGATTTTCATCCATCATATCCTGAAGATGCTCTACCCTAACCCCTATAGCAAAAGGCTTAGCCTCCATGTTAACTCCATTTCTATAAAGCATCTCATAGGTATCCCTTGAACTATGACCTATAGCTAAAACTAAAGACTCACAAGGAATTTCCTCTCCATTTACCATTATAGAAGTTATTTTACCATTAGTAACTTTTATATCTTCAAGCTTTGAGCTAAAGAGCACTTGTCCACCAAGTCTTATTATTTCTTCCCTTATATTCTTAACTACACCTTTTAATATGTCCGTTCCTATATGAGGTTTTCCACTATATATTATCTCTTTTGGTGCTCCTGCATTAACTAGCTCCTTTAGTATATACTCACATCTTCTATCCTTTATTCTTGTTGTAAGTTTACCATCTGAGAATGTTCCTGCCCCACCTTCTCCAAATTGAACATTTGATTCTTTATTTAACTTACCTGTTTTCCAAAACTCCTCAACAGACTTACTTCTTTCATCTACGGTCTCTCCTCTTTCTATAACTAAAGGTTTATATCCATTTCTAGCTAATAAAAGGGCTGAGAATATACCTGCTGGTCCAAATCCAATAACCACTGGCCTTGAATT
The DNA here is from genome assembly GCF_040797585.1 of Clostridium sp. Lineage (GTDB taxonomy): Bacteria > Bacillota > Clostridia > Clostridiales > Clostridiaceae > Clostridium_Z. The sequence goes on from NZ_JBFNEO010000067.1 coordinate 10,381, forward strand.
TAACTTTTTCTGTCCAAAGACTATACTGTCTTCTACTAAATTTTCTTCAAGCTTTAAATCATTATCTTTTACTCTTTTTAAAATCTTACCCTCATTTAAACATTCTACCTCTACACAATAATTGAATCTTATTGCATTTTTACGCCTAGCATCTAAGGACTCTTTAAGAATTCTCACTTCTTTAACATCACTTTGTGAAACTCTAAGTTTTTTATAGAGTTTTTTATAAAGATATCCAATGTCCTGTTGTATATCCTCTTCTATATCTAATACAATGTTGTTTACTCTTAAGGTCATTAATGCTCCTCCACTTACTTTTTACTTATTGTTACTTTTATCTTATCTGGATTAATACTAGTTATTTTTATACCTTCTTTAACCGTAATTTTTACAGGGACTTCTTGTTCTCCCTCTACACTGCTGGTTAAATCTATTTCTGCTAAAACTTCATTTTCTTTAATACTATTAATATCTTCTGGCTTCCCTTCTAAAGTAACTGTTACTTTATCATTACTTAAGGTAGCCTTTAATTCATCTTTTAATCCTTTAATAGTGACAGGCACTGCCACCTCTTTTTTAATATTTTCCTTTGGTGGTTCTTCCTCATTCACATTTTCCACTGTTACCTTTACATTTACTTTATCCCCACCATTTAATATTTTTATTCCACTTGGTACCTTAAGTCTAGTAACTACTTCCTTACTATCAGTTATAGTAGATAAATCTATGGGCTCTGTATCAATAGATGATATATTTTTAAGTTCTGAATCATCTCCTGTTATCTCTATCTTACTTGGGGTAGCCTCTAAGGATTTTAAATTTAATTTATCACTTAAATTACCCTTGGTTTTAACATTTATATCTATAACCTTACTTTTTCTAACAGGTATCATTACATTTACAGTTGATGGATTTATAACTACCTCTGACACAGTTTTTCCAGCTTCATTTACAGCAGTAAGAGGCAGTGTAAGTTCTACATCATTATTCACATTGATTTCCTCACCTTTTGCAACTAGCTCATTTACTGTATTTACATATTGAGCTGGCCCCGAAACTGTAGCACTACTTGGACTAGCCACAGGATTTGACGCATAATATCCTGATTTTGTTTTTGTTCCAACATCCACCCTTATAGGTACACTCTTTTCCGTGAGCTCATCTAAATTAATCTTTATGCTAAGTGTTTCTGGTTTAATAATATATATATTACTAGGCGCTTCTTCTATCTTAACTGGAATATTATTTTCTCCTTTTTTTAATGCGTAAGAACCTAAATCAACGGATAGTTTAAATTGATCTGGTTTCACACGGTATACATCACTAGCTGCTCCTTCAATAGATACGTTAATTTTTAACTTCTGTGATGGAAGCATAGCAAGCTTATACTGGGAGAGTATATCAGCATTTACAATTTCCACCGGTACATCATTTATTCTCTTATTTATAGTAGGGTTCTCCACATTAGATACATATAACCATAACCCAAAAGAAAATATAAGGCAGGCTATTTTTATTAGGAGGTCTTGTTTTTTCGCTTTATTATCCACTTTTTCACCCTCTCCCCTGCAGTAAGATCTCTAAGGTCCTTTCTATTTTTCATGAGCTTTAGAAGTTCAAACTTTAGTTCATCCCTGGAAAAATTCCTCTCAAGCCTTCCATTTACTGCAAGAGATATTGTTCCTGTTTCTTCTGAGACTATTATAACTAAAGCATCCGAGGTCTCTGAAACTCCCATTGCTGCTCTATGTCTTGTACCTAGCTTCTTACTTATTGTATTATTACTAGTCAAAGGTAGAACACAACCTGAAGAAATTATTCTATCATTTCTTATTATAGTAGCTCCATCATGAAGTGGAGTGTTCACAACAAAGATATTTTCAAGTAGTGCAGAGCTAACTATAGCGTCCACATTTGTTCCTGTTGCTATTACCTCTCCAAGTCCTGTATTTTGTTCTATTACAAGTAAAGCTCCTGTTTTGCTTTGTGACAAGCTATCTACAGCTATAACTATTTCACTTATAACTTTTTCTATAACTTCTTCATTATCTAAAATATGTCTATCAAAAAAAGTGCTTCTTCCTAAGTGTTCTAAAGCCCTTCTTATTTCTGGTTGGAATATAATTACGATGGATAGCACCCCTATTGTTATTGTTTTATTTAATATGGTATAAACAACCCTAAGCTCTAAAAGATAACTTATAGGAATAAGTGCAAGTATAAATAATATTCCCTTTAGAAGTTGCTCTGCTCTTGTTTCTCTGATTAACATATAACCTTTATAAAAAATATAAGCTACCACTAAAATATCCAGTACTGATGCTATAGAGATATTTTTTATGGTATTGAAAATCACTTCCCAAATCTCCACTTTCCGTCACCTCTCTATCCTATATATATATAATTATACACTAACTCATTATACTTTAGTATAAATTTACCCTTCCATTATTTTAAAAAATTGTTTAATAAATTAGTCATTTTCTGCATTTATCCTAAATATATTTAAATTAAACCCTGATTGTTAACATAAAGATAAAAATATTGGTAGGTGGTGGTAGTATGAAAAAATTATATTTAAATGTTTTTTTAAGTTTTTATTGGTGGATTTTTTTGTTTTGATCTTTAGTGTATAAAGATTGTTTTCCCTGCACATTATCTATATC
>NZ_JBFNEO010000068.1:0-12972 GCF_040797585.1 Clostridium sp.
CTACTAACTTTTATAATAAGATTTAATAAAATCAAAAGGAAATTTTTAGCAAAAAGACGCTATAAAAAACTTAAGAGAAATTATCCATAGCTTCTAGAAAACTAGGAGCTATAAATTTTTCTTTAGAGATGAAATTAAAAAGTTATTAATTATTTTAAATAATATTGAAATAATGTTATTGACATAGGGATTTTATAATGATATTATTAAAAATAATAAAATACAATCTATCTAAAAGGAGAATATTATGAATAACTATTTAAGTTCTAATTATTCACAACTTAATATTAATAGATTTTACTTTAGCCACTTTAGATAGAGTTTGTATTTATGATTTCGTCATAGATACAAACTTTCCCAAAAGTTTGTATCTATGTTGGCTAACCTTTAGTGATGATTAAAAAAGCCACATAGGTAATCTATGTGGCTTTACTTATACAGAATTTTAAGCTACATAGAATATTCTATGTAGCTTTTTCTATATATTAAATGAATGGGAGTGATAAAATGAGTTCAAGAGAAAAATTCTCTGGAAAATTAGGCTTTGTTCTTTCTTGTATTGGAGCAGCTGTAGGTCTTGGGAACATATGGATGTTTCCTTATAGAATAGGTGAATATGGTGGAGCTGCCTTTCTTATCCCTTATCTATTCTTTGTATTCATATTTGGTACCACTGGATTTTTAACTGAGGTTTCCTTTGGGCGGGCTTTAGGGACTGGCTCTCTCAGTGGAATAAGGCAGGTTTTTAAAGATAAAAACCTTAAAGGATATAAAATAATTTCATTAATACCTACCCTAGCCTTATTTGGAATATTAGTATTTTATAATGTTGTAGTTGGGTGGATATTAAAGTATTTTTATTTAAGCTTAAATGGAGATATCTTAAAGTTAAACCCTACTGAAGCTTTCCAAAACTTTGTTGCCACAAAAGAAAGTATATTTTGGAATGGTCTAGCTATTATTCTAACTTTAAGCATTGTTATTTTTGGTATAACAAAAGGAATTGAAAAATTAAATAAAATAATTATGCCTGCATTATTTATAATATTTTTTCTTCTTACAATAAACTCTCTTTCTCTTCCTGGAGCATCTAAAGGAATTAGCTATCTTTTTAATCCGAGATGGGAATATCTACTTAACGTTGAAACTTGGGTAATGGCACTTGGACAAGCTTTCTTTACTATTTCTCTTACTGGATGTGCCTTGGTTGTATATGGTAGTTATTTAAATAAAGATATAAATCTTATTTCCTCTACTATAAATACAGCAGTGTTTACTACCCTTTCAGCAATACTTGCCTCTTTGGTTATAATACCTGCAGTATTTGCTTTCGATCTTGATATAGCAGCTGGACCATCTTTACTTTTTATAACTGTTCCTGCTATGTTTAAGTCTATGGCCTTTGGTAGATTAATAAGTATAGTATTTTTCTTAAGTATAATCTTTGCAGCTATATCCTCTTCAGTGGTTATGCTGGAAGGGCCGGTAGAGGCTGTTATCTCTCACTTTAATTGGTCTAGAAAAAAATCTACAATTGTTGTGTCTTTAGTAGGCTTTGTATTATCTATTCCTCTTAATTTAAGTATGGATGTTTTTTCTAAATTCTCAGACTTCATAACTATATTCCTAGCTCCTTTAGGTATACTTATAGTTTCTATAGTTTTCTATTGGATCTATGGATATGATAAAGCTTTAAATGAGATAAAACTTGGTTCTAATAGACCTTTAGGTAAATACTATTACTATCTTTCTAAATACATTTTCCCAATAGTTACCTTCTCAGTTATTATTCTAGGAGTTGTATATGGTGGTATAGGTTAAGTTTTATCTAAAAGTGATAACTTATTATTATCCTTATACTGTAAAAGGTACTATGAATATAAAAAATTCATAGTACCTTTCCTATAGAACGAATCTTCCTTCAGGTGGTGTTATTTCAACCATCTAAAGGTTAGATGAGTTAATCTAGGGTCGTAGCAACTGTTAATTTCACTTTAGGCATCTTAATGACCTCCGTAGAATTTCTAACCTTAAAACCCTATAATAACTTTAAACTTTTTTCAATCTATTCATTAAATCCTCAATATCCTTTGGAAGTTTTGAAGTAAGTTTTATAATCTCCCCTGTTCTTGGATGAGGAAATTCTAATCCATAAGCATGCAGTCCTTGTCTTTCAATTAAAGCACTATCTTCTTCATATCCGTAAAGAGAATCTCCATATATAGGGCAATTCAAATGGCTTAGGTGTACTCTTATCTGATGAGTTCTTCCTGTCTCTAGAGTAAGTTTAACTAAGGATGAATCATTAAACTCTTCCTCCACAGTATAATGGGTTATGCTTCTTTGACCTCTAAGGTCTACTACCCTTTTTATACTATCCTCACCTTCCTTATAAATAGGTAAGTCAATAGTTCCTGAAGACTTTTCTAACTTACCGTGAACCAAAGCTAAGTATATTTTCTTAAAATCTTCTCTTTTCATATCCCTTGATAATGCCATATGAGCATATTGATTCTTTCCTATTATTATAAGTCCTGATGTATTCATATCTAATCTACTAACAAGCCTTACAATGCAATTTTCATTATTTTCTCTAAAATGGCCAAGAACCCCATTGGCCAAGGTTCCACTTTTATGACCTTTAGTAGGATGAACCACCATATATGGAGGCTTATTTATTACAATTAAATCTTCATCCTCATAAACTATATCAAGATCCATCTTTTCAGGTATTATGTCCTGATTCTCTTCCTTAGATAATATTATCTCTATTCTATCTTCTTCTTTAACTAAGTGATTAAGTTTCACAGCCTTACCATTTACTAATATTCTTTTATCTAAGGCTGCTCCTCTTATAAGTCTTGTAGAAAGCTTAAGCTCTTCTTTTAAATATTCTCTTATTTTCTTATTATTAAATTCCCCACTTACTCTTCTTTCAAGTTTACTCATAGCCTTCTCCTCTTAATGTTAGTTTTTCTTATAATCTTTTCCTATCATTACTATTATATCAAAGTTTCCCCCATCTCCCTCTAAAAATTCTATATTTTCTATGTTAAAATCCTTTTTAAGTATGGGAGCTAAATCTTCCTTTTCTTTTCCTTTTACTATAATCTTACTCTTCTCTATAGGTTTAGTATTGCCTGTGGTTATATGGTCATAACCATTATCTTTTAGAGTGTTTGAATATTTAGCTGCAAGACCATTTACATTAGTTCCATTTAATACTTCTATATTAAGACTTTCTTTTATTTTACTCTGACTTAAAACCTCTTTACTATCTCCATTAAGGATTGATATTACTTCTTTATTTCTTTTTTTATCATATAAGAAATAAGAAAGCCCTTTTATATATTCAGTATCTCCCTTTAAGGTATGCTGTGAAAAATTCTCTTTATCCACTTTTACAAAACTCATGCCATAGCTTAATATGTCTTCTCCACTAAAGTTAGTTTCTACATACTTTGGTATTAAATCAAGAATCTTTCCTATTTTAGTTACTATACTAGGGGAGGTTACCTTTTCCATAACCTTACTCATTAGCTTATGCTGATTTTCTATTCTACCAATATCTCCATCTGCCAAGCCTGTTCCATCATTATTTTTTCTCCATCTAAAAAACTCTTCTGCTTTTTTTCCATCTAAGGTAACGGTTTCGCCTTTTTTAAACCTTATATGCAAATCTTGAGTATTATCATCATAAATCATATCTCTGTCTATTTCCATCTCAACACCACCAATGGCATCTATAAAGCTTCTAAACCCCTCATAGTCTACGGTTACATAGTAATTTATCTTAGTATCTAAAAGATTCTCTACAGATTTTATGGCTAAAGCAGGTCCCCCTATTGCATGGGCCGCATTTATTTTCTGACTCTTACCATTGATTTCAACATAGGTATCCCTTGGTATAGAAATAATACTACAAGCGTTATCTTCTTTATTATAATTTACAACCATCATAGTATCACTTCTTTTAGGAACACTTTTATCATCCTGCCCTGCTTCCCCTATATCTAGTCCCAAAAGTAATACATTTATAGGTTCATCCTTAGAATTGGGTACTGTTGCTTTTATATTATTTTTACTAATTTTACCAATGAAGTTGTAAAAAAAAGTTGCTGAAGTTACTCCAGCTACTAAAATACAAATGAGCAAAGTAAGTATTACTATAGCCATTTTGTTTTTTGATTTCTTATTATTATTTTTCACCTTATGTCCCATAAGCACTCACCTTTTATCTATTTATTATTTACAAGATAGTTCCTAGCTTCTATGGTTCTTTGGTGTATTAAAAGTCCTTTATCTATAATAAATTTTATAGTGTTGTCAAAGGCCTTAAGTAGCCCTTCATCTAAATTTCTAAAAGTTATCTCCCTAAGCTCTTCTACTCCCTTAAAGTCTCTACTTGGTTCTATATAGTCTGCTATATATATTATTTTCTCAATAAGAGTCATATCCTCTTTTCCTGTGGTATGAAAGATAGCTGCATTTAATATATCATTGTCTTCTATTCCCATTTTCTCTTTAGCTATTATAGCTCCAGCAAGACCATGTAGTAGATGAGGAGCATTTCTTTCTGCTAAACTTAAAGTATATCCATGCTCTTCACATATTGATATTAAAGTATTTCCATTTTCATGTTTAGCTAAATCATGAATTAAGGCAGCATATCTAGCTTTCATCTTATCTTCTCCGTAAATAGATGCAAGCTTTTCAGCTGTTTCCACAACACCTAAAACATGTATATACCTACTTTCCTTTAAGTTTTCCCTTAAATATACCTTTATTTGTTCTTCAGTCCACATAAATCCCCCTCCTATTTATATAACCTTAATTCTTTTATTATATATTCCACAGAAGGTGGTAATAAGAAACTTAAGCTCTCTTCATTTTTTATGGCTTCTCGTATATAGGTTGAAGATATGTTCATTTCTAATAGGTGTAAAAATATTATTTCAACGTTAAACTCTTCCTCTACCTTTTTCTTTTGCTTCAGTATTTCATCCACAGTAAAACCTTTCCTATAAAATACTACAAATTTACATAGTTTAAAGAGCTCATTTATATTTTTCCACTTATATATATCTATTAGGCAATCCGCTCCTGTTATAAAATAAATCTCTATATCTGTTCCTAAGTCTTCCTTTATATACTGAAGGGTTTCATAGGTATAACTTAATCCTTTTTTAAGTATTTCAAAATCACTTATATAGAATTTTTCCTTATCTCTTATAACAGATTTTATAAGCTCATATCTTAAAGTTCCATCTAAAATATTCTTATTTTTTTTATGAGGTGGGTTTCCACTTGGCATAAAGATTAACTTATCTAAGGAAAGCCTATTCATAGCCTCCTCAGCTATATAGAGATGACCATTATGGATGGGATCAAAAGTCCCACCCAAAACTCCAACTTTCATTACTATTTCTTATTTGGCTTTGGTAATTCTATCTTAGGATTTTTCTTTGACATTCTATAAATGACAAATTTATTACCTATTGCCTGAACTCCTTCACATCTTAATTCTTCACATATTAAATCTGAAGCTTCTCTTGCTTCATATCCACTATTATTTAATACTGTCAACTTTATAAGTTCTCTAGCCTCTAAAGCATCATCTACTTGCTTTAAAAAGGCATCTTCTATGCCGTTTTTCCCCACTTGAAATATAGGATCTATTTTATGAGCTAAGGATCTTAAATAAGCTCTTTGTTTACTAGTTATCATACTTACCTCCATTATAATAAGAATTCAAATTCAAAGTCATTTAATCTTACTAGATCTCCATCTTCTATTCCCATTGCTATTAATTCATCTATTATTCCCTTATTTCTTAAAACCTTATGGAAGTATCTTAGAGAATCTGGATCATTTACATTAACTGCTAGTAATAGTCTATCTACAAAAGTACCTTCTATTACATAAACATTATCTTCAACTCTTATTTCATGAGTAAATCTCTTTTCTTCTCTTATGAATCTCTCTTCTTCACTTATTTCAAGATCAGTAACTGGTATTTCTGATAATAATCTTGCAGCTTCCTTAAGAAGTGGCTCAACCCCTTCTCCTGTAGCAGCAGATATTTTAAATATCTTATCATATCCCATTTCACGAACTTTATCCTCAAAGTTTTTAAAGGTTTCTTCATCATATAACATATCACTCTTATTAGCTGCTACTATTTGAGGTCTATCCCAAAGTTTTACGCTATATCTTTTAAGTTCTTCATTTATTTTTATGAAGTCTTCTATTGGATCTCTTCCTTCTATTCCTGATATATCAACAACATGAATTAATACCCTTGTTCTTTCTATATGTCTTAAGAAGTCTAGTCCAAGGCCTACTCCTTCAGCAGCCCCTTCTATAATACCTGGTATATCAGCTATTACAAAAGGAGAAATTCCTCCTAAAGCAACTACTCCAAGGTTAGGCTTTAAAGTTGTAAAATGATAGTTAGCTATCTTAGGTTTAGCTTTTGAAACCTTTGATAATAAAGTGGACTTTCCAACGTTAGGGAATCCTAATAGTCCTACATCAGCAAGAAGCTTAAGCTCAAGAAGTATATATCCTTCTTCTCCTGGCATACCTGGTTCTGCAAAGTTAGGTGCCTGTCTTGTAGGAGTGGTAAACTTAGCATTTCCTTTTCCACCCTTTCCTCCCTTGCAAACCACATATTCATCACCATTATGGGATAAATCAGCCATTATTTTATTACTTTCAGCATCTCTTATTATAGTCCCCATTGGAACCTTTATGTAAAGATTATCTCCATCCTTACCATAGCACTTAGATCCTGTTCCGTCGATTCCTCTTTCAGCAGCATACTTTCTTCTATAAGTGAAGTCTAAAAGTGTTGTCATATTTTTATCTGCAACTAAAATAACATCTCCACCATTTCCACCGTCTCCGCCATCTGGTCCACCTAAAGGAACATATTTTTCTCTTCTAAAGGAAACAGCACCATGCCCGCCATCTCCTGATTTAACAAATATTTTGGCTGTATCTATAAACATATAATCACCCTCTATGTATTATTCTATTTTTTTCCTTTTTCCCCTTCTTATTATAAAAATTTTATAATAGGAAGGAAAGGTAAACTAACTATTATTATTTCCTAAATTAAATATAAAGTTACACAAAATCTTAATTAATTTTATCTGATGGATATAAGCTGTAACACCTCCATCCTCTTAAAAGGTGGGGATAACAGTTACTAAGCCCCTAGATTAACTCATCTAACCTTCAGATGGTAGAAAGAACACCACCGGAAGGAAGATTCGTTCTATAATATCCACCTATTGGTACGGTATTATATGTATTAGCTAAATTTCCTATAATTTCAAAAAAGCACCCTAATAGGGTGCCTTTAATTCATAAAAATTATTCAGCTATAGTTTCCTCAACATTTACTGGGTAAACGCTAGCCTTCTTCTTATCTCTTCCTAATCTCTCGTATCTTACTACTCCATCTATCTTAGCGAAAAGAGTATCATCCTTACCGATTCCAACATTAGTTCCTGGATGGATTTTTGTTCCTCTTTGTCTTACTAATATATTTCCTGCAAGAACGAATTGACCATCTGAACTCTTTACACCAAGTCTCTTAGATTCACTATCTCTACCGTTCTTGGAGCTACCAACTCCTTTTTTATGAGCGAATAACTGAAGATTCATTATTAGCATGGAACTGCACCTCCTCTACTTTTAACTTTATATATTCTTTACGTTTCTTTTCTCCGAAACTTAAGTCTAAACTTTTAATGGAACTTTCTATACTTATCTTAAAAGTTTTAAGTAAAACTTGACATTTTAAAATATCTATCTCACCTAAAGAATTTAAATCAAGATTTAGATATCCATCATGGATATTATAGTTAACTTTAAGTTTAAGTACCTCTTCAATACCAAGTATAACACTTTGTGATAAAGTTGATATGGCGCTACATATAAGATCATAGGCTTCTCCTACTGATTCTTCTATAACTTCCCTTGAAAGAGCATGCCCCTTTATATTAAAAGCTACTATATTACCCTTATGTTCTCTTATAACTACATTAATCATAATTATGCTTCTATCTTCTCGATAACAAGCTTAGTGTAAGGTTGTCTATGTCCTTGCTTCTTTCTGTAGTCTTTCTTAGCTTTATACTTTAATACAACTACTTTCTTAGATTTAGCTTGAGCTATAACCTTAGCAACAACTTTAGCACCTTCTACTACTGGCTTTCCAACTAGGAATTCTCCATTGTCTTTAGCAACAGCAAGAACTTCTGTTAACTCAACAGTTGAGTCAACCTCTGAGTTTATCTTCTCAACGAAAATAACATCTCCTTCAGCTACCTTGTATTGCTTTCCACCTGTTGTTAATACTGCGTACATTAAATACACCTCCTCTATCCAGTCTCGCCGCCTAAGGTACACAAAATTGTGTTTATATAAAACCAGTGACGTGCGGTCTACAAAAGACATTGTAGCACATTAAAATATCCTTGTAAAGTTATTTTGTCATTATTTTTCACTAAAATCTACTTTATATTCCATTAAACTCTCAATTTGTTTAGAAAATATTAGAGGTTCTACATTGAAATATTCAACTATATCTGTAAAATTTAAATATATGTTCTTATTTAATCCATCTATGTCTTTTATAAAGTTAAATAAATCTTCTCTTACAATATCCTTATACATAGAATTAACTTCTATATATATATCATGTATGTTATTTTCAGCATCCTTTTTTAGAATTTCATTTTTTATAAGAAGAGTTACATAGGATAGTTTTAGTCTTTTACCATGACCTTTGCAACATTTACATTGCTCTTCTATGTATTCATATATATTTTTCCCTCTTCTTCTTCTAGCTATCTGAACTAAATTAAGCTCCGTATGGGGATATACCATAGTCTTATTTTTATCCCCTTCAAAACCATTTATTAAGGTCCTTATTATTTTTTTCTTATCATTCTTTTCTTCCATATCTATGAAATCTACAACGATTATACCACTTAAATTTCTAAGTCTTATTTGTCGTGCAATTTCCTCTGCGGCTTGAATATTTGTCGTATATGCTGTTCTATCTATGGATCTTCCTATAACATTTTTTCCTGAATTTATATCAATAACATACATGGCTTCAGTCTTCTCTATTACAATATGTCCACCACATTCAAGATTAACCCTATTGTTTCTTAAAGCCAATATTTCTTTTTCTATTCCATAATAATCAAAAAGAGTTCTGTGTTCTTTATATAAAGAAAGTTCTATAGTTATATCTTCTTTATCTTTTATGTAACCTTTAATACTTTCAAAATCTTCTTCGCTATCTACAGTAATTTTTTTTGTCTCATCATTTACTGCATCTCTTAGTATTTTATTTATTATACTCTTTTCTCCATGGAGAAGTCCTGGTTTTAGAGAATACTTAAACTCTCTTTCTATAATTAAATATTTATTATAAAGATGTTCTAGTTCCTTTTCTATAGCACTTAAGGATACCTTTTCTCCTTGAGTCCTTATCATTATACCTAAACCCTCCGGAACCTTTATCTTATTTAAAACCTCTTCTTTAAACTCCTGGTTTTCTATTTTCTTTGAAAAACCTATATGATGCCTTTCATTAGTTAGTACCACGTATCGTCCTGGAAGAGTTACATGATTTAGAATCTTAGCTCCCTTATCCCCAAGCTCCTCTTTTACAACCTCAACAAGAAGTTCTTCACCTTTTTTTATATTATCCTTTGTTAAATACATATAAGCTTTTTTATCATAACCTATATCTACAAAGGCAGATTTTATAGCAGGTACTATATTCTTAACTACTCCCTTATATATCTCCCCTGGGATAGGTTCATTTTTTTCTTCTTCTATAAAGCATTCTATTAGTTTGTTATGTTCTTTTAGAGCTACTCTTCTTATATTATTTCTTTTTTCTATAAATATTTCTCTCATAGCTGCACTTCCTATTATCTTTATTAAGGTAACTAAAAAAGTCACTAGTTGTTATACAAATATATTTTATGTAATACTACAATTTAAAAATCCAGTGATGATTCCTCTCTAAGTAGAATCTTTGTATTATCAAAAATATTTTTTCCATATATCACTAACCATTTCACTTTAGATACCTAAAGTATTAAGCCTTCAGGAAAAACTGAAGGCTATTATACTATTCATATTTATATAAAGGAATAAACTCTCCATCTTTTATTGTAAACATCTCAGTTCTCTCTATATAAGTAAAAGCTTCTTTATCTGATCCTTCTACATTATCCTTTATATAATTTACAAATAGTTCTGGGGATAGATGCTCTCTGCTTCCACAATATGCTTTAAGATCTATGATAACATACTCTGAATCATATCTTAAATCTATATTAATAATTTGTGGTTTTAGATCTACAGTCTTTTCACCCTTCTTACTCTTTTTTATTATTTCCCAATTATCTTTTTCTAAAAGTTTTTCTATATGATAAATTTTTTCTTTAGGATTTTCAAACTTTACTTTAATAATATAATCAGCAGCATCTATTAATGCCATAGCCTTTGGAACTCTTTTTTCATTAAGAACTATTTCTATAGCTGTAGCACTTAGAAATTTTATTCCAATGTTACTAAACTTATTTAACCTATCTTTAACTTCTTCTATGTCCATATCTTCTGTTAAGATTAAATCCATATAATCTCCCTTTGAATAATGTCCTACTGACAAAGGTTGAGCTATAGAAAGACTCATATGGGGATTAAAACCTTTAGAATACTCTGCAGGAAGAGCTGCTCTTCTTACGATCTTTTGAAGGGTTCTCAAAAGATCTAAATGAGATATAAATTTTATTGAATCATCCTTTGTAAATTTAATTAAATAACGCACCTTCAAAGCACACTCCTTCCTTAAAGTTAACATTTACTCCACAACCCGTACAACCTTCTCTACAGTTTTTAGTGAGCTCTCCATTTTTAGCCTTTTCATTTTCTTTTATTAAATAATCTCTATTTACTCCAATATCTATAAAGTCCCATGGAAGGATTTCATCATAGCTTCTTTCTCTATAAGCATAGAAATCACCATCCACATTACATTCCTTCATGGCTTCCATCCAAAGATCAAAATCAAAATACTCTGACCAGCCATCAAACTTAGCCCCTTTTTCAAAGGCTTTTATAATTACATTACAAAGCCTTCTATCTCCCCTTGCAAATATGGCCTCCATATATGACACTAGGGATTCATGGTAATTATAATTAACTGCCTTGCTTTCAATACTTAGCTTAACAGCTTTTATCTTTTCTCCAACCTCTTCCATCCTAGCCTGTGGAACCCACTGGAATGGAGTAAATGGTTTTGGTACAAATATAGATGTACTTGCAGTAACTCTAAGTCCTTTATTTCTAATATGCTTTGGTACCTTAAAATACTCTCCTGCTACCTTATCTGCTAAGTGGGCTATTCCTTTAACATCTTCCATATCTTCATAAGGAAGTCCTATCATAAAATAAAGCTTAATAGTAGACCATCCTGCCTCAAAAGCTGAATGAGCTGCCTCAAGAACCTTTTCTTCTGTAACACCTTTATTTATTACATCCCTCATTCTTTGGCTGCCAGCCTCTGGAGCAAAGGTAAGTCCTGTTTTTCTAACCTTTTGAATTTCTTTAATTAAATCCACAGAAAAAGCATCTATTCTTATGGACGGTAATGATACTGCTACCTTATTCTCTCCATGAGTTTTAATTAAGGTATTTATTAAATTTTGTATATCTGAATAATCACATATACTTAAAGAACTTAAAGATATTTCACTATACCCTGTACTCTTAAGTAAAGTATCTGCTTGCTTTAAAAGAGTTTCTGTAGTCTTTTCTCTAACTGGTCTATATATCATTCCAGCTTGGCAGAACCTACATCCATTGGTACATCCTCTAAAGGTTTCAAGAACAACCCTATCATGTACTATTTCTGTATAGGGAACTATTATATCATCTGGAAATTCTACCTGATCAAAATTAGCTATAAACCTTTTTGAAACCTTACTTGGAACATCTTCATACTTAGGAGTAAATTCCTTTATTGTTCCATCTTCATTATAAGTTACATCATATAAAGAAGGTACATATACTCCCTGTATTTTAGAAATCTCTTTTAAGAAATCTTTTTTCTTTCCTTGACCCTTATATTTTTTATATACCTCTAATACATCATTCATTACCTCTTCTCCCTCTCCAAGTTCAAAGAAGTCTACTATATCATAAAGAGGTTCTGGGTTATAGGCACAAGGACCACCTGCCATAACTATCGGCTCATCTTCTCCTCTTTCTGAAGCTCTTATTGTTACATCTGCCATATTAAGCATATTTAATATGTTAGTATAACTCATCTCATACTGAAGAGTAAATCCAAGAAAATCAAATTCTTTCAAAGAGTCTTTAGTTTCTAATGTAAAAAGAGGTATGTTTTTTTCCCTTAATAGTTTTTCCATGTCTGGCCATGGAGCAAAGCATCTTTCACAATATGTATCTTCCCTTTTATTTAGGGTATGATATAATATTCTGCTTCCTAAGTGGGCCATTCCCACCTCATAAGTATCTGGAAAGCAGAATGCAAATCTTATATGTTCTTTGCATAGGTCTTTATATATAGAATTTAACTCTCCTCCTGTGTATCTAGCGGGCTTTTCAACTCTAAATAAAATATCATCTAAGTTTATCTTCATTAAATTTTCCTCCCAAGGACATAGTTCTTTTAATTTACATTCTAAGATATAATTATAAGAATAAACCTATGATTTGTAAATGAAAAGCCATGGAAATTTTATTCCATGGCTTTTTTATCCCTTTTTATCATATATTCTTCAATAGACATATTTCCATATAACTTAAGGGTTTCAATTACTTCATATTCATATATTACACCTAAAACCTTCATATTCTCATCTAATATAGTAAATATATTATTTTTATTCTTATCTACAATACCTAACA
>NZ_JBFNEO010000069.1:0-12558 GCF_040797585.1 Clostridium sp.
ACTTTTTACTTTCATAGCTATAACCTCCTCATTTTTTATATCTAATAAATAATATTCTCACAAACTAATAAAAATATAGTATTTAATATGCTTTATAGCTATATTCTTTCCTTTATATTAAGAATCATGTATATTAACTAAGGGGAAGCTTATCCATATATATTTTTTAGCTCAGTTATCCTCTTATAGAACAAATCTTTTAAGATGGTGTTCTTTCCACCATCTTAAGGTTAGATGAGTTAATCTAGGACGTAGTAACTGTAACATCAGACCTTTTAAGAGGATGAGGGTGTACAAGCTAGTAGCAATCAAATAAAAGCTTCATATAAAAAAACAATTTACTTTTAACAATTATTGTATCTTACTCCCATGTATACTATAATGATTTTGATAATATCTAAAATAAATCTTTAATCCATACATAAGTTTAGTTAAAACTTATATATGTTATAGTATAAAAATATTCTTAGAAAAGAGGTGCTTTAATATGTATAATTACCTTACTAAGGAATCCATAAAAAAGCTTGAAGATGAAATAGAATACCGTAAAGTGGTAACCAGAAAAGCTATAAATGGAGACTTAAAAGAAGCTAGAGCTCATGGGGATTTAAGTGAAAATTTTGAGTATAAGGCTGCTAAAAGAGATAGAGCTCGAAATGAAAGTAGAATAAGATTTCTTGAGAGGATGATTAAAACTTCTATTCTAATTGATGATACAACTTCTGAAGACCAGGTAGGTATAGGAAAAACTGTATATATAAAATTTGAAGATGACGAAATTGAAAAATTTTTAATAGTAACAACTATAGATGCAGATCCATTAGAGAATAGAATAAGTATAGAGTCTCCTCTTGGAAAAGCCATTTATAAGCATAGACTAAATGAAAAAGTACAGGTTCATTCTCCTAATGGAAGCTACTATGTAACCATTAATAAAATTGAAAATCAATGAAAATAAGGGATTGATTTATGTTTATCATATAAATCTGTCCCTTTTTTATTTATTTTCATAGTTTAAGCAATTATGTTATATACTAAAATCATAATTTTACTTTTTTAAGTGTTATATGTTAAATTTGATATTTTAAACTCATTGTGAACTTTAGTGCAAAATGTTTTGTAAAATTTCATCTTATCGTAGATTTTTTGTAACCTGCTTAAATATATAGCTTTATATAATTAAGTGATAGTCTTAAAAATGTATTATACTTACCATTATTAAAAGGAGTTGTTCTTATGAGCGATGACTCAAAAAAACGAGTAAATAGAAAGAAAAAAAATAAAAAATCTAAAAAGAAATTTAAAATTATAGTATCCTCTCTTATAGCATTAATTTTAATATCTATTGGAGCTGCTTACTATATAGTCCATAGTAAAATAAGTAAAATTAACACTGTGGATCTTGATACATCTAAAGAAGCTTTAGGTATAGATGGAGAAAAAACTTCTAATGATATAATAAACATAGCCCTCTTTGGTGTAGATAAAAGTGAAAATGAGGCCTTTGGTAGATCTGATTCCACCATGGTGCTCACCATAGATAAGTCTCGTAGTAAGCTAAAGCTAACTTCTATTCTTCGTGATTCTTATGTACCTGTAGATGGTCACGGCAAGACTAAGCTTAATCATGCTTATGCCTATGGTGGTCCACAACTTGCTGTTAAAACCCTTAATAAAAACTTTGGTCTTAACATAGAAGACTTTATAATGGTTGACTTCTCTACCCTTCCTAAGATTATTGATGCCATGGGGGGAATAGATATGAATATTAAAGATTATGAGCTTAAGATGGTTAATCAATATATAAAAGACTCTGCCAAAAGAACTGGTGAACCTTATGAACTTATTCCTGGTACTGGAATGCAACATTTAAGTGGTATACAAGCTCTTGCATATTGTAGAATAAGATATGTTGGAAATGGAGATTTAGAGAGAACTGACAGACAAAGAAATGTTCTTGAAGAAATGTTTAAAAAAGTTACAAGCCTAAGTCTTATAGAGCTTAACTCTTTAATAGATGAGGTGTTACCTTATATAAAGACTAGCTTAACCTCCTCTGAAATTATAAGTCTATCCAGTGGAAGTATTAACTATTCCTTTGAGCAAAACCGCTTCCCACAAGAAGGCTACTATGAGGGAAAAATCTTAGATGATGGACTTTGGTATGAAGTATATGATATAAATGAAACTAAAGGCCATATGTTAGACTATATATATAAAGATATAAAATCTTATGAATAAAAATAGGAGTTAGTACATTAAGGTACTAACTCTTGTTTTTTATATAATTATTTTATTAGGTTATTATAAATAGCTCCTATAAGTATGTCTCACTAATATGAATATAAATAAACCTATATTCATAAGTATTGCTCCCTATTATTTTTATTTATCATAATACAATATAAACTGTAGCAAATATGTGTCTCTGCTACAGTTTATTTTTTTACTTATTTATACTATGGATAGCTTCCTTATTTAATCCTAATATTGCCTCATGAAGAGCTTCTCCTAAAGTTGGGTGACTATGCACTACCTCTTTTAAATCAGATACAGTCATAGATTTCTCCACAGCTATGGTTGCCTCTAAGATTAAATCTGAGGCATGAGGTCCCATAATATGAATTCCTATAAGTTTATTATTTTCATCACTTATAGCTTTTACAAATCCTTCTCCTTCTCCTAAAGCCAAGGCTTTACCATTAGCTCCAAATAAGAACTTATTCTTTTTATATGCTATTCCAGTCTCCTTTGCCTCCTCCTCAGTAAGTCCTACCACTGCTATTTCTGGGAAAGTAAATATACAGCTTGGAATTACTGATTTATGACACTCTTTACCTAAAAGAATATGCTCCACCGCTTCTACTCCTTGATGAGAGGCTGCATGGGCAAGAAGAGATATTCCATTAACATCTCCTATAGCATATATTCCCTTTGCAGAAGTTTCATAGCTTTCATCTACCTTTATACTCTTTCTGTTAAGTTCTATACCTAGTGCTTCAATATCCACTCCATCATAGCTTGCCCTTCTACCTTTAGCTGCTAGAACTAAATCTGCCTCTACAACAATTTCGCCTTTTTTACCTTCACATATTACTTTTATGGTCTCTTCTCCCTCTATTTCCTTTACAGAGGTTAAGGTAAGTATTTCTATTCCTGATTTCTTAGCCATAGCAGTATACCTTTTACTTATCTCTCTATCTACATCATAAAGAATGGAATCCCTAGCCACTATAACAGTGACCTTGCTTCCCATAGAGTTAAATATACTAGCGAACTCCATTCCTATAACCCCTCCGCCTAGAACAACTAGTCTTTTAGGAACTTCAGTAAACTCTAATATTTCATCACTTGTTACTACTTTTTTATTATCAATGCCCTTAATACTCGGAATTTCAGCCTTTGATCCAGTAGCTATAATGATATTCTTTCCTTCAAGGGTAACCTCTCCATCCTTAGTGTCAACCTTAATGGTATTTTTATCAATTATAGTACCATTTCCTCTTATTATTTCTACTCCATTACCCTTTAGAAGCTTTTCTATTCCTCCCACTAAGGAACTTATTATCTCTCTTTTTCTTTTCTGTACCTTACTTACATCTATTCCATAGTCCTTAACACTTATACCAAAATCCTCTATATGTTTTAATATATTTAAAATCTCTGCAGTTCTATATATAGTTTTTGTTGGAATACATCCTCTATTAAGGCATGTACCTCCAAAACTATCTCTCTCCACAACAGCTACACTTGCTCCAAGCTGTGCTGCTCTTATAGCCGCCACATATCCACCTGGCCCTCCACCTAAAACAATTATATCCTTCATTTTGCCCCTCCAATATATTTATTAATATATATTATTAACTATCTCTACCCTACTTATCTTAAAACCTTCATAAGTATAAAAGGTGTGACCTAAGCCACACCTTTATTTACTACCACTTTAATACTGGATTTCTTGCAGCCTTAACCTGATCTAATCTTCTTACTGGTGAATTATAAGGTGCATCATGTAATAACTCTGGATTTTCCTTAGCTTCTTCAGCTATTTTTTTCATAACTTCTATAAAGTTATCAATAGTCTCTAGACTTTCTGTTTCAGTTGGCTCTACCATTAAAGCTTCCTCAACTATTAATGGGAAGTAAACTGTTGGAGGGTGAACTCCATAATCTATTAACCTCTTTGCCACATCTAGAGTTGATATTTTATTTGGGTTATCCTTAAGTCCAGCAAATATAACCTCATGCTGACATATCTCATCTATAGCAACCTTATAGTGATCCTTTAAGGATTCTTTTATATAGTTAGCATTTAACACTGCATTTTCTGAAGCTTTCTTTAGCCCATCACTTCCCATGGTTAAAATATAGGTATAAGCTCTAACTAAAACTCCAAAGTTACCATAGAAGCTTCTTATTCTTCCTATAGAATCTTTTCTATCATAGTCTAATGTGAACTTATTTTCCTCCTTTTTAATCATAGGCACTGGAAGGAACTTAGAAAGTCTTTTACATACTCCAACTGGTGCAGCTCCCGGTCCTCCACCACCGTGAGGAGTAGAGAAAGTTTTATGAAGATTTAAGTGACATACATCAAATCCCATATCTCCTGGTCTTGCTATTCCCATAATAGCATTTAAATTAGCGCCATCATAATATAAGAGTCCACCAGCTTCATGAACTAAATCACTTATTTCCTTTATATCCTTTTCAAACAGCCCTAAGGTACTTGGATTTGTTAACATAAGTCCTGCTATCTCATCGTTTAATACCTTTTTAAGTTCCTCAATGGATACAGATCCATCTTCTAAAGACTTAATCTCTACCACATCAAAACCTGCAACTGCTGCACTAGCTGGATTAGTTCCATGAGCAGAATCTGGAACTATTATTTTGGTTCTCTTAAAATCTCCTCTATCCTCATGGTAAGCTTTTATAAGTAAAAGCCCTGTGAGTTCTCCATGAGCTCCTGCTGCTGGTTGAAGAGTAAAGTCATCCATCCCTGTAATTTCTGAAAGTCTTTCTGAAAGATCGTACATAAGACTTAGAGCTCCTTGAACACTATCTTCCTTCTGATGTGGATGGATTTTACTAAACCCTGCTAAAGCTGCCATATCTTCATTTATTCTTGGATTATATTTCATTGTACAAGAACCTAATGGATAAAATCCCTTATCAACACAATAATTTTTATTGGATAAAGCTGTGTAGTGTCTTATAACATCTACCTCACTCACCTCTGGAAGATTAAGTTCATCTTCTCTTATGATATTTTTAGGAAGAACATCTTCTAAATTAACTTCTGGTACGTCTAACTCAGGAAGCTTATATCCAACTCTACCCTCAGTGGAAAGCTCAAAGATAATTTTATTATAATCCTTCATTATATCTCCTCCATGACCTTAACTAATTTATCAATATCTTCCTTAGTTCTCTTTTCAGTAACGCAAAGCATCATAGAATCTTTATATTCAGGGTAAGTCTTTCCTAAGTTATATCCACCTAAGATATTATTTTCTAATAATTTATTGTTTATATCACAAGGACAATTGTCTGACTTTATAACAAATTCCTTAAAGAAAGGTTTATTAAATACCTTCTTATATTTTCCACTCTTAGTTAATTCCTCGTAAGCATAGTGAGACTTATTTAAACACTGAAGCGCTACCTCTCTAATACCTTTCTTTCCAAGAGTAGCCATGTATATAGCAGCTCCTATTGAAACTAAGGTTTGATCTGAACATATGTTAGAGGTTGCTTTTTCTCTTCTTATATGTTGCTCTCTTGCCTGAAGAGTTAGAACGAATCCTCTATTTCCATGTCCATCATCAGTTTGTCCTGCAATTCTTCCAGGCATCTTTCTCATAAGCTTCTTTGTGGTATTTAAGAAACCAAGGCCTGGTCCTCCAAAGCTCATATTAGCTCCAAGACACTGACCATCTCCCACAACTATATCTGCACCTATTTCTCCAGGGCTTTTTAATATTCCAAGAGATAATGGATCCACATTCATTATGAAAAGAGATTTATTTTCATGAATAGCTTTAACTATTTCATCAGCCTCTTCTATAACTCCAAAGAAATTAGGAGTTTGTATTACCACTGCTGCTACTTCTTTATTTAAGGAAGCCTTTAGCTTTTCTAAATCTGTAACACCTTCATTACTTTCAATTTCAACTAAATTATATCCCTTATATTTTAGGTAAGTTTTTAAAACTGCTCTTGTCTCTGGATTTACAGTTGATGATACTACTATGGTCTTTCTCTTTGTATTCTCTATTGCCATAGTAGCTGCTTCTACAGTAGCTGTAGCTCCGTCATACATAGCAGAGTTAGAAACTTCCATTCCTGTCAAACTACACATCATACTTTGATACTCAAATATACTTTGAAGGGTTCCTTGGCTTAGTTCTGGTTGATAAGGAGTATATGCTGTAAAGAATTCCCCTCTTAATATTAGATGCTTTATTATAGAAGGAACATAGTGATCATAACTTCCTGCTCCTAAGAAGCAAGTTAAATCCTCTATGGACTTGTTCTTTCCTGCTAAATCCTTCATTCTCTTCTCAACTTCAAGTTCTGATAACCCTTTTTCAATATTCAGCTCTCTATTTAACTTAACCTGATTTGGAATGTGATTAAAAAGCTTGTCTATAGACTCTATAGATAGAAAGTTTAAAATCTTCTCTACTTCCTTTTCTGTATTTGGTATATAAGGAAACATATTATTCCTCCTCATTACATAATTCTTCATAAGCCTTTGGACTTAATAATTCATTTAATTCACTTTCATCTTGAATTTCAACTGCTATCATCCAATTATCATATGCTGCTTCATTTATAGCTGAAGGATTATCCACTAAATCTTCATTTATTTCTAAAACCTTACCACCTATAGCAATATATATATCTGCTGCTGCCTTTACAGATTCAATTACCCCTAAAACATCGCCCTTTGAGAACTCAGTATCTACCTCTGGTAATTCAACATAAACTATATCTCCAAGTAATTTTTGTGCATGATCTGTAACCCCTATATATGCCTTATTTCCTTCTACCTTTATCCATTCATGATCGTTAGTGTATAATAGATTTTCTAAAACTGCCATTATAAAACCCTCCTATTTTTTTGTTTTTTTATCATAAAATTTTTTATTAATAATCACCGCTTTTAATTCTCTATTTCTTACCTTTATTGATAAATCAGTGCCTAATGCAGAATAATTAGCATCTACAAAAGCAAATCCTATAGTCTTATTTAAAGTAGGTGACATATATCCAGTGGTAACATGTCCTATCTCTTTTCCATCCTTAACTACTGGATAACCATGTCTTGCTACTCCTTTGTCTAGAACTTCAAAGCCTACAAGCTTTCTTGTTACCCCATCTTCTTTTTGTTTAACTAAAACATCTTTTCCTATAAAATCTCCATTGTTTAGTTTTACAAAGAATCCAAAGCCCATTTCAAGAGGAGTTATATTCTCATCCATTTCATTACCATAAAGTGGAAGCGTAGCTTCAAATCTTAAAGTATCTCTTGCTCCAAGACCTATAGGTTCAGCACCCTCTTCTTTTCCTACTTCTAATATTTTATGCCAAAGATCTTTTGCATCCTCTGGATTGCAATATATTTCAAAACCATCTTCTCCTGTATATCCAGTTCTTGAAGCTAAACACTTTTTCCCATCTATTAATACTTCATCTCTAAACTTAAAGAACTTTATTTCTGATAGATCAAAGGATACTAACTTTTGCAGAATCTCTTGAGCTTTAGGACCTTGAAGAGCTAGTTGTGCTACTTCCTCTGATATATCCTTAAGTTCAACATCATAGTTTCCTTTATTTTCTACTATCCATTTAAAATCCTTATCCTTATTGCTAGCATTAACAACTAAATAATAATATTCCTTAGAGAACTTATAAACTAATAAATCATCTACAACTCCTCCATTGAAATTGCACATAAAGGTGTAAACAACATCATTTTCCTTCAATGCCTCAATATCATTTGTCATAAGATATTGTACAAACTTTTCAGCATCTTTTCCTTTTACAGTTATCTCACCCATGTGAGATACATCAAAAAGTCCTGCCCTCTCACGTACAGCCTCATGTTCATTGAGTATTCCCTTGAACTGTATAGGAAGAGCATATCCAGCAAAGTCAACTACTTTGCCTCCATATCTTTCATACTCCCCTATTAGGGGGGTAGTTTTTAAATTTTCCATTGTTCTACCTCCATTTTATATTCTAATTCTTCAGAATATTTAAATAATATTGTAGATTATTGGATAATTATCTCATATGTTGCTACCTATATGATTTATTTGTTGCTTTATAACTTTTATTTAACCAATATGCATAATGTTTATAATATTCTAACTATTATTATAATTATCTTCTACTTGATTGTAAATCGTTTCCACTGATTATTAAAAATTATTTAACCTCTACCGCCTTATTTACCTTGAATTTAAAGAAGTATTGCTATTATTTAATTTTCAAATAGTATCCATAGATAAACCACATCCAAACTCAATCTTTGAATAAGCCTTAAGTAATGATAGCTTACCATTCAGTTTCAATTGTCATGTGGTTCATATATATAATATTCCTATATTGTATATATAATTCATTTTTTATATAACCCTCTAATCTCTTTATCATTAATCCTTATTAATTATAAATTTAATTTATTCATTTAATTTATATGGTTTATGCTCATATTAAAATCATCTTTAGATAATAAAAATATACATAATCACAATAATTAGCCTTAGATATTATAAGGTACATGGATATTAAATTTTATCCTTCCCATGTACCTTATTTTTATATTCTTATAAAAATCCTCTTAACTAAAAATAATTATCAAGAATCCAATTTAAGTAAATAAACCATTGTCCTTATCCTATATAAAAATATTAATTATGTATAGAACAAGGCACACTTATTAGAATGTGGATATTTACTTCTATCACTAGGATATCTAAGCTTACTTATATATCTTTTAAAACATAAATTCTTAAAAATCCACCTTATCTCCATAATAAGCACACTTAAATACTTTTTCCATGTTATTATCATCTATTTCTCTTGGATTAGACCCAGTGCAAGGATCTAAAACTGCATTATGTGCTATAAATTTAAGATTATTTTTAAAGTCTTCTTCATTAACTCCATATTCCTTCATTGTATAAGGTATATTTAAACTTCTATTCATATCATTTATAGCCTCAATTAAAGAGTCTGTAAGCTCTTTATCATTCTCTCCCTCTAAACCTAAAGCCCTAGCTATATCTCCATATCTATCTTCACACTTTTTCCTATTATACTCTATTACATAAGGCAAGAATATAGCATTAGCACATCCATGGGGAATATGGAATACTGCTCCCACTTTATGAGCCATGGAATGAACTATTCCAAGTAAAGCATTAGAAAACGCCATGCCTGCAAGGCATTGAGCCTCATGCATTAGATTTCTCGCATTTACATCTCCCTTAAAAGAATTTATTAAATTATCTTTAACCATTACTATGGCCTTTAATGCTAGTGGATCTGAAAAATTTGACCTTAATGAAGCTGTATATGCTTCAATAGCATGAGTTAGAGCATCCATTCCTGTATAAGCTACTAGAGTTTCTGGCATAGTTTGTGCAAGATATGGATCAACTATGGCAATATCTGGAGTAATATTAAAATCAGCCAATGGGTATTTTATCTTAGCCTTGTAATCAGTTATTACTGAAAATGCAGTAACCTCTGTAGCTGTACCGCTAGTTGATGGTATAGCTATAAATTTTGCTTTTTGTCTAAGGTCTGGTAGTCCAAAAGGTATTACTGCCTTTTCAAAAGTAAACTCAGGATACTCATAAAAAATCCACATAGCCTTAGCTGCATCTATTGGTGATCCCCCACCCATTGCAACTATCCAGTCTGGCTGGAATTTTCTCATCTCTTCTGCGCCCTTCATAACAGTTTCTACGGATGGATCTGGTTCAACACCTTCAAATAACATGGTTTCCATTCCTGCTTCCTCTAGATAATTTTGAACCTTGTCCAGGAAGCCAAATCTCTTCATTGATCCTCCGCCTACAACTATAATTGCTCTCTTTCCTTTAATGGTTTTTAAGACTTCTAAAGCTCCCTCTCCATGATAAATGTCTCTTGGTAATGTAAAACGTGCCATAAAGTCATTCCCCCTAAGTTATATTAATTTACTTTTTAAATGGTAGGTAAGTAAAACTTATAATTCTATATTGTTTAAAAATTATCAATTTTACTTATGTTATATAAGTAATTAATAATAGATATATTCCTCACCCTATTCTACCTATTAAGTTAATAACTTAATATAACCCCTATTTAACCTACTTAATATATAATTCAGCAATTATAGTGCCAATTATATACTTCTTTCCAAAATCTTCTCTATCCCTATTTGTATGTGAAAAAAATAACTTTACCCCAAAATATAGTGTCCTATAATTGAACTTTTTTATATTATTTTTGTTCATTTATAGGACACTGTTCATTTTTTTCACAATTCTATATTAAATTTTTTAATCTTACTATATAAAGTATTTCTACTTACACCTAATTTTTTTGAGGTCTTAGTTATATTACCCTTGTACTCTCTAAGGGTTCTTGTTATTAGAAACTTTTCCATATCATCAAGGGATTCTATATGATTTTCTAAATCGAGTTTCTTTGTTTCTTCTTCTTTTATATTAATTAAGGATTCTTCTTCAAATAAATTAAAAGACATATCCCCTTGAAGATTAACTAAATTCTCAATAGTATTCTCTAATTCTCTTATGTTACCTGGCCATTTATAGTTTATAAGCTTGTCTAGCATTTTTTTCTCCATATTGGGAATACATTTATTTAACTTAAATGCCTTTATTCTTAGAAAGTAATCTATAAGAATAGGTGTATCTCCCCTTCTCTCTCTAAGGGGAGGTAATCTTATTGGAATTACACTGATTCTATAATATAGATCTTCCCTAAATTTCCCTTCTTTTATTTCTTTCTTTAAATCTTTGTTAGTTGCAGCTATTATTCTAATATCTATAGGTATCTCTCTACTACCTCCAAGTCTTGTAACTCTTCCCTCCTGAAGAACCCTAAGGAGCTTAACCTGCATCTCTAGAGGCATTTCACCTATTTCATCTAAAAATAAGGTTCCTCCATTAGCTGACTCAAACTTTCCTTTCTTTCCTCCCTTAAGTCCCCCTGTAAAAGTTCCTTCCTCATATCCAAATAATTCACTCTCTATTATATTCTCTGGTATAGCACCACAGTTTATAGCTATAAATTTATTATTTTTTCTATGACTATAATTATGCATGGATTGGGCTAAAACCTCTTTTCCTGTACCACTTTCTCCCTCTATAAGTACAGTGGATGGACTATTGGATATTATCTTACAATTAGTTATAACATTTTTTATAGCAGCACTATTTCCTATAATATCTTCAAAGGTATAAAAAGCTCCTGTGGTATTCTTAAAGTTGTTATTTGCTTCTTTTTCATTAGAAAGTATTATGACCATTCCAATAATTTTATCCTTAAGTCTTACTGGCTTAAAATTTAATAGAGTCTTATATTTACTATTATGCTTAAACTTAATCTCCTTAATGTACATTTCATTCCCTTTTCCAAAATATTCAAATACACTACCCCAATTAGGTATTATAGATTCTATGGTCTTATCAATAATTGAATCCTTCTCTTTATCAAAGATTTTAAGCCCTAAATTATTTATGTTTTTTATTGTCCCTTTTATATCTACAATCATCAACCCTTTATCTACATTATCTATAACACTTTCCATATAACTATAGGCTTCATTAAGTATGATCCTTGTTTTATGTTTATATAATTCATTTTCAATGGCCTTCACCACAAATATAATAAGTCCTAAGGTATGGGGATGACTATTTTTATATTTTCCAGTTAAGTTTAAAGTACCTATAACTCTCCCCCTAGTATCGTGGATAGGTGCAGCAGAACAAGTAAAATCTTGAAACATATTTATATAATGTTCCTTAGCTGTTATTTGGACTGCCTCATCTTCCTTTATAGCAGTCCCCATTGCATTAGTACCTATGCTTCCTTCATCCATATAAGCTCCCACTACCAAATTTATCTTTTTAAAATCTTCAGATATATTACGATCCCCTTTAATGTATAAAATGCATCCTTCCTTATCTGTTAGTGCTATTATAAATTCATCATTATTTAGAGCAGAATGTAACATATCTATATAGTATTTTGATATCTCTATAAACTCTTTATTACGATTTAAAATCTCATTAACTTGATTTCCATAAAGTATTTTTTTAGAGTAACTACTCTCCCTTAAAACTCCATATTTCTCAGATCTCTCATGGGATTTTTTTATTAGTAGCTCCTTATTTTCCCCCATCATATAATAACCACCTTAATTAAAATATAAATTCCCAAATTTACTATTACTCTATATAATTTTCTACAATCTTAATAAGTATCCTCTTTATTAATTGTAGAAAGATCACTACATATTGGTTTAAG
>NZ_JBFNEO010000070.1:0-12540 GCF_040797585.1 Clostridium sp.
GCTCGTCGGGCTCATAACCCGAAGGTCGTAGGTTCAAGTCCTGCTCCCGCAACCAAAAAGCTATGGATTAATCCATAGCTTTTTTTAGTATGATTACATATTATTTATTTCTTTATAATAGTGACAAGCAACAAAATGATTGTCCTTAACCTCTTTAAACTCTGGTGACACCTTAAAACATTCCTCCTTAGCATAAGGACAACGCTGTGCAAATCTACAGCCAGGTTTAGGATTTATAGGTGATGATATCTCTCCCTTTAGTATTACTCTCTCTCTTCTATGCTTTATACTTGGAACTGGTATAGCTGATAGTAATGCCTTTGTATAAGGATGTAATGGTTCTTTAAATAGCTCCCTTGACCCTGCCTTCTCAACTAAATTCCCAAGATACATAACACAAATATCATTTGATATATGCTTAACTACAGATAAATCATGAGTAATAAACATATAAGTAAGTCCTAAATCCTTTTGTAGATCTTGCATTAAATTTAATACTTGAGCTTGAATAGAAACATCTAAAGCAGATACTGGTTCATCGCATACTATAAACTTAGGATTTAAAGATAAAGCTCTCGCAATTCCTATTCTTTGCCTTCTACCTCCATCTAGCTCATGAGGGTAGGTGTTAACTAACCTTTCACTAAGCCCCACAGTATCCATAAGAGATTTAACTCTCTTATTAAGTTCTTCCTTAGATTTAGTCATCTTGTGTATTATTAATGGCTCTGCGATGGTTTCACTTATTGTCATTCTTGGATTTAATGATGCAAATGGATCCTGAAAAATAATCTGCATTTCACGTCTTAGCTCTCTAAGTCTTCCTTTATTACAACTTAATACATCTTCTCCATTAAAAACAACCTCTCCACCAGTTGCTTCTAAAAGCCTAAGTATGACTCTTCCTGTAGTAGATTTGCCGCACCCAGACTCTCCAACAATCCCAAGGGTTTCTCCATTATTTATATTAAAACTTACATCATCTACTGCATGAAGAAGTCCCTTTGGAGTCTTAAAATACTTTTTTAAGTTTTTAACTTCTATTAAAACTTTACTCATGGTTCTCCTCCTTAGGTAAAAAGAATTTCATAGTGTCTTCTTCATACTTAAGACATCTGACAGTATGTCCCCCTTCTATTACTGTGGATTTAGGAACATTATCTTTACATACATCCTTGGCATAAGGACATCTAGGGTGGAAAGTACATCCACTTGGAAGATTTGTAGGATCTGGCATAAGCCCCTTTATTGGAGATAATCTATCAACCTGTTCATCCATGTTTGGAATTGATCCAAAGAGGCCTTCCGTATAAGGATGTTTTGTATTTTCAAATATATTATAAAGACTACCTGATTCTACAATCTTACCCCCATACATTATGGCAACCTTATCACAAACCTCTGCCACTACTCCAAGATCATGGGTTATAAGAAGCATTGATGTCCCAAAATTCTTTTTTAATTTATTCATCATTTCGAGAACTTGTGCCTGAATGGTAACATCAAGCGCAGTGGTTGGTTCATCTGCTATTAAAAGCTTTGGATTACAAGCAAGAGCTATGGCTATAACCACCCTTTGTTTCATTCCACCTGAAAACTGATGTGGATAGTCATTAATTCTAGTTCTCTGTATACCAACGAGCTCTAGCATATCTCCTGCCTTTTTTATAGACTCTTCTTTTCCAATGTTTTGGTGAATTTCAATAACCTCAGATATCTGATCTCCTACTGTTTCTACCGGATTTAAGGAAGTCATAGGATCCTGAAATATCATAGATATATCGTTCCCTCTTATGGTTCTCATTTCTTCTTCTGAAAGCTCTAAAAGATTTCTTCCGCTAAACTCTATAGTTCCATTTACTATTTTTCCCGGTGGCGTTTGTACTAATCTCATAATTCCAAGGGCAGTTGTAGTTTTTCCCGCCCCTGTTTCTCCTACAAGCCCTAGGGTTTCTCCCACCTTTAATTCTAAGTTAACTCCATTAACTGCATTAACGGTACCATCTACAGTCTGAAAAACAATTTGAAGATCCTCTACTTTTATTAAATCATTCTTATTACTCATACTTTACCCCTCCCTAGTTCTTAAGTCTTGGGTCCAAGGCATCTCTAAGTCCATCCCCTAATAAATTTAGGGATAGAATTGTAATCATTATAGCTATTCCTGGGAAGGTTGTTACATGCCATGCATCTCTTAAGTACTGTCTTCCTCCTGCTAACATAGCCCCCCACTCTGGATCTGGCGGTTGTATTCCAAGACCTATAAAACTAAGTCCTGCCGTTGACAATATAGCCCCAGCAACTCCTAGGGTTGCTTGTACTATAACCGGTGCTAAAGAGTTTGGAATTATATGTCTCATAACTAGTCTCACATCGTTAGCCCCTATAGCCTTAGCAGCTTCTATAAATTCTTGTTCCCTAATAGAAAGTACTGATGCCCTAACTATTCTTGCATAGGAAGGTACAGATGATATACCTATAGATAACATAAGATTAAATAGGTTTGTACCTAAAGCTGATACTATAGATATAGCAAGAAGTATACTTGGTACAGCAAGAAAAACATCCATAATTCTCATGATTATATTATCTAATATACCACCATAATATCCTGCTATAGCCCCTAGCGCTCCCCCTATAACTATGGCTATACCAACTGCCAAAATACCAACTCTAAGGGATACTCTAGCTCCATGAATAAGTCTTCCAAATATATCACGTCCGAACTCGTCTGTACCTAATATATATTTTGAACTTGGACCTTGAAGTCTTTCTTCGAGATTTTGTTTTACTACCACATTATCATAATCTGCTATATATCCTGCCATAACTGCCAGTATAATTAATAAACAGATTACTATAAGACCAATCATAGCCGGCCTATTTCTCTTTAGTCTTCTCCACACTTCACCCCATTGACTTCTTTTTTTGTTACTACTCATAGCCCTTCCCCTCCTATTTATGGTATTGAGATTTTATTCTAGGATCTACATAAGCATAGAGTATATCAACTAGTAAGTTACATACACTAAAGGTTGTAGCTAAAAATACAACTGATGCAAGAACCATAGGGGTATCCTTTTGTCTTATTGCATCAACAAGAAGAGTTCCTACTCCGGGCCAAGAGAAAACTGTTTCTGTAAGAACTGCTCCTCCAAGTAATCCTCCAAATTGCAATCCAACTATTGTTATAATTGGAATCAAAGCATTTTTAAGACCATGTTTTAATATAACCTTATTTTCCTTTACACCTTTTGCTCTAGCTGTTCTTATAAAATCTTGTCTTATAACCTCAAGCATTGAAGATCTTGTCATACGTGTTATTATAGCTGAAGAACTATATCCTAAAGTTATAGCTGGTAAAATTAAACTCTTAAGTCCCATAAACCCCCCTGAGGGTAAAACTCCTAAGTTAACAGAAAAAACTAATATAAGCATAAGTCCAAACCAGAAGTTAGGCATAGAAACTCCTATAAGTGCAAGTACCATACAAATGCTATCAACAAGACTATATTGCTTTGTTGCAGATATTATCCCCACAGGTATACCTATGAGGATAGACACTACAACGCCTATTAATGCAAGAACTAAGGTGTTAGGAAATCTTTGGAATATCTCATTAAATACCATTCTCTTAGATGTATAAGACCTTCCAAAATCCCCTTTTACTGCATTTTTCAAAAACCTTCCATACTGTACTATAAAAGGATCATCTAGTCCCATTTCTTCTCTAAGAACCTTAACATCCTGAGGAGTTGCTTTTTCCCCTAATATAAGCTGTGCAGGATCTCCTGGTGTTAAAGCCATTATAGAAAACACTAAAAAAGTGACCCCTATTAAAACAGGAATAAGAAAGGCTATTCTTTTTAGGACGTATTTATACATAGTCTATCCTCCTTTTTCCTTATTACTTACTACTTGTTACATTTTTTAAGCTATGATGTCCAGCTGGACTTAGCTTAAATCCCTCTACCTTCTTTTGCATTCCAACATTTTGCTTCTTATAATAAAGCATTATGTCTGGAACCTCTTCAGTTATTTTAGTAACTGCTTTATCATATAATTCTTTTCTTTCTTCTGGATTTGTACTAGTCTTAGCTTTATCTAATAAATCATCTACTTCTTTGTTAGTATAGAAAGATCTATTTCCTGCACTACCATGCTGCTTGCTATGATAAAGTGGATATAAACCATAGTCTGCATCACCAGTTACTGTTGTCCATCCTAATATGAACATATCATGTTCTCCCTTAGACGTTCTTTCTAGATAGGTTCCCCACTCCAAAGAAACTATTTCAACTTCTATTCCTATATCTTTTAAATTCGCTTGAACTATTTGGGCTATTTGAGTTCTTAATGGATTATCATTAGTCCATATAGTTGTTTTAAACCCATTTTCAAGGCCAGCTTCTTTCATAAGCTCTTTAGCCTTTTCTAAATTATATGGATATCCCTTTGCTTTATCTGTATATCCGAAAACCTTGTCTCCTATTGGAGCCTTAGCCATGGTTCCAGTTCCATATAAAGCTGCTTTTATGATAGATTCCTTGTTTACTGCATAATTTATAGCCTGTCTTACCTTTACATTACTAAAAGGTTCCTTTTTAGTATTCATTCCTATATATGCATAGCTTAAATCTTCTTCTTCAATTAGCTTTAAGTTTGCATGATCTTTAACCCTTGCTGTATCTGTAGGTTCTATATCATAAGCTAAATCTATTTCTCCAGTCTCAAGACCTATAGTTCTATTAGTACCTTCCTTTATATTAGTAAATACTATTTTGTCTGTCTTTGCCTTTTCTCCAAAGTAATCATCATGCTTTTCTAGGTGTATCTTACTTCCAACTTCCCAATTAGAGAATTTATAAGGACCTGTTCCTATAGGATGCTGACCATAGTCATCGCCTTTTTCCTTTACTACTTTTTCACTTAATATAGATGATGCTGGGTGAGCTAAATGAGTTAGAAGTGGTGCAAAAGGTGCTGATGTTTTAATAACTACTGTATTATCATCCTTAGCAGTTACGGTCTCTACACTTTCAATTATATGAGAAACAGTTTTTTCACTTTTCATCCTGTTTAATGAGAATACTACATCACTAGCTTTTAATGTATCTCCATTGTGAAATTTAATTCCTGTGTTAAGGGTAAACTCCCAGGTTAAATCATCAATCT
This sequence comes from Clostridium sp., assembly GCF_040797585.1. Lineage (GTDB taxonomy): Bacteria > Bacillota > Clostridia > Clostridiales > Clostridiaceae > Clostridium_Z. The sequence continues at coordinate 5,176 of NZ_JBFNEO010000070.1, forward strand.
GCTTCCACTCCTTAGCGATACCTGGTACTACTTTCATTTCTTCATCCTGCTCTACTAGCCTATCATATAACTGTTTAGTTACCCTTGATGAAGGCTGGTCATTGGTTGCGTGGGGATCTAATGACTTTGCATCTGCACCTTGTGCTACAACTATTTGATCTTTAATCGAATCTCCAGAATTACCATCTCCACTGCTGTCTCCTCCACATGCTGTAAGTCCCACAGTAATAGAGGTTACTATTGCTATAGTACTTAGTATTTTTAGAAATTTTCTTACCTTCATATAAATCCTCCTTAATATAAATTGTTTATAATTGGGTTTATGAAATAATATTCTAAAATTCTAATTATTATACCTAAAACTTTTAGCCACTTATTCTACTGATGCTTTAGTTTCCAAAAGGAAAGAGAAATTAGTAACATATTTTTATTACAATTAATAAGAATAAAAAAATAAGGCACCCAAAATTGGGTACCTTATTTTTATCATTACATATTATTTATTTCTTTGTAATAGTGACAAGCAACAAAGTGATCCTTAGTAACTTCTTTAAGCTCTGGTGACACCTTAAAGCAATTATCCTTAGCATATGGACAACGCTTTGCAAATCTACATCCTGGTTCTGGATTTATAGGAGAAGTTATCTCTCCCTTAAGGATTACTCTTTCCTTCTTATGTCTTATACTTGGAACTGGTATTGCTGACAATAACGCCTGAGTATAAGGATGAATAGGATTTTTAAATAATTCCTTAGAAGATGCCTTTTCAACTAATGTTCCAAGATACATAACCGCTATATGATTAGATATATGCTTAACAACTGATAAATCGTGAGTTATAAACATATAAGTAAGTCCAAGATCTTTTTGAAGATCTTGCATTAGGTTAAGTACCTGTGCTTGTATAGAAACATCTAGTGCAGATACAGGCTCATCACATACTATAAACTTAGGATTTAAGGATAATGCTCTTGCAATTCCTATTCTTTGTCTTCTTCCTCCATCAAGTTCATGTGGATAAGTATTAACAAGTCTTTCACTAAGTCCAACTGTATCCATAAGATTTTTAACTATTTTATTTTGATCTTCTTTGGAATTAGCCATCTTATGTATTATAAGAGGCTCTCCTATTATCTCACTTACTGTCATTCTTGGATTTAAAGATGCAAATGGGTCTTGGAATATTATTTGCATTTCACGTCTTAAATCTCTTAATCTATTCTTATCATACTTTAATATGTTTTCCCCTTGGAATAAAACTTCTCCATCTGTTGCTTCTAAAAGCCTTAAAAGTGCTCTACCTGTAGTAGACTTTCCACAACCAGACTCTCCAACTACTCCTAAGGTTTCCCCTTTATTTATATCAAAGCTTACATCATCTACTGCATGAAGAAGTCCCTTTGGAGTATTAAAGTATTTTTTCAGGTTTTTAACTTCTATCAGTTTTTCACTCATAATATTTTCCTCCTTAGGTGAAATTAAAATAATTTTTTAGTTTCTTCTTCATACTTTAGACACTTTACAGTATGTCCATCATTAATAGTAGTTATAACTGGCGCCTTTTTGCTACAAACATCCTTTGCATAAGGACATCTTGGATGGAATATACATCCACTTGGAAGATTTGTAGGATCTGGCATAAGTCCCTTTATTGGTGACAATCTCTCTACATCCTCATCAAGATTTGGAATAGATCCAAATAATCCTTCTGTATATGGATGCTTAGTATTTTCAAATAAATCTTCAAGACTACCGGACTCTACTATTTCTCCACCGTACATTATAGCTACCTTATCACAAACTTGAGCAACAACTCCAAGGTCATGAGTTATAAGCATCATAGAAGTTCCAAGATCATTCTTAAGCTTGTTCATCATTTCAAGAACTTGTGCCTGAATTGTAACATCAAGAGCTGTAGTTGGTTCATCTGCTATTAAAAATTGTGGATTACATGCAAGAGCTATAGCTATAACAACTCTTTGCTTCATACCACCTGAGAATTGGTGAGGATAATCATTTACTCTAGCTCTTGGCATACCAACAAGCTCAAGCATATCCCCAGCCTTTTTCATAGCCTCTTCTCTAGTTACATCTTGGTGAATTTCTATAACCTCTGCTATCTGATCCCCTACTGTTTCCACTGGATTTAAGGAGGTCATTGGGTCTTGGAATATCATAGATATTTTATTACCTCTTATCCCTCTCATTTCTTCTTCAGAAAGCTCTAATATATTCTTTCCTTCAAATTCAATTGTTCCTTTAGTTATCTTTCCTGGAGGAGTTTGTACTAGTCTCATTATTCCAAGGGCAGTTGTTGTCTTACCTGCTCCTGTTTCTCCAACAAGTCCTAAAGTCTCACCCTTTTTCAGTTCTAAATTAACCCCATTAACTGCTTTCACAACACCGTCTACAGTTTCAAAATTTATATGAAGATTATCGATCTTTATTAAAGTATCTTTGGTACTCATAGCGTATCCCCCCTTAGTTCTTAAGTCTTGGGTCTAATGCATCTCTTAATCCATCACCTAAAAGGTTAAGAGAAAGAATTGTAAGCATTATAGCTATTCCTGGAAAAGCAGTTACGTGCCATGCATATCTTAGATACTGTCTTCCTCCAGCTAGCATTGCTCCCCATTCCGGAGCTGGTGGCTGTATTCCAAGCCCTATAAAGCTAAGTCCTGCTGTTGATAATATTGCACCTGCAACTCCTAGAGTAGCTTGTACTATAACTGGCGCTAAAGCATTAGGAATTATATGCTTCATTATAATTCTAGTATCATTAGCTCCTATAGCCTTTGCAGCCTCAACAAATTCTTGATCTCTAATAGATAACACTGATGCTCTAACAATTCTTGCGTAAGAAGGCACCGAAGATATTCCTATAGATATCATTAAATTTATCAGGTCAGGTCCTAATGCTGATACTATTGATATTGAAAGTAATATACTTGGTACTGCAAGGAAAACGTCCATAATTCTCATTATTACGTTATCTAAAACCCCACCATAATATCCTGCAATAGCTCCTAATGTTCCCCCAATTGCTATAGCTATACCAACAGCTATAATACCAACTCTTAAGGATACTCTTGCTCCATGAATTAATCTTGCAAATATATCACGACCAAATTCATCCGTTCCTAATATATGTTCTGCACTTGGTCCTTGAAGTCTTTCAGGTAAATTTTGCTTTATAACTACTGTATCATAATCAGCGATAAAGTCTGCAAATACCGCTAATAAAATTAATATTGTAAGTATTGCAAGCCCTATCATCGCAGGCTTATTTCTCTTAAGTCTTCTCCAAACTTCTGCCCACTGGCTTCTTTTTTTATTACTCGCCATGTACATATCCTCCTTTGCTATAATTACTTACTGTACTGAGATTTTATTCTCGGATCTACATATGCATAAAGTATATCAACTAGCAAGTTACATATACTAAATGTTGTTGCAAGGAATACAACAGATGCAAGAACCATCGGTGTATCCTTTTGTCTTATAGCATCAACAAGTAATGTACCTACCCCTGGCCAAGAGAAAACTGTTTCTGTAAGAACCGCTCCCCCAAGTAGTCCTCCAAATTGAAGTCCAACTACTGTTATAATTGGAATTAAGGCATTTTTAAGTCCATGCTTTAATATAACCTTCCTTTCCTTAACCCCTTTTGCTCTAGCTGTTCTTATAAAGTCTTGTCTTATAACCTCAAGCATTGAAGATCTCGTCATACGAGTTATTATAGCTGAGGAGCTGTAACCTAAGGTTATAGCTGGAAGTATTAAGCTTTTAAGTCCAACAAATCCCCCTGATGGTAAAAGTCCAAGATTAACTGAAAACACTAATATAAGCATAAGTCCAAACCAGAAGTTTGGCATAGATACCCCTATAAGGGCAACTACCATACTAAAACTATCTATAAAGCTGTATTGTTTTGTTGCAGATATTATACCTACTGGAATTCCTATAAGTATAGAAACTACAACTCCAACTAATGCAAGTACCATAGTATTAGGGAATCTTTGAAATATTTCATTAAACACTTCCCTATTTGAAGAATATGATCTTCCGAAGTCTCCTTGCACTGCATTCTTTAAAAATGTTCCATATTGTACTATAAACGGATCATTTAGTCCCATTTCTTCTCTAAGCTCTGCCACCGCCTCTGGTGTAGCTTGTTCTCCAAGTATTAACTGAGCTGGATCTCCTGGTGTAAAAGAAAGTATCGTAAACACTAGGAAGGTAACTCCTATTAATACAGGAATAAGAAATGCTATTCTTTTTAATATATACTTATGCATCTTATATCCCCCTTCTCATCCGTTCCCTATTTTTTTTCTACTTGACTTAAATTATGATGTCCTGCTGGATGAAGTTTAAATCCTTCTACTTCTTTTCTCGCTCCTACGTTTTGCTTTCCATAATAAAGAACTAATTCAGGAACGTCATCCATTATTGCAATTATAGCCTTTTCATATAAGTCTTTTCTTTCTACAGGATCTATTGATTTCTTTGCATCTTCTAGAAGTTTATCAACTTCCTTATTACTATAGAAGTCTCTATTTCCTGCTCCACCATGCTGTGAACTGTGATATAGTGGATATAATGCATAATCTGCATCTCCTGTAACTGTTGTCCATCCACCAATACTCATGTCATGCTCTCCTCTAGCGGTTCTTTCAAGGAAAGTTCCCCATTCAAGAGATATTATTTCAGCATCTATTCCAACGTCTTTTAAGTTAGCTTGAATTATCTGAGCTATTTGAACTCTTACTGGGTTATCATTAGTCCAAATACTTGTTTTAAACCCATTTTCAAGTCCTGCTTCCTTTAAAAGTTCTTTAGCTTTCTCTAAATCATAGTCATAATTTACTGCTTTATCTGTATAACCAAAAACATTTTTTCCTATAGGAGCATTTGCTTTAACTCCAGAGCCGTATAGTATGGCATCTATTAAAGCATCTTTATCAACTGCATAGTTAATAGCTTTTCTTACTCTCGGATCATTAAATGGTTCTTTTTTATTATTCATTGTTATATGAGTGTAGCTTAAAGATTCCTCTTCAATAAGCTGAAGTTGTTTATGCTCTCTAACACTCTTTGTATCTACAGGTTCTATATCATAAGCTATGTCTATCTCACCTGTTTCAAGTCCTATAGTTCTATTAGTTCCTTCTTTTACATTTCTAAATACAATTTTAGGCATCTTTCCTTTTTCACCAAAATAGTCTTCATTTTTTTCTAGATTAATTTGGCTTCCAGCATCCCAACTTGCAAACTTATATGCTCCTGTTCCTACTGGATGTTGTCCATAATTCTCTCCTGCTTCTTCAACTGCTTTCTCATTTAATATAGAAGCAGCCGTGTGTGAAAGGTGAGCAAGAAGTGGTGCGAATGGTTCTTTTGTCTTAATAATTACTGTACTATCATCAGTAGCAGTTATAGTGTCTACACTGGAAATAATAGATGATACTGACTTAGCATTTTTCATTCTGTTTAAAGAGAAAACTACATCACTAGCTTTTAGTGTTTCTCCATTGTGGAATTTAACTCCTTCTCTAAGTTTAAATTCCCATGTTAGGTTATCTAGCTGTTTCCATTCTTTTGCAAGGCCTGGTACTATCTCCATCTCTTCTGTCTGCTCAACTAATCTGTCATAAATTTGTTTTGAAACTCTTGAAGATGGCTGGTCGTTAGTTCCATGCGGATCTAAAGTTTTAGCATCAGCACCATGAGCTACAACTAAGGTGTCATCACCTGCGATGGAGCCTGTACCACATGCAGTTAGTGAAAATGTCATAGAAGCTCCTATCACTATCGCTGCAATTATCTTTAGTAGCCTTTTTCCCTTCATATTAATCCCCCTTTGTACATAAAAAAAAATATTTTTCTTAATGTTAATTAATGGCTAATAATTTATTATCCTTCATATATATAAGTACTGTTGTTTTGAAAGCCATCAATTTTCATTATTCATTAGTTTGTATTTTTGTTAATATTATTGATTATTTTTAAATTTTCTAAAAATAATCAATAATCTATGATGTTTCTATTCTACATAAATTTTTAATAATTTTCAACTAATTTTTATATATTTTAACGTTTACATTTAATATTCTTCATAATTTATTAAACTTATATATATTATTTGTCTTATAATACATATTATTTCAATAATAATTTTCGACAAACATCATTCTTTTTTCAGAATATTAAGGTTAAATTTCAAATGCTTCATTCTCTTTAAATTTTGCAAGAAAATGAAGCATAAAACTTTATTTTTTCTGAATCTGAGATATAAACACAAACTCTACTCCTCTTTTTTGAAAGTTTTCAATCTTATTTTTTATTCCGTTGACAGTAATCTTTCCTCCTTGCGCTCCAACATGACCTATAATAACAGCATATCCTTTTTCTCTTGCTATTTTATAAGCATTTTCCATCTGTTTTTCTACATTCTCTAAGCTATGAACATGATCTAAAAACACATCTCTTTCATAATAAGGAATCCCCATTTCCTTGCAAAGTTCAGGAACTTTAGATTTACCAGTGGTTTTAGAATCTAGAAAGAACATATCTTTTTCCTTTAAAATTTTAAATATCTCCCTTAGAACCCTTTCATCTTTAGTTATTTTAGATCCCATGTGATTATTCATACCCTTAGCCACATTTACCTCATCCACAGCTTCTCTAACTCTCTTTTCAACCTCTTCACTTGAAAGAGATGAGAGTATCGGCCTTTTCCCTAACCAATGAGCTTTCCCTTGTTCTGGTTCCATAGGCATATGTATAATTACTTCTTTCCCCTTTTCCTTAGCCATCCTTGCCTCCTCACTACCGTAAGGTGCAAAGGGCATAACTGCAGCAGTAATGGGTATATTTAGATTTAACATCTCTTCTGTTCCTTCTCCTCCATTGCCAAAGTCATCAATAACTATAGCTATTTTAACCTTTTCTTCCTTTCCATCTTCATACTTTGCACCAGCATATAAGATATTACCAAAGGTTATTGTTGCAACAGATAATATAATTACTATGTACTTCATGAATTTTCTCTTCATAATTTTTACTATCCTCCTAGTTAAAGTTATTTCTTTAATTTCAGCTCATAATTTTTAAGAATCTTTAACGATTTATATGATAAACCTAGATAAATTAATAATTATAGTAATACTCCAGACTTTATTATTCCCACTTTCTTTAAAATTTACTTACATTCTTAAATCTCAAGAAATCACTAACAGAGCTTTAAGAAGAAATGATAGAAGTCCATCATTTTTTATCTTCATAAATAACTATGTAAATAAATTCCTCTTAAAAGCGAAACCATTAATTCTTTCATTTTATTTTATGTTATTATTTATCCCC
>NZ_JBFNEO010000071.1:0-12348 GCF_040797585.1 Clostridium sp.
AGCAGAGGACTGAAAATCCTCGTGTCGCTGGTTCGATTCCTGCTCGAGCCACCATCACGGCGCTATAGCCAAGTGGTAAGGCACGGGTCTGCAACACCCTTATCCCCGGTTCAAATCCGGGTGGCGCCTCCATAAAATCTAGTAACTTTGTTACTAGATTTTTTTATTTGCATTATTATTTAATTAGTTTATAATTATCTTATGTTTTAATTAGCCTAGATATTAGAATGGAGTGAAAATATGAAGGTTTTAGTAACAGGGGGAGCAGGATTTATAGGTTCTAACATAGTAGATGGATTTATAGAAAATGGTCATGATGTAGTAATTTTAGATAATTTTTCACATGGGAAAATGGAGAATGTAAATTTAAAAGCTAAGGTTTATAATTTAGATATACGAGATAAAAAATTAAAAGAAGTATTTGAAACTGAGAGACCTGAGGTTGTTTGTCATCATGCAGCTCAAATAAGTGTGCCTAAGTCAGTAGATGATCCTATAGAGGATGCGGATATAAATATACTAGGGTCACTTAACTTATTAGAATGCTGCAGATTATATGGGGTAAAAAAAGTTATATATCCGGCATCAGCAGCCATATTTGGTGAGCCTAGTTATCTTCCAATAGATGAAGAACATCCTTTAGATATGATGAGTGGATATGGGGTTACAAAACATACCTTAGAACATTATTTAAAGGTATATAAGGCCTTGTACGGAATAAACTATACTATTATGAGATATGCTAATGTATATGGACCAAGACAGGATTCCACAGGTGAGGGTGGCGTTGTTGCTATATTCTGTGAAAGAATACTTGAAGATCAAGTACCTACTATATTTGGTAATGGAGAGCAAACAAGGGATTTTGTTTTTGTTAAGGATGTAGTAGAAGCTAATATAAAAGCTTTAACAGTGTTGGATAATGAAATATATAATGTTTCTACAAACTCTAAGATTTCTATAGATGATTTGTTTAATATGGTATGTAGTATATTAAATAAAGACATGAAACCTATATATGGAGAAGAGAGAGCAGGAGATATATTACATAGTTATATGAGTTATGAGAAAATAAATGAGGCATGTGGATGGAAACCACAGTATTCTTTAGAAGAAGGAATAAAAGAAACTATAAGTTATTATATAGAAAAAGGACATAAGTAAAACTTATGTCCTTATTATTTTACAACACCATGGAGAACAGAAATCTTTTTTGAATTAATATCTAATCGTACTTTAGCACCAATGGGAAGAGTAAGCTTAGGGTTATCATGACCACTCATAAAATTCCATAGAACAGGTTTATTTAACGAAAAGATATGCTGATAGAATATTTCATCTAGTTGGAATGAATCTTCCTTAGAAGGAACGCAATCTTTAAATTGACCTAATATAAAACCACGACATCTATTTAGCTTTCCACTAAGTTTTAATTGGCATAGCATCCTATCTATAATATATATATCTTCTTTTACCTCTTCTATGAATAGTATTTTATTATTTGTATCAATTTCATAAGGGGTTCCTATAGTACTACATATTAAAGAAAGATTTCCGCCTACTAATATACCTTCTGTATTACAGCTACCATATGAATATAAAGGTATATGGCTAGGATTACATATATCATAAGAGCCTACACCGTGTATTAGAGTATTAAAAAGACTTTCAAGGGTGAAATTATCTGTAAAATCAGTAGTAGCCATTGGTCCATGAAAGGTAACTAAACCAAGTTTAGAATATAATGTATTCAGAATAGGGGTTATATCACTATAACCTATAAATATTTTATTACATGATTTAAGTTTATTAAAGTTAACTAAAGGGAGCATACGCATACTGCCATAGCCACCTCTAAGACACATTATCATATCAACATCTTTATCTAAAAACATATCCATAAAGTCAGAAGCTCTATCTTCATCTCTTCCAGCTAAGTAACCATATTTATCATAAAGATGAGGAGCTTTTTTGATTTTAAATCCTAATTTTTCTAAATAAGTGAGTTTTTCGTTGATTTTATCTTTGTCCTCAGGGCTAGAAGGAGCTAGAATTCCTATAGTATCACCTAGCTTGATTCTTTTAGGTAGCATAAACTATATCCTTTCAAAATTAATAACTATATATAATAACTATATGAGGATACATTGAGAAATATTAATTATTTTCATGAATCATAAAGTTAATAAAAAAAGTAAGAAATACACTATCATAAATAAATGAAATTTGATGATTCTTAGAGATAAATAGGTTTAAGATAAGATAATGAAAGATAGATAATTAATATTAAGAAATTTAAAGGTTAAAGGACAAGATTAAGATTAGATAAATGATTAAAAGCCTAGTATAATCTCTATGGTAAGAAGAATATTTAGTTTTAGGAGGAAGTTGGTTCATGAATACCATGTATAAAGAAACAGTAGAAATAAGAAAGGCACCTAGAATAATTGGAGTATTCATTATGATGTGCCTTATGATTACAGTTTCTAATTTAATAGAGAATATTAAGGTTTTTGACTTTAAGATAGGGTTCGTAACTAATCCTTTAATTATATTATTAACAGTATCATTTATAGCTTTTGAGTTTATAAGATGTAAGATTAGATATAAATACTCAATAATAGCAAATCAACTTATAATTCATAAATTGAAAGATAGACATCAAGATATTGAAGAAAATATAAAATTACAAGATATAGTTTTTGTAGGAAAGTCAAAAGAGTTAAAAAGGAAGTTAAATATATCATCATCAAAGTATTATGTTTGTTCATTAACTAGATTTAATGAGTGCTGCTGTATATATAAAGATGGAAATTCATATAGAAAATTTTATTTTCAGCCAAGCTCAAATTTAATAACAAAATTAACTAAGATAGTAAATAAAAAAGTAGCCTCTAAGTAATATAGAGACTACTTTTTCATTAGTTCTGTTTTGGATTCATTTATTAAATCTTGTTTTTCTATAAGATCAAGAGCAGTAGTTGCTAAGGTTTTACCAACCCTCATGGCTATATCTAGAGCATAAGGTGATATAGTTGCTTCAGTAAATTCTTTAGTAGCATATTTTATGGACTGATCTTCTACTATAGATATATAAGGGTGAATACATGGAATTAGGTGACTTACGCTACCTAGGCTAAGGCCTGCATTAGTGTTTGTAGGGGAACCTATATTTATAATTCCATTTTCCTTTAAATTATGAGAAAATATTCTGGATAAAGTTGAATTTGTAATAAGTTCATCATAAGGAAGCTCATAAAATGTAGTTTTATATTCCATACTCATTAAAGAACTAATACTTTCAACTATAATTTTAAGTTTTTTATTTATTTCCTCGGCAATAGACATATTTTTTCCTCTAATATAAAATCTACTTTCACATTCGTTTGGAATAAGCAATGGAGTATATCCACCATTAGATAGCACTCCATTTATTGTCGCATCTTTATGGAATCCTTTCTCAAGGGCATTAAGCATGTTAAAGGTTAAAAGAGTAGCATCTAATGGAGTATAAGCAGAGGGATTTAGATAAGATAAGCCATCCTCTTCTTTGAAGTATTTAACATTTATAGGCAAAATAGCACTTGAAGTTCCACTTTCATTAGTTTTTATATCGGGATGAGCCATTAAAACAAGATCTATGTCTTTAAAAACACCTTGCTTACACATAGTAATTTTAGCTCCCCCTAAATATTCTCCAGGACATCCAAGAACAACAATGGTTCCTTGAACCTTATCAATAACTTTAGATAAACCTAAAGCACCACATAATGACATAGTGGTAAGAAGGTTATGACCAGTTATATGACCTTCACCAGGAATGGCATCATACTCACATATGTAACATATCTTAGGATGTCCTTCACCTAAAGTTGCCTTAAAGGCAGTATCTATGTCTAAGAAGTTCTCTTCAACACAAAATCCATGACTTTTTAGTAAATCTATTATGTATTTTGAAGATTTATGTTCTTTATAGCTTTCTTCTGGATTTAAATATAAATATTTTGCAGTATCAATTAATTCTTCCCTGCATGTAGATAAATAAGTTATTATTTCCTGCTTCATATTTAACCCTCCTTCCTGTCTCATAAAGCTAGTATATCCTATAAAATAAAATATATTTATGTTTAAAACTGTAGATTTATTTTTTCAAGATTTTAATCATAGGTGAATAAACTATAATGTACAAGGTAATAATTTAGGTTAGAGTTTTATCCAATAACTAACATATCGAATTGAACTTTTAATGTTTTTATAAGTTATGATAGTTATGCTCCTGGATAGGTTCTTTTAAGCTTTAGTTGGAGAGATTCGTGAAAATCCATCTTAAGCTAAGAATAACTTAATTATAAGGAGGAGTTTTATGAGCAGAAGTTTATGTATCTTATGTAGAAAACCTCTAACTGATGGTATAATAGTAAACGGTAGATGTATATGTAGTAAATGTGAAATTAAAATGGTTAACTTAAAATATTATAATACTGATTTTTATAATTACTATAAGGATTGTATAAAAAAACATATAGCTATAAGATATTTAAACAAAGATCCTTATAGTAAAAGTTTATCCAAATAATTGGGGGAGATATATTGAAAACACCTATAATTGATGCTATAGAAAGATACCTAGGAGAAAAAAATTCTCCATTTTCAATGCCGGGGCATAAAATGGGAAGAGGATTTTTAAAATACAAGAACTTAAATGAATTACTATTAAGAGGGGATTTAACAGAAGTTGAAGGACTTGATAACCTTCATAGCCCAGAAGGAGCCATAAAGGAATCATTAGATTTATTAAAAAATCTTTATGGAAGTAAAAAATCCTACTTTTTAGTTAATGGGAGCACCTCAGGAAATCTTATAATGATGTTTTCTGCTTTTAAAGAAGGAGACAAGATCCTAGTGGAAAGGAATTGTCATAAATCCATATTTAATGGAATAATACTTAGAAAGCTTAATCCGGTATATGTAAGATCTAAAATAAATAAGGAATTTAATGCTCCTTTAACAATAGATAAGGAGCATTTTTGTTATGAATTAAAAAATAATAAAGATATAAAAGGAATAGTTCTCACTTATCCAAGCTATTATGGAACTTCTGTTAACTTGAAGGAAATAATAGATTTATGCAAAGAGAGAAATATAAAAGTTTTAGTAGATTGCGCCCATGGAGCACATTTTGGAATAAGTGATCTGATTCCAGAGAATCCTTTAAGTCTAGGAGCGGATATGGTAGTAATGAGTGCTCATAAGACATTACCAAGTTTAACACAAACATCTTTTCTTCATATAAACAATAATTCATCTATTGAGGATACAGACTTTTATTTTTCAGCGTTTTCTAGTACTAGCCCATCTTATCCATTTATGATGTCTTTAGATTTTGCTAGAGCATATTTGAATGAGTATGGAAAGGAAGAATATGAAAGGCTTATAGAACAATGTAATTATATTAGAGAGAAAATAGATAGTTTACCTTTCTTTAAGACCTTAAGTGGTAAAAATCTTAAGGATAAGTCTATAGTAATTGATCCTAGTAGAATAGTAATAAATTTGAAAGATGGATTTAGTGGACATAGATTACTAGAATATTTAAGAAAAAATAGTATACAGTGTGAGATGAGCGATGAAAGCAATGTAATTCTAATGCCTTCTCCATTTAATACAAAGGAGGAATTAGATAGTATATATAATGTCCTTGAAAAATGTACTATAGAGGATATTAAAGGAAAAACTAAGAGTATAGAGGTGTTTAATATACCAGATTTAGTAATAAAACCAGAAGAGATATTAACTATGGAGAAGATTTCTGTGGATTATAGAGAAGTTGAAGGTAAAATCTGTGGAAAAAATATTGTACCTTATCCACCAGGAATCCCTTTAATTATTATGGGAGAAAGATTTGATAGTATAATAATAGATAAATTAAAGGAACTTATTGAAGATAATGTAACTATTTTGGGTATGGAAAATTATAAGGTATGGGTACTTAAATAACAATATGTTAAAATATCAATATACATTTTAATTGAGGTAAGGAGCGAATATAGTTGAAAAAGGGATTATTCATAACTTTCGAAGGACCAGAAGGGGCAGGAAAAACAACTATTTTACATATGGTGAGTGAGTATTTAAAGAACAAAGGAGTAAATTTTATTACTACAAGAGAACCAGGTGGTATAGATATTTCTGAGAAAATAAGGAATATAATACTAGATAATAATAACACAAATATGGACCCAAGAACTGAGGCACTATTATATGCAGCAGCTAGAAGACAGCATCTTACTGAGAGGGTTATTCCTGCTATAGATAAAGGATATATAGTCTTATGTGACAGATTTATAGATTCCTCTTTAGCCTATCAAGGATATGGACGTGGAATAGGGATAGAAGATATATATACTATAAATAATTTTGCTATAGGTGACAATATGCCTGATAAGACATTATATTTTGATATAGAATCCGAAGAGGGACTTAGAAGGATAAATAAAAATAAAAACAGAGAAGTCAATAGATTAGATCTTGAAGGGTTAGATTTCCATAGAAAAGTTAGAGAAGGGTATAAAAAAGTTATTAAAATGCATAAGGAAAGAATTATAGAAATAGATGCTTCCAAAACATTAGAAGAGGTATTTGAGCAGACCATAAAAGTAATAGATACAATAATAGAAGCTCTTTAAGAAAATAACTAGTTAATTACCTACAAATTAGTTAGTTTAAGATTCATTAAAGAATTTTCAGATAATTAAAATGTATTTAACATTATAATATGGTAAAATATATATAAAAAACAGGAGGTGTTTCCCTATGAAACTAATAATTGCAATAGTTCAAGATGATGATGCAGCAGATTTAATAGACGTGTTAACAGAAGCTAGTCATAGAGTTACTAAGTTAGCAACTACAGGAGGATTCTTAAAATCAGGTAATACGACTCTTATGATAGGAGTTGAAGAGGAAAAGGTAGATAATGTAATAAGCATCATTGAAGACACATGCAAACTTAGAGAACAGGTAGTATCCACTCCCCTTCCAACAGGAGGAGCAGGTGTATATGTTCCATTCCCAGTTGAGGTTGAAGTGGGGGGGGCCACTATATTTGTAGTTGATGTAGATAAATTTGTTAAGTTTTAATTAAAGGGAGAGAGTGTGATATTTATGAAGGTAATAGGACATAATGCAATACGAGAAAGTCTAAGAAAAGCAGTTGAGAAAAACTCACTCTCTCATGCCCATCTTATAGTAGGAGAGGATGGCATAGGAAAAAGTGTAGTTGCAAGAGAACTTGCAATAAGGATACTAGGGAAACAAGTGGATAGAGATTATGCTGATATAATGAGTTTTGCACCTGATAAAAAAAGTATAGGTGTTGATGATATAAGAAAATTTATAGAAGAAATAAATAAAAAACCCTATGAGGGAGACAAAAAAGTAATTATAATATATGAAGGGGATAAAATTACAACTCAAGGTCAGAATGCTTTTTTAAAAACCATAGAGGAGCCTCCAGGTGGGGTACACATAATTATTTTATGTGAAAATTTACAAAATATATTAGAAACTATAAGATCTAGATGCCAAGTACATAAGCTTAATAGGTTAAATAAAAATGAGCTACTAGAATATATAAGGGTAAATCATATAGAGGTTACAGATGAGCAAAAGGATATTTTATTAGCTTTTAGTAATGGAATACCTGGCAGAATAGATAGGTTTTTAAATGATAATATTTTTAACGACATAAGGAATTTTGTTGTTAAACTTTTTAATGATCTAACCTCAAAGGACATTAATATAGTGGTTAACTATGTAAAATATATAACTAGTAGTTATAAGAACCACTATAATGAAGTGTTAGATAATATATTATTTTTTTCACGGGACATTCTAATATACAAAGATATGGAAAGTGAGGAGTTTATATTAAATAAAGATAAGCTTCAAGATATAAAGATACTTTCAAATAAACTTTCCTTCAAAAAACTAAACAATATAATAAGCAATATAAATGATACTAGGGAGACTTTAAAAAAGAATGTCAATGCAGTAACTACCTTCGATGTTCTTTTACTTAACTTATTGGAGGTTTAATATAATATGATAAAAGTTGTAGGAGTACGCTTTAAAAAAGCGGGAAAAATATATTATTTTGATCCAGCAGGTACCGAAGCTAAGAAAGACAATTATGTAATTGTTGAGACAGCAAGAGGTATTGAGTTTGGAGAATGCGTAATCGGACCTAAAGAGGTTTCAGATGAAGAAATAGTTGCGCCACTTAAGAATGTATTAAGGGTGTCAACAGAAGAAGATATAGAAAAGCATAAGAATAATAAAGAAAAGGAAAAAGATGCTTTTCAAATATGCCTAAAGAAAATATCAGAGCATGAACTAGGAATGAAGCTTATAGATGTAGAATATACTTTCGACAATAATAAAGTAATATTTTACTTTACGGCAGAGGGAAGAGTTGATTTTAGAGATCTTGTAAAAGATCTTGCTACAATATTTAAAACTAGAATAGAACTTAGACAAATAGGGGTAAGAGACGAAGCAAAGATGATAGGTGGACTTGGACCATGTGGAAGACCTTTATGTTGCTCTTCTTTCCTTGGAGATTTTGCATCAGTTTCTATAAAAATGGCTAAGGAACAAAATCTTTCTTTAAACCCAACTAAGATATCAGGTATATGTGGAAGGCTTATGTGTTGTTTAAATTATGAACAAGATATATATGAAGGAATAAGAAAAATAATGCCAAAGGTTGGATCTGTGGTTAAGACAGAAAATGGGCAAGGAGAAGTTGTTTCAAATAGTATAATAAAAGAGAAACTTAAGGTAAAACTTAGAAAAAATGATGAGGAATATATCGAAGAATTCAAGATTGACGATATAACATTAGTATCAGGAAGCTATGAAGGTACTGTTAATGAAGAGGATATTAAAATTGTTGTGGAAGATTCTACAGATAAGCAACTTATAAAGGATTTATTTAAGGGTAATTAAGGGGGATACACAATGAAATCCGTACTAAAAATATGCAGCATGAATACTATAGAAGATGTAAATAAGGTAAGAAGAGCTATTTCAAGTAATGAAGGGGTTATAGCTTGTGAAATAAGTAAAGCTAAGGGTGAAGCTCAAATAATATTTGATACTTATTTTGTTACTATAGATGATATAATAGAGTCAATTGAAAACCTAGGATATACAGTTATATAGTGTATGTTTAAAAGTCAATTAATAAGTAAGTCTATGTATTTCGTTAAACATAAATAAAGGGATTCTAATGTTAAGGTGGAATTTATCTGATGGCTAGGAGCTGTAACACACCATCCTCTTAAAAGGTGGGGGATAACAGTTGCCACGCCCCCTAGATTAACTTATCTAACCTTCAGATGGTGGAAAGAACACTATCTGAAGGAAGATTCGTTCTATGAGAAATATTTCTCTCCATCTTAATATTATTTATATAATTTCTTAAGGAGGCTAGTGCTTTAAAATTTAGTCTTTTTAATTTTATTATATATATAAGATTAAGTTATCCAGTATAAGGAATATAGCGCATTAGCATTGTAGAATAATAAGTTTTATTATTTAATAATGATGACAAAAAAATAGAATTCATAATAAAAAAGCCTTTTAAAAAAAATATAAACATGATAAAATAAACGTGGACAAGTTTAAGTTTTATAAATTAGGAGGTGTTTTAGTATGGCATACACTATTAATGATGCTTGTGTTTCATGCGGAGCTTGCGCTGCAGAGTGCCCAGTAAACGCTATAAGCCAAGGAGATGCTATATTCGTTATCGATGCTAACACTTGTATCGATTGCGGAAACTGTGCAAATGTTTGCCCAGTAGGAGCTCCAGTTCAAGAGTAATAAAGCTCTTAAAAGAATCATCTATATAATTATAGATGGTTCTTTTTTTTATAAAATTATAAATATACACTATAATACTGGGTATAATAATTACCATCCAGAATATTCTAGCTGAATTTATTCTATTAAAGCAGGAGTGATATATTATGATTATAAATTCCTTTAAATTTATGGATGGATATAACCTAGGAGGTAAAAGAAGACTTTGCAAGGTTACTTTTAAAAAATATATTAGTATATATGAAATGCATAATATAATAAATGAATATATAAATATAAGCGCTATATTAGGATATAGAGAAAGTATTGAAAATATAAAAGTAGAAGAAGAGGACTATATATTTTATTTAACATACACTAACCATAATATAGCTAAAAAGCTAATAGAAGCACTAAATAGAGGTGAAAGAAAAAAGGGGATAATTAGAAAAGCTAGGGGATATAAAAAATATTCGTGGGTAGATAATATAATAAATAAATTGATTTATGAGAATATATCATTTATTGAGAAGGATGAAGATGTACTTCAAATAGGATATGGATTTAGAAGCATTGATATAAACGAATCTAACTTTAATGATAAATTTAGTGAAAGTATAGATGATTTATTTTCATATGTTAGGAATAATGATATAGGTAATATTCCTATAATAACAATTACAGGGACTAATGGGAAGACATCTACAGCAAGATTAATACATAGGCTCATACTAGATATGGGCAAATTTAGTGGAATGTCTTCAACAGGGGGTATATATATAGGGGAAGAGAAAATAAAGAGTGGAGATACCACAGGATATTTTAGTGCTCACATGGTATTAGAGAATAAAAAAGTTGAAATGGCGGTCCTTGAAACCGCAAGGGGAGGAATTATAAAGAGGGGACTTGGATATTCTAAGTCAGATATTGCAGTTATTACATCTATTTCAGAGGATCATATAGGGATGTCAGGGGTAAGAAATTTAGATGAGCTCACTGCAATTAAAGCTTTAACACTTAAGGCGTTAAAAAAAGGTGGGAAGGCAATACTTCCTTGTAATGAGTATATATATAAACATATAAAGGATAAAGAATATAATGTATGTTACTTTTCTTTAGATTTTAATGATGTGATAAAACAACATATAAAAAATAATGGAGAAGCAATATACATAAAGAATGATTTTATAACTTATTTTCATGATAAAAAAGAACATAGACTTTGTAATATAAAAAGTTTAGTTTTTTGTCATAAGGGAATATCAAAAAGTAATATAAAAAATATAATGTGTAGCATAGCTGCATTAAAGGAATATTTCCCATTAAAGAATATAATTAAAGCATTAAATCACATTAATTGTGATTTAAGAACAAATAGCGGTAGGCAAAACATACTGCCTATAAAGAATTTTAAGATCATATTAGATTATGGTCATAATAGAGAAGCTTTTGAAGAGGTATTTTTTATAGCTAAGAATTTAAATCCCAATAAAATAACAGCAATAGTTGCAGCTGCTGGAGATAGAGAAGACAAATATATTGAGGAACTGGGAACTATTGCTGCAAAATATAGTGATGAGATAATAATAAGGGAACAGAAGGATTTAAGAGGAAGAGAAAAGGGGGAAAGTGCCAATTTATTAAAGAATGGAGCAGAGAAACTTGGGTTTAATAATATAAGTATAATTTATGAAGAGGAAAATGCTATAAGTTATGCTATGGAAAAAGCCTTAGATAATGAAGTTATAATACTTTTTACTCAATGCTTAGATGTTATAATACCAGTTATAAATAATTATGTAGAAAAAGAAGGACTAGAAAGAATAGAAGATAGGTTGGATTTTTATCATTAAAAATATAAATATAATGCCTTTTAGAAAGAATCTTATTTGTAGAGCACAAAAATATATTTGTGAAAAATAATAGTAAAAGTTTTGCTTATCTCATAGGGTTATCCCATATGAGTATAGAAGAGAAATTTAGATGTTATATATCTTATTAATATATAGATTTTTATTTTTAAGTGTCTCAAATAAATAAAAGAATGTACAAAAATTATATTAGAGAAAAGTATAAGACCACTGATATTTGCCAGTGGTCTTATATTTCTAAAGGTCTTGATGCTATGCTCTCAGGAAGAATTACAGTGTTAATAGCTTTTTCATATTCTTCTATATCAATATATGGGGAAGAATGCCTTCTTCCGTTACCCATATGAAGAATAAATTTATCAACACCACTAATATTGGATGGATTAGTAAGTGTATTGTAATGCATAGGAAGAATTATCTTAGTACATATTTTTTTGCATATATTAGCAGCTGTTTCGCCATTTATAGTAAAGTTACCTCCTACAGGAATACATAATATATTAATATTAGATAAAAGTTTTATAGTTTCAGTATCAAGATTATGGCCTAGATCTCCTAAGTGAGCCAAGCGTACATTATCACAGTTAATTATAAATATAAGATTATCTCC
>NZ_JBFNEO010000072.1:0-12287 GCF_040797585.1 Clostridium sp.
GGTCTAAGAATTCTTAAGGCTTCACTACTACTTATATCTAATATATATTTTATTTCCTCTTCTTTATAATATCTTTTATCCTTAAATATATTATATAGTTGATCTTGAAGTTCCCTTTTAAATTTAAAGTCGACCTCTTTGCTAAAATGTGGACCTTTTTTACCTCTATGACATTTAGAACATAAATATTTAAAATTTATCTTTACATTTGATAAATAACTTGCTTTACTTCTAAATATTATATGATGAACTTCTCCATTTTCTCCTCCACATATTTGGCAATATATCACTAAATCCTCTCCTTCTAGAATCTTTTCTGTCAAAATATATTATATACATAGTTTTTATCCATTTTAAAGGTTCATTATTAATATCTTATTAATTAAATGTAAAAATACTATGAAAACCTAATGACCTTCATAGTATTTTATATAGAATTATGACTTATTTAGTTATAATTAAAACTTTCTTTCTTTTAATGTATTATTTGTAATATATTCTTTAATTCTTCAGAGCCTTTAATTTATAAGAATATTAATCATCGTCTCTTAAAAGATTTATGTCCCCTCCCTCTAAAATTTTATTCATATTTCTCATAGAACACATTTTTCCACACATGGTACAGCTATCTTTATGATGAGGGGTAGATTCTCCTCTATATCTCTTAGGTTTTTCCTTATCTAAAGCAAGATCAAACATCTTATCCCAGTCAAGATTTTGCCTTGCCTTACTCATTTTATAATCCCAATCCTTTGCTCCTTTTACTCCCTTTGCAATATCAGCAGCATGGGCTGCTATTTTAGCTGCTATTATTCCTTCCTTCATATCATCAATATTTGGAAGTCTTAAATGCTCTGCTGGAGTTACATAACATAAAAAGTCTGCTCCATAAGTAGCAGCTATTGCTCCTCCTATAGCTGAAGTTATATGATCATAACCTGGTGCTATATCTGTAACTATTGGACCTAATACATAAAATGGTGCACCATGACAGAGTCTTTTTTCAAGGATCATGTTAGCCTCTATTTCATTAATAGCCATATGTCCTGGTCCTTCTATTATAACCTGTACATTCCTTCTCCAAGCTCTTTTAGTAAGTTCTCCAAGAACCATAAGTTCTTTTACTTGACTGGCATCTGTAGCATCATTTATACATCCTGGTCTACAAGCATCTCCGAGACTTAAGGTTAAATCATATTTTTCACAAATATCTAATAATCTATCAAAATGCTCATAAAAAGGATTTTCTTTTTTATTAAGTTCCATCCATGCAAATAATAAAGATCCTCCTCTAGATACTATGTGAGTAAGTCTTGGGTTTCTTTTAAATGTTTCTATGGTTTCTCTATTTAATCCTGCATGAATAGTTACAAAATCCACTCCATCCTCTGCATGTTTCTCTACTACTTTAAAGAATTCATCTACTGTTATATCCTTAAGTTCTTTATCATAGAATCCTACAGCATCATACATAGGAACGGTTCCGATCATTGCCCCTGATATTTCTACTAGTTTCTTTCTAAACTCTGCAGTTTTTCCATAATTAGAAAGATCCATTATAGCCTCTGCTTTCATCTCTAAAGCCACATTAACCTTTTCTAATTCTCTTTCTAAATTATAATCATCTTTAGATATACCTAAATTTACATTGATCTTTGTTTTAAGTCCTTGTCCCACTCCACTTGGATCTAAGGATTTATGATTCTTATTAGCTGGTATAACTATCTTTCCTTCAGCAACTAGGTTCATAAGTATATGTAAATCCATCCCCTCCTTGCCTGCCACCACTTCCATTTCCCTTGTTACTATGCCTTTTCTAGCAGCATCCATTTGTGTTGTATAATTCATTTTAAATCCCCCATATTTTTTATATTTTAAAAGTTTATAGAGATTAATAAAAAGCCACCTACAGCTTTTAATGCTAGAGGTGACCTAAATGAACTTAATATGAATACCAAAGAATACTCCTTAAATAAAAAAGCTTGCCAAAGGCAAGGCAATAATTATCTAAATACTAAATAATATCTATGCTTTCCTACGGTGGTACTATCCACATCAGGTTCAAGGGTTAAAACTTTATTGCTTCTCTCAGCCTAAATAAGGCACCCCTAGCTTTACTATATGAACTTTTAATTACACCCTCATTATATAACTATAAATATACTTTGTAAACATTTAATTGTATATTAATGTTATTTTAAAACTAATTCTACAGTTCTACATTTTACTTCTTCTTTTAATATTTCTGAAAGCTTCCTCGCTTCCTCTTCCCCATGCCATTTATCAGAGTTTTTAAGAGAAACTCTTCTTATAGAACCATTTTCTCCATACTCTAAAAACTTCCCATCACTAAATTCCACCACATATATGGTGCTTGGATCAAAATAATATAACTCTAGTTCTTCTTCCCTACACTGTTTCTTTTTGCCTTCACTAGTATGTATTGTGTATATTTTTTTATACTCTGATTCTCTTCTATCAACTATTTGTCCAAAATGTTCTTTATCCCCTTCATAAAAAGATACATCATATCCTATAGGAAACCTAAAACTCATATAAACACCTCCATATAAATTCCATTTAAAATTACCATAACAATTCACTGATAAAAAATAATTTTTATCAGATGGCTACCAACTTTAAATTAAAATTATCTTCCCTTGAATTATAGACAGTACTAATATCCATGATATGAGCTATTTTTAGATAAATAAAATTTATCTGATGACTAGAAGCTGTAACACCCCCATCCTCTTAAAGTGTGGGATATAATAGTTGCTACGCCCCTAGATTAACTCCTCTAACCTTAAGCATAAATTTTTTATGAAATATATAGTTAGTTAAATAAATATAGGATGTGCTTAAATACACATCCTATATTTTATAACTCATAAGTTTCCATGTTATCAATAGCTTCTTTTACAAGTTCATCTATGTTAAGAGGTGACTCACTCTTTATCATTTCTTCTAATCTTGGTTTAGTTTTAGGATGCTTTGGTACAAAGATAGTACAACAGTCTTCATAAGGTAATATAGAAGTTTCATAAGTTCCTATCTCTCTTGCCACATCCATAATATCAACCTTATCCATAGTAACTAGTGGTCTAAATACCGGTCTATCTGAGCAATTGTCACTACATACCAACCCTTCCATAGTTTGGCTTGCCACTTGACCTATGCTCTCTCCTGTAGTTACAGATTGAATTCCCTTTAAATCTGCTAAAGCACAAGCTACTCTCATCATAAATCTTCTCATTATTATGGTAAGCTCATCTTCTCTACAGTTCTCTATTATACTCATCTGTATATTAGTAAAAGGAACCACATATAGGTTAACTTTACCCGTGTATCCTGATAGAATTTTAGCTAAATCTTTTACCTTTTCCTTAGCTCTTTCACTGGTATAAGGATGAGAGTGATAATATACTGCACTAAGCTCTACCCCTCTTTTAGCCATTAAGTACCCTGCTACCGGTGAATCTATTCCTCCTGATAGCATAAGCATAGTTCCTCCATTCATTCCATAAGGAAGTCCACCTACAGCCTTTATCTTATTTTCATAGATATAAGCCTTATTTCTTATTTCTACTCTAAGCATAAATTCAGGCTTTTTTACGTCAACAGATAGGTTCTCTGTGTTACTTAATATGTACCCTCCTAAAACTCTACTTATCTCCATAGAATTCATAGGAAAAGTCTTATTTGCTCTATTAGTTTCTACCTTAAATGTTTTAGGGGATACTTCCTTAATAACCTCTAAAGCTTCTTTTTGTATTTCTTCTAAATCACTTTCAATTTCTCTAACTATGCATACTTCTGCTATACCAAAAACCTTTTTTATAGGGTTTATTAAGTCTTCTAAATTTTCTCCACTAATAAACCATCTTCCTTGATCTATTATGAATTCATGAGGTATATCTTTTATTACTCTTTCAATATTCTTTCTTAACTTCTTTTCAAACTTATTTCTATTTAGTCCCTTTAAAAATATCTCTGGTGCATATTTTACTAGTATTAATCTTCTCATCTTTTTATTCTCCTTAAAAACTTTAATGAAACCTTTATTTCTTCTATGGTTTTATCTACTTCTTCCTTTGTACTAAATTCGCTAAAACTAAATCTAAGAGTTCCTTCTATGAAACTATCTGAAAGCCCTATAGCTTTTAATACATGGGAGTATTTTTTATCCTTTGATGAACAAGCTGATGCAGTGGATACATATATCTCTTTATCTTCTAAAAGATGAAGAAAAACTTCTCCTCTTACTCCACTAAAACTTAAATTTAGTATATAAGGAGAATTATCTTCACTTAAAGGACTATTTATATTTAACCCTTCTATGCCCTTTATGTTATTTATAAAATATTCCTTTAGTTCACTAACCTTTTTATAGTTTTCTTTTAAATTACCAGTGATTATTTCTGTGGCTTTTCCTAATGCCATAATAGCTGGTAAATTCTCTGTTCCAGCCCTAAGACCAAGTTCTTGTCCTCCACCGGCTATTAATGGACTCGGAGTTAATCCTTTTTTCATATAAGCAATTCCCACACCTCTTGGCCCATGAATCTTATGTCCACTAGCTGATAATAAGTCTATATTGCATTTTTTAACATCTATAGGTACCTTACCGAATCCTTGAGTTGCATCCACATGAAACTTAGCTCTTCCATGGCTTTTTATTATTTCCCCTATTTCTTCTATAGGTTGAATACTTCCTATTTCATTATTAACATGGATTATGCTAACTAGAAATGTATCCTTAGTTAAAGCATTTTTAAGCTCTTCTAAGTCTATCAAGCCTCTATCATTAACCTTTAAATATGTTACTCTTATTCCTTGGCATTCTAATATTTTACATGCCTTTAAAACACTAGAATGCTCTATTTCAGTAGTTATTAAATGTCCTTCATTTCTTATAAACCCTCTTAAAAAGAAGTTATTACTCTCACTACCACCAGAGGTAAAAATTATTTCTTCCTTTGAAGCATTTATAGCTCTTCCAACTAACTCTCTACTATAATTTAACTTTTTTTCTGCCATCATACCTAATTTATGAGGAGAAGAGGGATTACCAAAGTAATTTTTCATACTATATGACATTTCCTCTATAACTTCATCATAAGGTTTAGTGGTGGCAGCATTATCTAAATAAATCATTATGCTATCACCCTTTCTATGTTAAACATTATTCTCTAAGATATATAATTATATAACATAATCTGTACCAATGTAATTATATATTAATTAATACTTAATTTCTATAATAAATCTACATGTATTAACTATTATTTTAACTTTTAGTTTTTTATATTAATCCCACTCTTTGTACTAGTTAAAATAACTTCTTAAAATTATTAGCCTTTAGCTTATTAATTTTTATACTCTATACTTTAGAATCAGCAATTAAGCTTATTTTTTCATTTAAACCACATAGTAGTTTAAACTATATTTCTAGTATAGCTTAAACTCCATAAAAAACCCTTTATTTCTCCATGTTTTTCCAAATAACCTTGACATATTTCGAAGTTCATGTTATAAAATTCATAGCCACACTTTTATTAAGTAATATATAGTACACATATTTCTTCTTGCCCGTATTAGTGTGGCTGCCCAAAACAAAAAGCACCTAAACCTTTATTTAGATGCAACTATGAATACCTTTACATTTTAAATTTTAAAAATTAGAATATGTTTTTAACCTCTATGTCCTCCCATAAATTTTCTAAAGACCCCTCTCTTAATGTTGCCTTATCAACAAATTCTTTAATATCTTTAAAAAATTCAATGTTCCCCATATATCCGTATCTTAAAAAACATATCCCTTTATCTGTAGAACTTATTCCATAAATCCTATTTTTGTATTTTATATCAAATTCCCTTCCCTTATTTAAATCTTGACAAAAATCTTTAAAGCTATATACCATAACATCACCCCCATTATCATTAATTCTTTAAAAGTATAAAAATTCCTTCATTATTTTTTCTAAACACATAAAAATTCACATTTATATATAATAAGCTTAAAGTCTAATTACTTACTATCATTAGCATTATATGTATATATATTGTAGTAATGATAATTTATTATAACTAAATATGCTGATGTGCTATTTATAAGATAAACTATTAATTAGAGTAAATTTATTAATTGCAATTCTTTACTAATAAAACTTAAAAATCTACTCTCTAAATTTAGGTAGCTCTGGTTTTTCTATTTCCTTTTTCTTACTTACCTTAGTTAAAAACTCATCTATACTATCAAAAGTTTCCCTTCTCTTATCACTATTCATTCCCCCTCTTCCCATTCTATCACTTAAAGAAAGAAGTCCAAGTTCATATAAAGATGTGTTTTCAACTAATCCATCTATATCACTAAAAGGAAGATTCTTAACAATAAATAATGGATTCATATGGTATGTTACTAAAGCTGATACCTCTTTCACAAAATTCTCATCTTCATTAAAATACCTTAAAAATTCCTCTGCCATTTCTCCTCCAACCTTGTCATGATCATAAGATGTCCATCTTCCTTTTCTAAGCTTTGTGGTTGGTGTCTTACCTATATCATGTAAGAGTAATGCCCACATGAGCACTCTTTTATCCCCGCTAAACTCCTTATTTTTTGCACCTTCGTCTAAAACCATCATTAAATGATTAAATACACTACCCTCTGGATGATATTTAAGATTTTGAGGGATTTTTTTTAAATCTCCTATCATAGAAAATGGATATTCATTTAACTTTCCATTATCACTTAACCTATTAAAATACTCAGAAGGTTTTTCATCCTTAAGTAAATGCTCCTCTATTTCATTAAATAATTTCTTATGCTCTTCATTCATTAAATTCACCTTACCTTATGATTATCAAGTAGCTTTCTTAGCTTAGAATAGTAGTTCTCTAAATAAAGCTCCTTCCTAAGCCTTTAACTTTATAATTACCGAATTTTTTATTTTTTATGCTTACTCTATTAATCCTTAGTTTAAGGGTATAAAAATATAATATGTAAAAAAGGTATCATGATTGCTCATAATACCTTAAAAATTTTATTTTCTCATTTTTTTCACTGCAAGTACAATGGAAGATGTAATTATTGCTGCAACTATTGCCTCTAAAATTCCATTTGTATATACCACACTTAAAACTAACTTTTTCGCTCCTTCAACCGTAGTATTTTGAACTTCCGCGTACTTGTCCACATATAAAAGCAATATCATTGCTAATACTCCAACAGTATTAGTTATAGATCCAACTAAAGCAGCTATAGATACTCTTATAGACTGATTTTTTATTCTTACAGCCTTATATACAACATATGTAGTTAAAGCTATAAGTATTCTTGGAAGTATTGATACTAATGGATTAATAAGAGCAAAAGATAATAGATTAGGTGCTATAGCGTTTTGAAAAACACTAAAGGCTCCAAACATAAATCCTATAGCCATTCCAACTTTAGGTCCTTCTAATATGGTACCTATGATAACCGGAATATGCATTATAGTTAGTCTTGCCACTGGTAATTGTATAAAACCATAACCTGATAGCCCAAGAAACATAGTTATTCCTGAAAGAAGTCCTATGACTGTCAGCTTTCTCATCTTGGTTTTTCTTACCTCAAATACATTATTCATTTAATACCCTCCCACTCTCACTCTAAAACTAGATGTGAGTTGAATTTAAAAAAATTTTATTTTTATGTTCAGTTTCTTTTTAAAGAATACCGACAAAAATATTTTATCATTTTTTATAGAAATTACAACAACTACTTTAATTATTTTAAGAAAAATTTTCCTATATTCCCTATTAGCAATAAAATTTACCTTGTTTTTTATAGTGTATTTTAAAATTCTAAGGACAAAATATAATTACTAGGTAAAGAAAATTTTTTTACTAGGAATAATGTAAACTAAAGGAGGAGTCTCTTATGGCAAGAAAATTAGTACCAGAAGCAAAAAATGGATTATCTAAATTCAAAAATGAGATAGCAAATGAAATGGGAGTACCATTTAGCGAATATAACGGAAACCTATCTTCTAGACAATGTGGATCTGTTGGCGGAGAAATGGTAAAAAGAATGGTAGAACATTATGAAAACAGCTTAAAATAGTATGAATAATAAAAAGGGAGCAAAATGCTCCCTTCTTTAAGTTATAGCTTAAGAGACTTTAAATACTCTGTGAAATCCTCTCTAAGTTCATCCCTCTTTAGTGCAAACTCTACAGTTGCCTGAAGAAATCCTAGCTTATCTCCCACATCATATCTTTCTCCTTCAAAATTATAAGCATACATAGCTTCCTCAGAAATCAATGTCTTTAGAGCATCTGTGAGTTGTATCTCCCCATTTTTCCCTGGACTTGTATTCTCTAAAATCTCAAATATTTTTGGTGTTATTATGTATCTACCTAAAATAGCTACATTAGATGGTGATTCCTCTATGGATGGTTTTTCTACTAAATCTTTAACTTTATACACTCTATTTTCTATATGAATTCCACTTACTATTCCATACTTATCTACATTTTCCTTAGGTACATCTTGAACCCCCAGTATTGTAGTATTATATTCATCATAACAGTCTATAAGTTGTTTTAAACAAGGCTTCCCATCATTATAGACAATATCATCTCCAAGCATTACTGCAAAGGGCTCATTTCCTACAAAGGTTTTCGCACAATATATAGCATGCCCTAGTCCTTTTGGCTCTTTCTGTCTTATGTAATGTATATCTACCATTCCTGTTATGTCCCTAACTACTTCTAAAAGCTCAGTTTTCCCCTTAGATTGTAGTTCGTATTCAAGTTCCACAGACTTATCAAAATGATCTTCTATACACTTTTTATTTCTTCCTGTTATTATTAAAATTTCCTCTATACCTGATTCTATAGCTTCCTCTATTATATATTGTATTGTTGGCTTATCAACTATTGGTAACATCTCTTTAGGCTGAGCCTTTGTAGCTGGAAGAAATCTAGTTCCAAGTCCCGCTGCAGGAATAATAGCCTTTTTAACTTTCATTTTTATTCCTCCTAATAAAACAATTAATATTTAATGGTTTTCTTAATTAATTTAATTCTATAGTCTTCATAATATTTCCTTCTAAATCCTTAATAAAAAAACTATCATCTTTAATAAGTCCATAGGAATGTTTGTTATTTTCTTTAGGTAAAGTAATAGATCCTGGATTTATATAGTATACGCCTTTAATTCTCTCTCCCCTCGGCAGGTGGGTATGACCACTTATAACTATATCCCCCTCTATAGAGGTAATAGGATTATCTTCATTATATTTGTGGCCATGAGTTATAAATACTCTTCTTCCATTATAAAATATTACCCCATATTCTGAAAGTATAGGAAAATTTAAAACCATTTCATCTACTTCACTATCGCAATTACCCTTAACAGCTATTATTCTATCTTTAAGGGTATTTAAAACCTCTATTACCTCTTTTGGATTATATCCCTCTGGAATTATATTTCTTGGTCCATGGTATAGTATATCCCCTAAAATGATTATATTATTACATTTCTCTCTTTCATAAGCCTCTAACGCTTTTCTAAGATAATAAATAGACCCATGAATATCTGATATAAAAAATAAACTCATATTACCCCTCCTTATGTTTTATTACTAAAGGCCATATATCCTTTAACTCCTCATCGCTTTTCACATATTCTTTAAACCAGGGAAGAAGTTCTATGGCTTTTTTTAAATCATTACAAGACTTTTCTTTATTTTTCATTAGAGCATAAAAACAAGCCCTATTATAATATAAGGATGGCATTGAAGGATTATAAACTATTCCTTGGCTTATAATTTTTATAGCTTTATTATAATCTTGTTTTTCCTTATATATAACTGCTAAGTTTAAAAAAGAATATCCATATCCTAGATTTGCTTTAATTGACTTTTTATAATATTCTATAGCCTTATCTATATTATGTTTTTTTCTTAAAATCACAGCTTTGTTAAATAAGGCCATATAATGATCATGAATTATATCTAAACTTTTATCTGCCTCCACTAATGCTTTATCATAATCCTCTATCTCTTCATAAATACTGCTTAAATTTAAATGAGCCCAGAAATCAGAGTCAATTATATTTATTACCTCTTTATAGTATTTTATAGCTTTATCTTTCTCTCCTATCTCGTCATAGGCATTGGCCATAAAGAAGTAAGCTCTATCATAGTTTTTATTAATACTTACAGCTTTTTTATAATACTCTATTGCCTTACTATAGTTTTTACTATTATCATATAAAACCCCTATGCCATAATATGCCCTACTTTCTTCATTATCTAGCTTTAAAATCTCATTATATGTATCCTCTGACTTTTTATAATCTTCAATCTCATCGTAAATAAGAGCTATATCAAGAAGTAATTCAATATCTTTTTTCCCTTTATCGTATAAACAAGCTCTTAAAAAATAGCTTAACGCCTCTTGTAAATTCTTTTCCCCAAAGGCTTTTTTTCCTTTTACTAGGAGCTCATCATACTTATGTTTTTTTACCATGCTCCCTCCTTCCAAAACCTAAAGTATAGAACAAACGTTCTTTTCACCACCTGAAGGTTAGATCAAGTATTAATTATTTTCACTTTATATTATACCTATATATGATAATTTTTCAATTATGGTAAATATCTTATTAGGTATTTCTTATAGTATAAAAATAAGGTCAACATTAGAATTTTCTAAATGCTGACCTTATTTTCATTAAATAATCTAAATCCTTCGCTCCATATTTATAGCAAGATTTAAATATTTTAATGCCTCTCTAGCTTCACCTAATTTAAAATACATATTTCCCATCTCTAAGTATCTTTCGTATATAGCCTTTTTACTTCCAAACTTCATAAGTGCATCAAAAGAAAAGTTCATATACATTTCTGATTCAATAAACCTATCTTTTTTCTGTAGCACCTTTGATTTTAAGTAATAGGCTCTCTCTATATACCTAATATCGTCACTAGAAATGGCATAATTCAAAGCTTCATCACATCTACTCTGAGCTTCTTCTATAAGTCCTTTTTCCAAAAGATTTTCT
This sequence comes from Clostridium sp., assembly GCF_040797585.1. Lineage (GTDB taxonomy): Bacteria > Bacillota > Clostridia > Clostridiales > Clostridiaceae > Clostridium_Z. Next base: position 11,053 of record NZ_JBFNEO010000072.1, read on the forward strand.
ACACAGGTAATAAGAACACTTACAACTTTATCTTCACAGTTGCCTTTGCATATTTCTATGGCATCATTTATATACATTAAACTTCGCTCTACCCTTCCAACTTCCATGAGTATTAAAGAAGAATCTATTAATGCACAAATCTTTTGCTCTGCATTGTCATAAAGCTCATGAGCTTTTTTCTCAAAGTCATCAGCTTCTTCTATACCTCTTTTAAGAAATATATCTCCAATAAAATTGTATATGGCAGCCCTCTTCCATTTATCTTCTACAAAATGAACATTATCCTTTAATCTATCTACAAGACTATAAGTTTTATCAAATTCTTTAAGTTTAAAATGACACACTGCTTTATTATATATAGCTATAGACTTTTCATTATTATCAGATATATTTTCTTCTTCTATTAAGCTTATCATGTTATCAAAATATGATGCTGCCTGAGTATATTCTTTGTTAAGAAAGAAATATTTCCCCATATCTTTTAAATATAATATCAAATTGTTTATACTTCCACTCTTTTGACAAACATCATAATACTTAGATACTATAACTTGTATCTTCTCAAAACTCCTATTGTCTAGATAGCTTTGAAATAATATATGTATTAGATGGAATGCTAAGTCATAATGTTTATACTCCATAGCATAATCTAAGTTATAAAAAAGTTTATCTTCTATATCCTTAGAAATAGCTTGATTCTTAAAGTTCTCTATATTATCCTTTATTTGTTCCTTAACATCCTTTAATAAATAGCTAATATCTAAATTAAGTTTATCTGCTATCATCTCGAGTATCCATTGTTCAGGTTTTACCTTATTATTTTCTATACAGCTCATTTTAGATACTGAAATTTTATCACCACATATTTCTTTTAAAGTAGCACCCTTATAGATTCTAGCTCTTTTAATTTTCTCCCCAGTTGATAATATTTCCATATTCATCACACCCAACAACCTTTATTATAGTTCTTTTAAAATACCTAAGTCTTTAAATAACATCACTCCATCATTTAGATATTTAGCTGCCTTTATGTCTTCCTTGTTGTCAATATAGAATTTACCTATCATTATGCAAATTTCAGCAGCTTTCTTTAAGAAATCCATATTTTTAGCATAATTTAATGCTAATATTAGAGTGCTCTCTGCTGCTAATGTATCATTCTTTAAAAGTTCCACTCTATACTTTATTAAATAGTAGTCTATAAAAGCTAGTCCACCTATATCCTGTATAGAGTC
>NZ_JBFNEO010000073.1:0-12220 GCF_040797585.1 Clostridium sp.
ATTTACATTTTGTTAATACATTTTGTAGAATTTTGTGATATACTATAAAACATAAAGCCAAATAAATATTTAACCCCTTATTTATATAACCCCTTTAAGATATTGGTACCCCGCCAATATCTTTTTTATGTTTAAAATTATATATAAATTGATTATAGATATTTCTGATAGATGACAGAATATGTATTTGAATATTAAAGTTCACAAAATTGATTATTATTAATATAATAAGATTATAGACAATTAAATATGTTATAAATACATTGAAAAAGGAAAGTAGTGTATTGGAAGGTTACAGAGAGAAAGCGGTGCTGAGAAGCTTTCACTGATAAGATATATGAAGTGCCCTTTGGAGTATAGGTCCGAATAAAGTAGGATACTACGGGTTCTCCCGTTAAAGAGATAGAGCATGATTGTGCTTGAAATAAGTGGGATTTTATATCTAATTAGGGTGGAACCGCGGAGTCTACATAGCTTCGTCTCTATAAAAAGAGACGGGGCTTTTTTGTTTGCAAAAATTTAAATAGGAGAATAAATTTTTGGAAAATTATATGGAATTTTCAAAGAAAAATAATTAATTGGAGGGGCTATTATGAGTTCTATGGAGTATTTCGATTATATAGCTAAAAATTGGAGTGTTGTAAGAAGTAATTATTTTGAAGAGAGATTAAAGTACAAAATACTATCAAAAGTAAATATAAAAGATAAGGTAGTGGCAGATCTTGGGTGTGGTAGTGGATTTTTATCCTTAGCATTGGCATTAGATGCCAGTGTGGTGTTTTCAATGGATCAATCAACAAATATGCTAAGGGAAGTTAGTAAGTTAGTAAAAAATAAAAATTTTTATAATGTTTATCCAATAAAGTCATTAATAGATAATTTAGTTCTTTTTGATGAATCATTGGATGTGGTTTTTATAAACATGGCTCTTCATCATATAAAGGATGCTAAAAAGGCTATTGAGGAAATGTATAGAGTAACAAAAAAAGGAGGGACAGTTATAATCTCTGATGTGCTTCAGCACAATGGACATTGGGCAAAGGAGGAGATGCATGATGAATGGTTAGGTTTTTCTAATGATGAAATAAGAGATTGGCTAGAGAAAGTAGGATTTAAAAATATATCTATAGAGAATACAGAATTAATGTGTAAAGGTTATTCAAGTAAGGGTGAATATATAGAAACAGGTATTTTCATAGCATCAGCAAATAAGGAGGATTAAGTTTATGAGAATTAAAACAGCTTTAATACATGGAGGAATAGATGGAGACGAATTTACAGGAGCAGTTAATATTCCTATATATCAGACATCTACCTATAAACAGGAAGAACTTAACAAAACTAAGGGATTTGAATATTCAAGAACAGGAAATCCAACAAGAGACGCTTTGGAGAAGCTCATAGCTGATTTAGAAGAGGGGGAAAGAGGATTTGCTTTTGCATCAGGAATGGCAGCTATAACAGCTATATTATCTCTTTTTAAAAGTGGGGATAAGATTTTAATATCAGATAATCTTTATGGAGGCACCTTTAGAGTATTAGATAAGGTTTTTAGTAATTTTAATATAGAATACTCTATTGTGGATACTAAAGATATAAGTAATATAGAAAAGGCTATAGATTCTAAGGTAAAGGGAATTTTTATAGAAACGCCAACAAATCCTCTAATGGATATAACAGATATTAGGGAGGTCTCTACCTTAGCTAAAGATAGAGGAATATTAACAATTGTTGATAATACTTTTATGACCCCATATTATCAAAGACCTCTTACCTTAGGAGCGGATATAGTAATTCATAGTGGAACTAAATATTTAGGAGGTCATAGTGATTTAGTTGCTGGAATTATAGTGGTTAAAGATAAGAATCTTGGGGAAAAGATTCATTTTATTCAAAATTCCACAGGAGGAATATTAGGACCTTTTGATTCTTTCCTTCTAATTAGAGGAATTAAAACCTTAGGCGTTAGAATGGATAGGCATAATGAAAATTCAAAAAAAATAGCAGCTTTTTTAGAAGAGAGTGAGGAAGTGGAAAAGGTTTATTACCCGGGACTTTCTAATCATCCAGGATATAGCATTCATAGATGTCAATCTAATGGATTTAGTGGAATGATTTCTTTCCTTATAAAAAAAGAATATGATTATAGAGAATTCCTTAGAAATCTTAAAATAATAACCTTAGGAGAAAGTCTTGGTGGAGTAGAATCTTTAATTTGTCATCCTTCTTCCATGACTCATGGAGCTATACCAAAGGAACTTAGAGAAAGTATAGGAATAAAAGAAAATTTATTAAGGCTTTCTGTTGGAATAGAAGATGTAGAGGATATTAAAGAGGACTTAATAAATGGTTTTAATGCCTCTAAGAAGAATAGAGATTAAGAGTTCTTAATTATATTATAGACTTTAAGATTAAAATTAACTTATTCATTTCTTTAATTTATGATTTAGCCTATAAAAAATCATATTTATAAACTAAGTTTAAATATTAAATTCTTATAGGAGTTATTAATATAATTAAGAAACTAACCTAAAAAATAAGATGTAAGGCAATAAAAAATCTTATTATAGAACAATACTTTAAAAGATTTACTTTATTCTATTAAAATTAATATATTTTAAAGTTTAAGTTTTCTATATTAGAAATTATTATTTTTAAAAGTTAAAGTAACACAGCATATTAAATTATAAGTCATATAAAGAAGGTGATAATACTATGGGTTATATAAATAGTATATTTGAAATTATAGGACATACTCCTATTTTAAAATTAAATAATTTAGATATAAAAGAAGGAGTAAATATTTTTGTAAAGTTAGAAGGACAAAATCCTGGAGGAAGCATAAAAGATAGAATTGGTATATATATGATAAAGAATGCAGAAGATAGGGGAGAATTAAAAAAGGGAGATACAATAATAGAAGCTACGGCAGGAAATACAGGAATAGGAGTAGCTCTAGGGGCGATAAATAGAGGATATAATGTAATCTTTGTAGTTCCAGAAAAGTTTTCAAAGGAAAAACAAGTGCTTATGAAAGCTTTAGGAGCTACCATTATAAGCACTCCAAAAGAAGAAGGAATTGAAGGGGCAGTAAAACGAGCTAAAGAACTTCTTAAGGAAATTCCAAGATCCATATCTCTAGATCAATTTAACAATTACTCAAATCCTAAATGTCATTATGAAACTACAGCACCAGAGATATATGAGGACTTAAAAGGAGAGATAGATTATTTTGTAGCAGGAGCAGGTAGCGGGGGGACTTTTACTGGTGTTTTAAAATATTTAAAAGAAAAAAATTCAAATATAAGTGGTATTCTTGCTGATCCCGAAGGTTCTATCTTAGGTGGAGGAGAGGAAGGAGATTATAATATTGAAGGCATAGGAAATAATTTTATCCCAGGAACTATGAATATGGATTATGTTGATAAGGTCGTAAAGGTTTCGGATGAAGAAGCCCTTGAAATGGTTAAAAATATAGCTTTAAAGGAAGGCTTAATTGTAGGAACTTCTTCAGCTGCTAATATTGTAGCATCCTTAAAGCTTTCAAGAGATATAGAAAAGGGAAATATAGTAACAATACTTCCAGATAGAGGAGACAGATATTTCACTAAAAACATTTATACTTTCAAAGAATAAAATAAAAGAAAAGTAACACACTAATAGTGAAAAGAGGGGTGAAACATATGACTAAAATGAGAGATACAAAAAACAATAGAAAAGAAGATGGAAGATTTAAAAAGAAAAAAATAAAGCATGATCCTCAGGCTGAAAGTGCAAGAGCAGTGTTTGGAGAACCAAGGGCTCATGAGTAAAAAAATAGGCTATCTAGAATTTAATCTAGATAGCCTATTTTTATGCATTAAATTCTAAAATGCTTAATAAACATATATAAAGAAACTTTTAGGAGAGAAGAAATTATATATATAAGAGAGTTGAGTTTAGGATATAGGATATAAAAGAGGGGGAGTTAATATGGATAAGTTTTTTCAAGTTTTTGCATTGGCGTTATTAGTGGAATCTACTTGGGAAACACTTAAAATGGTATGGCAGGAGGGGCATTTTTGTATAGACAAACTAGGGGTGTTACTTATAGGGCTTTTGGTAGCTTTTACTACGGGAATAGATATAATGAAAATAATAGGTATAAATATGAAGTTTAATATAGGGATTGTGTTCACAGGAATAATACTGTCTAGAGGGTCAAATTTTACTCATGATCTTCTAGTATCTCTAAATAAGGGAGCCTATAGAAAGTAATATATTCTTCAGATAATAGTAAATAGAAGAAAATTTAGATAAAATATATGAGTTATTAAAGGAATTACTCATATATTTTATCTAAACTAATCATCATATTCTAGTATTATTAGTTTTTTCAAAATAGACAGCTTATATAAGTTAATGGAGTGGAAGGGACTTTATATTAGATAAAGTCTCTCTTATTTTTCACCTATATTAAACCTGTTCACCATTAAGTCTCATGAGATTTATTTATATTAAATTCTTAGTTTCTTATAGAAAGGTAATTACAAATTATGTATAATAAATTAATTAGTATAGTTTTAATAAGCTTTAAGGGGGCGAAATAGTGCTAAGAGTTATAAGAGGAAATAAGAATTCAATAAAGGAATTAAGTGAATTTATAGGGAGAATCAATGAGTTTCCAGAAAAGAATATAGGTTATTTAGGAGAAAATCCATTGGAAATAGAAGATAGTTTAAGAGATTATTTCCCAGAAAATACCATAGAAGATTTTTTTGTTTTAGCTTATGAAGGTGAGAAATTAGTTGGGGTACTTGGAATGGATAATGATGAAGAGAAGGGAGTAGGTGAGGCTTTAGGACCTTTTATAGATTCTGATAATTATAAGGAAATAGAAACCATACTTTTTACTGAGATAGATAAGATTTTACCTACATCTCTTAAAAGAATAGATATGTATTTTAATAAGGAAAATAAGAGGTGTAAAGAGATAAGTGGAAAGTTAAAAGGAGAGTATTTAAAAGAGTTCTACTATATGGGGCTGAACAAAGAAGATTTTTTAAGTATAGGAAGCAAAGACGTTATTGAAGTAGGGAAAGATGATTATAAAGAATTTATAGAACTTCATGAAGAGATTTTTAAAGAACCTTATTATAGTGGACAAGATATTATTAATAGACTAAATGAGGATAGGAAAGTATTTATTTTTAAAGATGAAAACTTAAAGGGATATATGTATGTAGAGTATAATGAAGAATTCCAAGAAGGAGATATAAAATTTGTAGGAGTTAGAGAAGAATCAAGGGGACTTGGTATAGGGAAGAAATTGCTGTCCTCAGGAGTTAATTGGCTTTTCTCTAATAAGAATTTAGAAGTTATAAATCTTAACACATCCACGGATAATAAAGCCTTTTATTTATATAAATCTTTAGGATTTAATACAGAAAAGATTCTTTACTATTATAAGGTGGATAGAAAAAATATTAATTTGCTAAGAGATTAATGTTAGATATGATACATCTAGAGATAAGCCCCATAGTAATTAAAACTAAATCACCATCTACTATTATTTAAAGGTGAGTTTAAAATGGTACATTTATATAAATATTTAACTAGCATAAAATGGAGTTTAAACAACCTCAATTTTTTGAATTATAAGAATTATAAAATAAGATGTTTGATAATTAGTTATAATAGATATATTATATAAATAGAATCTAGATATTTGAGAGGGGAGCTAACTTTATGATAAATGAAAGAATAAGTAAATTAAGAGACCTTATGAAGAAAGAGAATCTTTCAGCATTTATAATTCCTAGTAGTGATAATCACCAAAGTGAATATGTAGGAGATCATTTTAAGTCTAGAGAGTTTATGTCAGGATTTACAGGTTCTGCAGGAACCCTAGTAGTTACATTGAAAGAAGCAGGACTATGGACAGATGGTAGATATCATCTTCAGGCAGAAAAAGAACTTAAAAATACAGAAATTAAGCTTTTTAAAATGGGAAACCCAGATGTAATTTCCTACACTACTTGGATAAAGAATTCATTAACAAAAGGTGATACTGTAGGGTTTAATGGATTAGTATTCTCTGTAAGTCAATATAAAAATTTATGTAAAGATTTAAATCCTCTAGGTATAGAAGTTAAAGGAGTTTCAGACTTAATAGATGTAATATGGGAAAATAGACCAGCAATTCCTTGTAATAAAATTTTTGATCATGATATAAAGTATTCTGGAGAATCTAGAACGAGTAAGCTAGATAGAATAAGAAAAGTAATGGAAGAGAAGAAGGTTTCTAAATATGTTATAAGCTCTTTAGATGATATAGCTTGGGCTACTAATCTTAGAGGAAGTGATGTAAGAAACAATCCAGTATTTCTAAGTTATTTAATGGTAGAATTAGATAAAGCCTTATTATATATAGATAAATGTAAGGTTTCAGAAGAATTAGAAATTGTTTTAGATAAGGATGGAATTATTGTAAAGCCTTATGAGGAAATATTTAACTACTTAAAGGAATTAGATTCAAAGGAGTCTTTCTATTTAGATGGAGATAAGACCAATGTAGCTATATTTGAGGCTATAGGTAAAGACAAAGACATAATAGAGGATAGGAACATAACCACTGACTTTAAGGCTATAAAAAATAAGGTTGAAGTGGAGAACTTTATAAAGTGTCATATAAAAGATGGTAGAGCCATGGTTAGATTTATACATTGGTTAAAAAATAATGTAGGAAAAGAAGAAATAACAGAGATCAGTGCATCAGATAAACTAGAGAAGTTTAGAAGTGAAGAAGAAGGATTTATGGGATTAAGTTTTGATAGTATATCTGCTTATGAAGAGAATGCTGCTATGCTTCATTATAAGCCTAAGGAAGAGAGCAATGCAAAACTTTCTCCTAGAGGATTATATTTAATAGATTCTGGTGGACAATACTTAGATGGTACTACAGACATAACAAGAACTATAAGGCTTGGTGATATTACAGAGGAACAAAAGGATGATTTTACCTTAGTTTTAAAAGGACATATTGCTTTATCTAAGGCTGTATTTTTAAAAGGAGTTACAGGACATAGCTTAGATATATTAGCAAGAGGTCCTATTTGGGAAAGAGGATTAGATTATAGATGTGGAACAGGTCATGGAATAGGATTTTTCTTAAATGTTCATGAAGGACCTCAAGGAATAAGAAAAGAACAGAGCTCTGTTGTTCTTCAGGAAGGGATGGTTTTAACCAACGAACCAGGGATATATAGGGATGGAAAGCATGGTATTAGAACAGAAAATATTCATGTAGTTGAGAAGATGGAAGACAATGAATATGGAACTTTCCTAAGATTTAACACTATAACTTATTGTCCTATAGACTTGGATGCAATAAATAAGGATTTATTAAATAAGGATGAAATAGATTGGTTAAATAACTATCATAAAGAAGTTTATGAAATTCTTAGTCCTCTTTTAAATGAAGAAGAAAAGAGCTCACTAAAGGAATCTACAAGAAGTATTTAATATAAATATGAAATGATTAACTAAAAAAATCATAGGAACTTATTCCTATGATTTTTTCTTATATAAACTGAATTGTATTTATATCTAAATTGTAGGTTACATCTTTTCTTTCTACTATAACTTTAATTTTTTCTCTTACCTCATCGTTTTCCATTACCTTTCCTAATAACTCTTTAGTAGGATTTATACAATAAGGTATTCCAACGGATTTAAACATAGTAAAATCTCCTGAAGTATCGCCATAAGCATAGCTCTTTGAAAGGTCTAAGTTATATTTCTCTGTCATTTCTTTTATGGCTTTTTCTTTACATTCCGAATCCCACATAGGTACTATATCACCAGTGTAGTTATTTTCCTTATCTAAGAGATATATGGATCCTCTATAATCATCCATATTGTATTTTGCAGACATTTCTCTAACTAGTTCTATAGGAGAGCCAGATATAGCAATTACTACGTGTCCTTGCTCCTTATGCCATTTTATTCTCTCACGAGTAAAGGTATATACTCTATCACCTTTTTGTTCTATTACCTTTTTAGCTATATAGTCTATATGATATTTGTTTATACCCTTTATAGCTTCTATATAAATATCTACCATTTTAATTAGGTAAGCGTCATAATCTCCTTGTCTTTTATCCCATTTAAGAAAGGCAGGTCTAACTTCTCTATACCATTTAATTTCATCTACTAACTCATATTTAATTATCTTTTTAAAAACCTCGGTTATTAATCCTTCTCTATAGATTGTTCCATCAATATCAAAAAACGCTGCTGTATTTCCCATAATGTAGCCTCCTTAGTTTTTTATATGATATTGTATCACTTATTACCATAGGATTTCAAGAGTAATAATATATAATAAGATAAGTATAGAATTTTAAGTATTACACCTAATATTGGTTTTACCCCTTTTATTTAACCATTAAAGATAGGAGTATAATAAGTAATTCTAATATAAATATAACTACTATTGCTTCCATAGAAGACCCACCTACTTTGTTTTTAGCCATATTACCACCTCATTTGTAAGTATCTACAAAACAAGAAGTATTTATGCAATTGATAGTAGTTTTAAGTAATGAATATATTGAGGATAATTCTGCATTTAAAAAGTTAGTAACAGGGGAAAGGATAAATGTATAAATAAATGAAAGCTTAAAGCCCTTAAGTAAGATAATAAGATAGTTAAGATAATGAGGTACCCCTCTATGGACTTAGGTAAAATAAAAGATAAAGAAGAAAAAATTATTATAAAAATATGAAAGAACTTTATAAGATCTATACTAGCGTAAGTAAAGATGAAAAAGAGAAGATTAGTGAGATAGAAAAGATATTACTAAATGGTTGAAGTTTAGGAAAAGTATTGTATTAAATCCTTTAAATGCTTTATAATGTATATTAGTTACAAAAGAGAGGGGTTTAAAATATGAAAAAAATAATTAGTGTATTGTTAAGTGGGGTAATGATATTAGGTCTTACAAGTTGTGGAAGTACTAAAAAAGCATCTGATGGAGTTGCTACTGTATCAAGTGAAAGTTCTGAAAAGGAAAATGAAAAAGTTGTAGATGGAGTTAAGTTTACAATAGGAACGATATCTAGTGAAGATATAAAGGGAGATATGAATTCAGATGGTAGTATGAATATTGAGAAGGGTGAATATTTCCAGTTTGGTACTGAGGTAAAAAATGCATCTGACTATAAATATGTAGTTATAGATATAAAGGTTGAAAATACTACTGATAAAGTAGTTAAATTATTTCAAACAGGTTGGAATGCATCACTAAAAGATGGTTATGAATTAAAAAATATAAAAGTAACTGATAAATTAAATAATGAACAAGTACCTTCAAAATATGCTTTTGATGCACAAGTTAAAATACCAATGGAAAAGAATTTAAAAGCTGACGAAATTAAGTTAAAGTATAACTTAAAAGATTATAGTAATCTTCCTAAGGTTATTAAGGCAGCAGCCGAGGGTAAGACAAAGGAAGATATACAGAAGGAATACCCAGAGTTATACAAAGATAATTTTATTGATTTTGGAACATTAAAAATTAAATAAATTTAAAAAGCACTTACATTAGTAGGTGCTTTTATTATGTCTTAAATAGGGTGATTAATATTGAGGATATAAGATGTATTAATTGTAATCAGTTACTTAAATAATCTAACTTTCAATAAGTTCAATAAACTTCTCAGCAGCTGTGGACATAGAAATACCTTTCTTAGTTGCAACTCCTATGATTCTTTTAGGAATAGTCTCCTTAAGTTTAACCTCATATAATTGCTTTTCTTCTAATTCCTTCTCAATATAATTCTTTACTACACAAGCAGCACCTAATCCTATTTTAGCGAATTCAACTAAAAGCTCTACAGTGCTTAGCTCTATCTCAGGGGATAGTGATACCCCATGGGAATTAAAATAGTTATCTATACGATCTCTAGAATTACCGCCTTTTTCTAATAGGAGAATAGGAGAGCTTTCTATAAGTTTTGATAAGAATATTTGGGTTTTAGAAAGATGTTTATATTTTTCATTTACCACAAAGCAATCTTGAAGGTCTAAGGTTTTTATAATACTTAGAGAATCCTTCTTATTAATATCCATATTCAATATGCCTATATCTATTTCTCCGCACTCTAATAGTTCAAGAATCCTATAGGAGGATTCATTGGTAACATTAATTTTTATATTAGGATATAGCTTATTATATTTTTTTAGATGCTCAAGAAGGAAATACTTACATGCTGCATTACAAGCTGCTATTCTCACTTCACCAAAGGTAAGGTTTTTAAGTTCTTGAAATTTTCTTTCTCCTTTTTGTATAATCCCATATCCTTGTTCTACGTATTCAAATAATACTTTTCCTTCTAGGGTAAGCTCAACACCTCGTGGAGTTCTATAAAATAGTTGTCCTCCCAGCTTTTCTTCTAAGAGTTTTATAGAGTGACTAACTGCTGGTTGGGAAGTAAAGAGTTCCTTTGCAGCCTTAGAAATACTTCCTAATTTTGCAGTAGTGTAAAAAGTTCTGTAAAGTTCAAGATTAATGTACATATAAAATTTTAGTATACCTCCTATACTAGATATTCATTTTACTTATATATTTATATTAATTATAATTACTTCATGAAAGGTAATCAACAGATAAACATTAGGCAGTTTTACATAGTCTAAAAGAGAAATTGTACAAACTGTTTTATAAAAAATACATAATAAATATATATATGGAGGGATATTAATGAAAAAAATATGTGTATATTCTGGATCTAATTTAGGAGTACGTCCAGAGTATAAAGAAATAACTAAATTACTAGGAAGGGAATTATGTAAAAATAATATTGAGCTAGTTTATGGTGGATCTAAAATAGGACTTATGGGAGAAGTAGCCAATGAAGTTTTAAGAAATAATGGAAAGGTTACAGGGGTTATGCCTAAGGGACTTTTTTCAGGAGAGATGGTGCATAGAAATTTGACCAATCTTATTGAGGTTAAAGATATGCATGAGAGAAAACATACCATGGCTGAACTTTCAGATGGATTCATAGCTCTTCCAGGGGGACTAGGTACTTTTGAGGAATTATTTGAAGTGCTTAGCTGGGCACAACTTGGAATTCATAAAAAGCCTATTGGTATATTAAATATTTCAAATTTCTTTGATGATTTTATAAATATCCTTGAGAAATCATGTACTGAAGGATTTATGAAAGAGTCAAATAAGAAGCTTATATTATCATCTGATGATCCATCAATATTAATAGAAAAAATGAAAAACTATGTTCCACCTATAATGGAGACGAAATGGAGTCAATTAGTTTAGAGTAAAGTATTCTAAACTAACATATAATTTTTTACTATATAAGAAGCTTTAAAAAAGTTTGAAGTTAAATGATGGGGTTAAAATCAATGAAATCTTTATTACTAAGAGTTATATAGAGAATAATGAGGATGAAATAGATAATATTAATCATGTGAATAATTTACGTAGTAATGTAAATTCATAAAGATATAAAATTAAATGGTATCTTTATTATATTTTGGTATAGTTAGGTAGTCTTATATAGATGGCTTCAATATTTTAATGGTAATAAAGAAGTAATTTAGAACCAAAAGTTAATAAATATTAGAAATCCTTTTGTAGATGTAAGTATTAAAAAATATAACAAAGTAATAGACACATTTATATAATTTAAATTGTAAATAAATACATTTATAGTATAATATATAATGATGCATACTTCTAAAAAATTTGAAGAAAAGGTTATATTTAAGGGGGATAATGATGGGTAGTGTAACTTTATAAAAGTTTACAAAATAATCTTGAATTTTTATAATGTTAGCATTGTGATATATTCAAGAGGTGATTCTATGAAATATTATTCAATTGGAGAATTTTTAAAATTAATAGGAAAAACAACTCAAACATTAAGGAATTGGATAAAGATAATACTTTAAGACCACATCATACAACAAAAAGTGGTTATAGGTATTATTCACAAGAACAACTTAATCATTTTTTAGGACTTAAATGAGAATAGTAACCAAATTTTTATAGTTTTTAGTTGTAGATTGCAAGGAAAAAGAGACAATAGAGCAAAGAAGATGATTAAGGAGTTGTTGAAGGATGATACTTGCGAAGAAGATTAGAATTAGACCAACAAAAAAACAAGAGCAACAACTTTGGAAATCTGTTGGAACTGCAAGATTTATTTATAA
>NZ_JBFNEO010000074.1:0-12135 GCF_040797585.1 Clostridium sp.
TTTCTATGTTATTAGGGCTTATTCCACAAGGTATATGATATATTATTTTGTTTTGCATTAAATCAAATAATATAATATTATCATTTTCACTACAAGTTATATAGGCTATATTGTCATAGACCTTTACATCTGTTAACCTAGATCCTATATAATAATCCTCTGCTATCTCTTCTTTTAATGTATTTATTTTAGAAAGAGTATTACTAAAGCTATTAGCAACTAAAAGCTTATCACACCACATGGAAATTCCATAAGGACCCTTTTTAATATTACCCTCCATAACATTAATCTTTTTTTCCTTTAATGTATTAATATTTATTCTAGATATATAATCTGATAATGTATTGCATACATAAATACTCTTCACTATTTATATCACCTCCTGACTCTTTACCAATATATGTAGTTAAATTCTTTGTGGTTATTAAATCTTTTTACACATTATTAGTTCTATATAAATGACAAATACATGTAGACAATGAAAAATTTTTCTCCTATAATAAATCTTGTCTAATCACAAAGGGGGAATCTTAAAATGTATACTTTTGAAACTAGTGGAGTGTGTACTAAAAAAATAACTTTTGATATTGAAGATAATAAAATTAAAGAGGTGAATTTTCAGGGAGGATGTCCTGGAAACTTACAGGGTATTTCAAAACTAGTAATTGGTATGGAAATAGAAGAAGTTATTAAAAGGTTAAAAGGGATTACTTGTGGACCTAAGAGCACTTCTTGTCCTGATCAGTTAGCAATTGCTCTTTCCGAAATACATACTAACAAATAAAAAACTTGTACATAGTGTACGTGAAGTTAGCAATATTTAATAAAAAATAATAAGGGCTGTCGCACAAAGATTAAAAGCTACAGTATATTGTATTAGATTTTTAAATTCTAAGACAACATATTGTGGTTAGATTTCTTAATGTGACAGCCCCTTACTTAGTGATTTAAGAATATTGAGTTATAATTATAAAATTAGTTTAAGCTTATTTATATAATTAATAGATATTTTTCTTTACTTAATACTTCTTATAATCTTTCTCATGTCTCCAATCATATATAAGGATCCACTTATTAATATAAGATCTTCCTTGCTACTTTCTTTTAAAGCCACTTCATAGGCTTCTCTATAATCTTCAATAGCCATAACATTATTATTGTATGGATATATGTGGTTCTTTAGCTCCTCTGCTAATTTAGCTCTATCACTATGAGGGGTTACAGCAATAACCTTATGAGCCATAGGAGTTATTGTTTTAACCATATCCTCCACATCTTTATCAGCTAATATTCCAAGAATTAAAATTAGCTTATTATATCTAAAATATTTGTCTATGTTACTCTTAAGTTTTCTTATTCCATCCATATTATGAGCCCCATCTATAACTACGGCTGGTTTATTATTTAATATCTCAAGACGTCCTTTCCAGATAACATTACTTAAAGCCTTAGATATAGTCTCCTTACTTATATGAAGGTTGTCCTTCTTTACTAGAACCTCTATGGCTTTTATGGCTACCTGAGCGTTAATACATTGATGTAGTCCAAGGAGTCCTAACTTCTCTTCTACTCTTTCATTTAAGATAGTAAATTCCACTAGTTGTTTAACCTTTTCTCTATCTATTATTACCTCTTTAAAGCTACACATGTGATTTTCTATCTTTATCACATTGCTATTTTTCTCTTTAGCCTTTAGTTCTATAACTTCCATAACCTCTTTATTATTAGGGTACACTACAACATCTACATTATCCTTTATAATACCAGCTTTTTCTTTTGCTATATCCTTAATATTATCTCCTAATATATTTATGTGATCATAGCTTATAGAGGTTATAACACTTACTAAAGGAGTTAGTACATTAGTGGAATCTAGTCTTCCTCCAAGGCCTACCTCAATAACTCCATAGTCTACCTTTTCTTCGTAGAAATATAGAAATGCACCACAAGTTATTATTTCAAATTCTGTAGGATGACCTAGTCCCTCATTACTAACTATATCAACAGCCTTTTTTACCTTAGTTATTATCTTAGCTAATCTCTCTTTTTTTATATTCTCCTCATTAATTTGCATTCTTTCTTCAAACTCTTCAATAAAAGGGGATGTATACATAGCTACTTTATATCCTGATTCTATTAAAATTCTACTTATAATAGCAGTGGTAGATCCCTTTCCATTAGTTCCTGCAATATGTATTGTCTTTATTTTTTTATGAGGGTTTCCAAGAAGTTCTAATATTCTTTCTGTTCTCTCTAGTCCATAGTTACTTCCAAACTTCCCCACACTATTTATATACATCATTGCCTCTTTATAGGTCATTGAATTATTATCCACATAATCATCTCCTTATACTATATTTAAAAAGATATAAAATCCTATCACTATTATATCTTTTATGGGTTTAATCTTCCATATAGTATTTTAAAAACTATATAGTAAAACATAATTTTTAGTATTACAGTTAATTTTTAATTAAGGTTTTAGTAAACTTAAGAATTTCATAAGTAAAATATATAGAAAGGGACTGCGGCATTAAGGAATTTACATACAATATATTGATTTGCAAATTTAAAATTAGCACAATATATTATAGTATTTATTCTTAATGCCACAGCCCCATTTAGTATTATTTTAATGCATCTATTCTAGATACAACAGCTTCAAGCATTTCTTTATACTTATTGCCCTTAGCTTTTTCTTCATTAACAACAGCTTCTGGTGCTTTAGATACAAACCTCTCATTAGAAAGCTTCTTCTCTACTCTATCTATTTCTTTTTCAAGCTTTTCTTTTTCTTTATTTAATCTTTCAAGTTCCTTTTCTTTATCAACTAAATCAAGAAGAGGCATAAACAATTCTCCTCCACTAGTAACTAAAGAAACTAAATTATCTTCTAAATTATCCTTACTTGTTATAAACTCTACTTGAGATGCTGAAGCAAGCTTTTCAAAGTAAGTAACTCCTGATTGAAATGCATTTTCTGCTTCTTTAGAAGACAATACTATTATCTTAGCCTTTCTTGAAGGTGGAACATTCATCTCAGCTCTAAGGTTTCTTAAAGCCTTTATAGCTTCTATTATAAAGTCCATTTCTTCTTCTGCTTTTTCATCTTTAAGATTCTCATCATATTCTGGCCACTTAGCTACAGTTATTGATTCACTCTCTGTATTTAAATGAGTATATATCTCCTCAGTTATAAATGGCATAACTGGATGAAGTAGTTTAAGTCCATTAGTAAGAACAGTATATAAAACATTATAGGCTATGCCCTTTTGTTTTTCGTCTTCTCCATAGAAAACTGGTTTTACTAGCTCTATATACCAGTCACAAAGTTCTGTCCACATAAAGTCGTAAATCTTTTGAAGAGCTATCCCAAGTTCAAATTTATCTATATTATCTGTAACCTCTTTGGCTATAGTGTTCATTCTAGATAGAATCCACTTATCAGCTAGTGTGTAGTCCTTATGATCATTATACTTCTCCATAAGATCCCTATCAAGGTTCATCATTATAAATCTTGAAGCATTCCATATCTTATTAGCAAAGTTTCTTGCTGATTCAACCTTTTCTGGATAGTATCTTATATCATTTCCAGGAGCATTACCATTTACAAGCATAAATCTTAAGGCATCAGCACCATACTCATCAATTACTTCTAAAGGATCTACTCCATTTCCAAGAGACTTAGACATCTTAAGTCCTTCTGAATCTCTTACTATACCGTGAATTAATACATTTTCAAAAGGTATCTCTTTCATGGCATAAAGTCCTGAGAATACCATTCTTGCAACCCAGAAGAATATTATATCATATCCTGTAACAAGAACAGATGTTGGATAGAAATAATCTAAATCTTGTGTCTTTTCTGGCCAACCTAAAGTTGAAAATGGCCATAAAGCAGAAGAGAACCAAGTATCAAGAACATCATTTTCTTGAACAAGCTTATCTCCACCACACTTTGGACATGATGTTGGAGCTTCCGCTTCACACATTATTTCTCCACAAGAACAGTACCAAACTGGAATTCTATGTCCCCACCATAATTGTCTAGAAATACACCAATCTTGGATATTTTCCATCCAGTTAAAATAAGTCTTTTCAAATCTCTCTGGAACAAAGTTTACTTTTTTATTCTTAACTACATCTATAGCTGGTTTTGCAAGAGATTCCATTTTTACATACCATTGCTTAGATATTATAGGCTCAACTACAGTATTACATCTGTCATGACATCCCACATTATGGCTATGAGGTTTAATCTTAACTAAATATCCCTTTTTTTCAAGATCAGCAACTATAGCTTTTCTTGCTTCATATCTCTCAAGTCCTTCATACTTTCCACCAAGCTCATTGATTATTCCTTTATCATTCATAACCCTTATCTGAGGAAGATTGTGTCTTAATCCAACTTCATAGTCATTAGGGTCATGGGCTGGGGTTATTTTAACTGCTCCTGTACCAAATTCTAAATCAACATAATCATCAGCTATTATAGGTATCTCTTTGTTTACAAGAGGAAGCATTAAGGTTTTACCTACTAAATGAGCATATCTCTCATCCTTAGGATTAACTGCAACTGCTGTATCTCCAAGCATAGTTTCTGGTCTTGTAGTTGCTATCTCTAGATATTCATCTGATCCTACTACTGGATATTTTATATGCCAGAAGCTACCTTCCTTTTCACTATGCTCTATTTCTGCATCAGATAAAGCAGTTTCACATTTTGGACACCAATTTGTTATTCTATCACCTTGATATATAAGACCTTCCTTATATAGCTTTACAAACACGTGTCTTACAGCCTTATTTAGATTTTCATCCATGGTAAATGCTTCTCTAGAAAAGTCAGCAGAAGCACCTAATTTTTTAAGCTGTTGTCTTATTTTTTCTCTATATTCTTCTGACCATTCCCATACCTTTTCAAGGAAAGCCTCTCTTCCCATTTCTTTCTTTTTAAGACCTTGCTTTAAAAGTTCATTCTCTACCTTAACCTCTGTTGCAATACTAGCATGATCTTGACCAGGAAGCCATAGAGTTTCATATCCTTGCATTCTTTTACTTCTTATTAGGATATCTTGAAGAGTATTATCTATAGCATGACCTAAGTGAAGTTTACCTGTTATATTTGGTGGTGGCATTATTATAGTAAAAGGTTTCTTAGTTTTATCCACCTTAGGGGTAAAATACTTATTTTCTTCCCACATTTTATATAATCTTTCTTCAAAATCTTTTGGATTATAAGTAGTAGCTAAAGTTTTATTATTTTCCATTTGTATTCCTCCTTAAAAATTTATATATAGTAAGCTGTAATTAATTTAAAATATACAGCATCAATATTATCTTAGAAAACAAAAAGAGCCCTCATCCTATAAAAGGACGAAGACTCGTGGTACCACCTTTTTTCCCATCACAATAATGGGCTCTCAAATAAATAACGATCGATAAAAACCGTCTTTGACTACTATGATTTCATCAAAGAAGCTCAAAAGCTACCTTCAAGATAAAGATTTTAGAAAACCTTACAGCCAAGGGCTTTCCTCTCTAAAAAAATCTATATTACCTTTACTCCTCTTTTTCTTAGCTTTTCTTTATAAATTTATATATTTTATTATAATGTTATTTACCTTAATGTCAATATGTTTTCTGTTATTTTATAAATTTAACTTAAGATTATTAGTAAGAACTTCTATCTCCATTGATTTTTCTTCAATATATACATACTTACATAAATTCTTAAAGGCTGAACTAAGCATAAGCTTAATTCTATTGAGCTGGTTTACCTCACTAGCTCCTGGATCATAATCTATTGCAACAATATTAGCTCTAGGATATTTATTCTTTAAAGCTTTAAGCATTCCCTTACCTGTAACATGATTTGGAAGACAGGCAAAAGGTTGCATACATATAATATTGCTAGCTCCTTCCTCAATAAGTTCTATCATCTCTGCTGTTAAGAACCATCCTTCACCAGTTTGATTTCCAAGGGATAATATGCTACTAGCTTTTTCAGCTAATTCATAAATACTTGATGGAGGAGTAAATCTCTTGCTTTCTTTTAAACTCTTAATAATAGGTTTTCTATAAAAATCTATTATCTTTATTGCCCCTAGGCCTAGAATTTGATTTTTCTTTGGACCAGATAGATGTCTATATTTAAAATCATTATCTAAAGCAGAGTATAAAAAGAAATCCAGTAAATCTGGAACTACAGCTTCTGCTCCTTCCTTTTCTACAATAGATATTACATTATTATTTGCTAGAGGATGGAACTTAACAAGAATCTCCCCAACTAGTCCTACTCTAGGCTTTACAACATCTAATAACTCAATATTATCAAAATCTCTAACTATCTCTTCTACATCTTTTTTATACCTATGATACCCACCATTTTTTAAAGTTTTTATACATTTTTCATTCCAATATTCATAAAGCTTATTACAACTTCCTTTAATCTTTTCATAGGGTCTTGTCCTGTAAAGACATCTCATAAGTAAATCTCCATAACAAATTGATAGTAATAAATCTTTTCCGAGGGAAGGTGTAATAGTAAATCCAGGGTTTTTTTCAAGACCTCCCCCAGCATTTAAAGAAATCACAGGTACATTTTCGAATCCTGAATCCTTTAAGGCTTTTCTAAGAAGAGCAATATAATTTGTAGCTCTACATCCTCCGCCAGTCTGAGATATAATGACTGCTGTGGAATTCACATCATATTTTCCAGATTTAAGTCCATTTATTATGGATCCTATAACAATTATAGATGGATAACACACATCATTATTTACGTATCTTAATCCTTCATCTACAGCTTTTTTATCATTATAAGGTAGAACTACTAGGTTATATCCGTGGTTATTAAATACTTCTTCACATAACCTAAAATGTATAGGAGACATATCAGGAGATAATATGGTATATTTTTTCTTCATATCCTTAGTAAATAGTTTTCTTTCCTCATTATCCTCCTTATCCTTTGGAAGATAGTTATTATTTTTTCTTTCATTAAGAGCAGCCTTTAAAGACCTTATTCTTATTTTAATTGCTCCTAAATTATTTCCTTCATCTATTTTAAGTAAAGTATATATTTTACCTTTTTTATGGAGGATTTCTTCTACTTGTTCACTAGTTATAGCATCTAATCCACATCCAAAGGAATTAAGTTGAACAAGTTCTAAGTTTTCTCTACTGGCAACAAAGGAAGCAGCTTCATAAAGCCTAGAATGATATACCCATTGATCAACTACTCTTAAAGGTCTTTTTAAATCTCCTAAATGACAAACACTATCCTCGGAAAGCACTGCCATATCAAAGGATGTAATTATATTAGGAATACCATGATTTATTTCTGGATCTATATGATAAGGACGTCCACTTAAAACAATACCTTTCTTTCCAGTGTCATCTAGATATTTAATAATTTCCTCTCCCTTAGCTCTTATATCAACCTTAAACTTTTCTTGTTCTAGCCATGCTTTATCTAAAGCATATTTTATTTCCTTTTTACTTATGTCAAAATCTTTAAACTCATCATAAAGACGTGGTAATAACTTTTTCTTATTATTTAAAGAAAAGAATGGATTTTTAAATAATATGTTCTTTTCCTTTAACACATCCATATTATTTTTTATAACCTCTGGATAAGAAGTTACTATAGGACAATTATAATGATTATCTCCCCCTTGAAATTCCTTTCTCTCATAAGGTATACAAGGGTAGAATATAAACTTCACTCCTCTATTTACAAGATCCATAATATGACCATGAACTAATTTACCAGGATAGCATACGGATTCAGAAGGAATAGTTTCTATACCCATTTCATAAACCTTCTTAGAACTTCTTCTAGAGAGTTCTACCCTAAACCCAAGTTCCTTAAAGAAAGTAGCCCAAAATGGATAATTTTCATATAGATTTAACACTCTGGGTATTCCAACTACCCCTCTAAAAGCTTCTTCTTCTTTTAATACTGGATATGAAAAAACCCTTTTATATTTATAATCATAAATATTAGGTTCTAATTCCTTTCTTATTTCAACTCCTGCACCTTTTTCACACCTATTTCCAGATATAAAGCTATTGCCATCACTAAACTTATTTACAGTAAGCATACAGTTATTATTACATAGACCACATCTTCTTATTTCTGTTTCTACACTAAATTTATTTAAATCCTTAGTTAATAAAGAGTTCTCACCTTCTTTATATCGTTCTTTTGATATGATTGCAGCTCCAAAAGCTCCCATGAGTCCTGCAATATCTGGTCTTATAACCTCTCTCTCAGATATTAATTCAAAGGCTCTTAAAACCCCATCATTGTAGAAGGTTCCTCCCTGAACTATAATTTTCTCTCCAATTTCTTCTGGATTTCTTAACTTTATAACTTTAAAAAGAGCATTCTTTATCACAGAATAACTAAGGCCAGAAGAAATATCCTCTATGTTAGCACCTTCTTTTTGAGCCTGCTTTACTCTAGAGTTCATAAAAACAGTACATCTTGATCCTAAATCCACAGGATTCTTAGCAAAAATTGATTCCTTTGCAAAATTTTCAATAGATAGGTTTAAAGATTTTGCAAAACCCTCTATAAAAGACCCACATCCTGAAGAACAAGCTTCATTAAGTTGAATACTATCAATAACACCATTAGATATTCTAAGACATTTCATATCTTGTCCACCAATATCTAAAATAAAGTCTACTCCTTTTAAAAAGTATTCTGATCCCTTGTAGTGAGCTATAGTTTCAACTTCTCCAATATCTACTCCTAATGCAGCTTTAATAAGCTGTTCTCCATATCCTGTAACTGTAGCCTTTTTAATTTCTGCATCTTTAGGTAAATTACTATAAATATCTTTTAATATTTCAATGGTAAGCTCTAAGGGTTTCCCATTATTATTTCCGTAATAAGAATATACTAGATTAAAATCTTCATCTATTAAAGCAACTTTAGTTGTAGTAGATCCTGCATCTATTCCTAGAAAGCAATTCCCAGAAACATGTTTTATATCTTTTCTTCTTACTTTTGCTTTTCCATGTCTTTCTATAAAATTATTGTATTCTTCCTCATTAGAAAACAAGGGATCTAGCCTCTCAATTTCCCTCTCTTCTATACCATGTAATTTTTTAAGCTTTTCCATTAATGAAGAAAATGATATAATTTTTTCTTCTCTAGAGCTCAGAGCGGCACCTATAGCTACAAATAACTGAGAGTTTTCCGGAAATATTATTTCATCATTCTTTAAACCTAAGGTTTCAATAAATCTTTTTCTTAGTTCAGATAAAAAATATAAAGGTCCTCCAAGAAAAGCAATCTTTCCTCTAATTGGTTTTCCACAAGCAAGTCCACTTATAGTTTGAGTAACTACTGCTTGAAATATAGAGACAGCAATGTCTTCTTTTCTTGCTCCTTCATTAATAAGAGGTTGTACATCAGTCTTGGCAAACACACCGCATCTAGCAGCTATTGGATATATATGAGTATATCCTTTTGCCATTTCATTGAGTCCTAGGGCATCTGTTTCAAGAAGTACAGACATCTGATCTATGAAAGCACCAGTTCCTCCAGCACAAGTTCCATTCATTCTCTGCTCTACCCCACCAGTAAAGTAAGTTATCTTAGCATCTTCTCCTCCAAGCTCTATGGCAACATCTGTGTGATTTATAAATGTTTCAATAGTTTTTGAACAAGCTATAACTTCTTGTATAAATGAAATATCAAGCCATTTTGAAACAGATAATCCTCCAGAACCTGTTACACTTATAGTGATATCTCCATTATAAACTGTATAGCATTCATTTATTAAAGATATAATGGTCTTTCTTATATCAGAAAAATGTCTTTCATATTTACTATATATAATCCTCCCATTATTATCTAATAGTACTAATTTCACTGTTGTAGATCCTACATCTAGTCCTAAATTAAAAGCCTTCTTCATGTTTCTATTCACCTCTCCATTAATCCTAATAATAATGAAATGAACTTTTAACTTTAATCATTGAATTTTATTACATCTTTATAATACTTTAAGATAATCTATAAACTAAAATTTAACATAGAATGAATCTTCCTTAAGTTGGTGTTCTCTCCACCATCTGAAGATCAGATGAGTTAATCTAGGGGTGTAGCAACTGTTAAGTCCCACCTTTTAAGAGGATGGGGGTGTTACAGCTCCTAGCCATAAGATAAAATTCCTATACTTAATTCTATGTTAAATAAATATAATAATCTCTATAGTTTTATTCTCATACAATCTATTTTTAAGATCAAATCTTCATATTTTAAAACGTTATACTATATTTAAATTCATAAACACCACTGTGAATTCAATACACAGTGGTGTCTATAATATATGCTATAAATTACTGATTATTACAGTAATATATGTAAAACAACTCTAATTTTAAATATAATAATATCACTTTCAGAATTTGTAGTCAACTTAGAATATTAAGATGATTCTTAGTAAAATTAATTATTATAATTATAGGTCTTTAATCATTAAATATATATTTATTCCTTAGTTATACATAAATTTAATGAGTTATTTTAAAATTATAGAATAAACATTAAGAATTATCATATTATTATAGTATATTTTTCTATATTGTGGTAATGATTATAGATAGTAAAATATAATTTTCAATGGGAGGTATCTCATGAATTATTTTCATAAGGCTAACGAACATTACAATGACAAGGATTATAAAAGAGCCATTTCCTTTTATCAGAAAGCTATTGATAACAAAGAAAATGAAGCTTGTTCTTATTATAACTTAGCAGTATGTTTTATTAAACTTAAGGAATATGAAAAGGCCATAGAATACATACAGTACGCTCTAAAGCTAAAAAGAGAAAGTAAGTATTTTTTTAATTTAGCTTATTGTTATGCTATGTTAAACAACTGTAAAAAAGCTCTCATATATTTCAATACTGCCTGGGCATTAAACCATGAAGATAAGGATTGTGAAAAAGCAATTAATTTAATAATAAGTAAACATAAAAAAGCAGCATTATAAGAGCTCACAAATATAATTTGTGAGCTCTTACCATTCCCCTACAATCTTATCACCTTTATGGTCTACAGAAAATCTCTTTGAATCAAAGTAATTTCCACTTTTAAAAAATGTAGGATCTACATTAATCCATTCACCAGATTCCTTTATATAAACCTGATTCCATGCATGATTAACCCAAGATGTTCCATTAAATCCTTCTCCTGTGACTAATCTTACCTTTAATCCAACTGCCCTTGCCATGGCAACATAAAGACAAGCGTAGTCAAAGCAAATTCCTTCTCTGGAATTAAAGGTACTTATAGCTCCAGAAGGCTTAGAATAGTCATTCATCATTATTCTATCTGCTTTATCATAATCATAATCTATATTCTCTCCAACCCAAGCATATAGTGCTTTAGCCTTATCTCTATCTTTAGTATATTTTGAGGTAATTTCCTTTGCAAAATCATTAATCTCTTTATTGGACTTTATACCACTTTCTAAGGTAATCCCATTGTAATATACTATTCTTTTTAAATTAGAAGATTCTTTAATCTCTTCAACTTGCAGAGTATTACTAAGAATTATTGGTAGGTTTTGTGCAAAAGAAGAATTATATATTGGAACAATGACTTTATTACTTATATAAGTATAGAGTTTAGATTTTTCAAGATAGTTATTAAACTCAGTACCTTTATAAGCCATAGCTCCAAAATTTAATATTATGGATGTTAATATAACATAAATAATAGATTTAGGAATCTGCAAAATAGATCCTAAAACTCTTTTACCAAAAGTACTACTCTTTTGTCCAAAATTATATATAGTTTTTAATAAAGGATCTATAGTTACTGAGTTTATAATCTTTATTATTATAGATAATAGAATTTGAAGAATTATAATAAGAGTAATACTTACTAAAAAAACAGATACTAAAGGATTATCTTCAAAAAATACCTCTATCACATTAGGGATATATTTTCCAAAAACACTGTATTCTTTAAATAGTATAAACTTTCTAGCTATATAAATCCCAAGAATTACAGCAATGAAAAACCCCAAGGTTCTTTCAATATCTAAAATTTCATCCTTTACATCCTTTGTGGAAGTAATTTTAATAAATCCACTTATTAAAGG
>NZ_JBFNEO010000075.1:0-12088 GCF_040797585.1 Clostridium sp.
CTCCTGTAGAAAATACAATACTTCTATCCTGAATACTAGCATCTAAGCCTGTTTCTGACTTTATCTTGTCAACTAAACTACTAAGGGTATCAGTTTCATCTATGGTTATAGCTTTACTTCCTATGGTTATAGCCTTACCTTGTAGACTTTTTACTGCGGCATCTATGCCGTCAAATTTTATTTCATTATCTACCAGTATTCTACCCTTTTCATACTTAACCCTTGTTCCTTCAGTATCTCCAATGGCAGTCTTTATTTTACCCATTAAAGTTTCAATAGTGTCTTTATCCTCTACCTTAATTTCATTACCATCTTTATCTTTTAATCCTATCTCCCTACCCTGTAAAGAAGATATATCCATCTTCTCATCACTTAAAAACTTTTCAAAACTTAGCTTTCCATAATTACTACCAGTGCCAAGATTCTCAAATAATGGCTTACTAACATCTTGTGAATCTTTTATAGTTAACTTATCTAATCCCTCTATCTCAAGAAAACTTTTACTTCCTGTATTAGCTGTCTCTATGGTTATATCCTTAGTAAAGCTGCTATAGCTTGCTTTAACTCCCAAAGTCTTACCCTTAGAATTTATTTCTGCTATCATATCCTTAACTTTAGTTCCAGCCTTTATGGTAATTTCAGTAGTATCAGTGCCTACTTTAAACTTAAGAATAGTATCTGTTTCTATTTCTTTATCCAAAGCCCCTTCCTCAAGAGCTCCTGTCTTAACAAAAGGTGGAGTTGCAAGTTCCTTTACGTTGATCTTATATCCCCCTGCCTTAGCTCCAGTAAGGCTTGTAATATCAGCTATGGTAGAATCCTTTACCGTAGCTGATGTAGATGCAAGGTTTTTTGCTGATAGTATACTATCCTTTGATAATACATCAAAGTACTTATCATACATGTCCCTCATGCTCTTAGTTACGCCTCTAAAAAGCTCCTGCTGCCATATGGCAAGATCTCTTTGTTGTTTTTGCTTGTCTACCTTCATCACATAAGGCTTCATCATCTGTTTTACCATGTTGTCTGTGTCCATGCCCGTTGCAAGACCTGTAATTCTATTTGGAGATATATTCATTTTATATCCCTCCTAACTTAATTTTTAGAAAGTAATTAAGTATTGTCTCCCTAACTTTCACTTCTAAAATGTAAATTTCTACACCCATATTACTTAGCTTTTGCAAGTTTTGATGCTGCATGCCAAGTATCTCTTACCTCTTCTATAAGTGGTATTATCTCATCCATAATTTCTATACTTTTCTTCATATTAGCTTCAATTAATCTATTATTTATAAACTCATATATAGAAAATATCTGACTAGCCCAATCCCCTGCTGAAGTATCTAAGGTAGCCATAAGTTCTATAAATATATCCTGAGTTCTTACTATATCTTCATGAGCCTTTTTTAAATTCTTATCTAATATAGCTTGTCTACCCATCTTTGAGTATTTAACAGCTCCATCTACAAGCATTATAAGAAGTTGATCCTTTGAAGCGTGATTTACACTATTGCTTTTGTAGGCATTATATGCCTTGTTCCCATACATCATTGTTAATAAACCCTCCATATCTTTAATAAGACTATTAAAAAGTCTTATACTAAAACATATTAATCTATTTAGATCATTATATTTAGAGTTCTATAGATTTTCTTAATATCCTACCATATGTCATATAATATTTTTTATATGTCTTAGATTGTACTACTAAATTAATAGGGTTCTTTAATGTGCTCCCTTTAAGCCTTCTTATCTATAAGAATACCTACCATCTCACACATCTTTGCCACCATATCTACTATTTTCTTTGGAGGTATTTCCATTATAACCTCCTTGGTGTCTTCATTTATTATCTTTACCATAATTGAATTTTTGAACTTTTCATGGTTTTCATAAACAACCCTTAGATTTTCATCCTTTAAGAACCTATTTAATTTATCTATAGATTTATTAAGTTCTTTCTGTGAAATATCCTCTTTTGTGGTTGCCTTACCCTCATTGCCCTTTATGTCATTTCCTTCCGATGCATTATTTAAAGCCATTGGTCCTCCCTGACCTATTCTTGTAACTTCCATGTTTGCACCCCTAATCTATTTTTTTATATTTTTAAGTATTGACATATCTATATCTACAGCACTAATATTTTCTTTTTCCACCTCTACATATAATTCTTTTCTTAATATTTGAACATCCCTTGGTGCCTTTATGGAAATCTTAACTGCTCCATCTTCTACCTTCACCAAAGTGATTTCTATATCATCTCCTATAAGAATACTCTCTCCCTTTTTCCTAGTTAAAACAAGCATCTTATCACTCCTTAATTAGAGGGTGTTTAACCTTATATTTTTCTTTATCAATTATTATTTGTTCCCCAAGAAGTGTTTTAATATTTATTATTATAGGAGCTTTTAAGTTTGTGGTTATATTTTTTATATCACTATTTAAGGTCACCGTATTTAAAACCATAACCTCTTCTTCCTTCTCTATTCCTAAATCCCTTAAAACTTTATCCTCTATGGTAAACTCATAGTCATTAAAGAAATCAAAAGGATTTATTACTATAAATCCAATATTAGTATCTTCTATGGAATGAAGAACCTTAAATACTGGATTATCCTTAGCATCAAATAATATAAATTTACTTAGCTTATGAAATCCTGGAATACCTTTTTTAAAGGTTATAACTTCTCCTTCTTCATAGCTTACTTTCCCATGAGCTTTAGTTTCTAAGATCATTACTATCACCTACCTTAAGTAGTCTAAAAGTGAAGGCTGGATTATCTTTGCTGAGGTCTGAAGGGAAGCTATATATACTGTCTGCATCATGGAGTATTCCATAATCTTCTCTGTAAAATCTATATCCTCATTCTTAGATAATATATCTGTTAAGTTAAAATTCTCTTCAGAGTTTTGCTCCTTAGCAGCTTCCATTCTATTTTGTTTCGCTCCCACCTCGGATCTGAGCTTCAAGAGATTATCTATAGCCTTTGTAATATCATCTAAGTTTTCTCCTGTAAGCTTTTTAGTATCATCTGGGTTGGTGGAAGACAAGTTATATGTTATATCATTTAAAAGGTCCATAAGATTCTTTCCTTCTGAGAACTCCATAATATCTCTAGAGGGCACATTATACTCCATGGTTACCCCTTGAGAAATTTCCACCACTAAGTCCTCACTTAAATGATCGAATTCAGCCTTATACTTTGCCTTATCATCATCATTTACATTAGTATCTTTAACAAAATTTCCAGCTGTATCAACCTTAAGCTTTCCATCCTCAATAATAAGCTTTTCTCCCTTCTCATCTAAGTAGCTTCCATCCTTTGCTCTATACACCATATGAGTATTTCCTTTATCATCTTGAAGGGCTTCCACAGGCTTTGATGTACCTTTAGTTCCTCCAAATATATATCTACCGTCAAAGTTGGTATTTAATATCTGAGAGAACTCTCCTACCTTTTGGTTTATCTCATCCTTAAGAGCTTTCTTCTCTTCTGTTCCATAGGCTACATTACCTGCAGATACTAAAAGGTCTCTTATCCTCTGAAGGGTCTTTCCTCCCTTATCTAATGCTGTATCTGTTGTATCTAGCCAGTTTAATGTGTCATTTATATTTTCATTGTACTGCTTATTTGCTCCTATATCAGAGTAAAGTTGCATACTTCTTGCTACCTTAAAAGGATTATCTGAAGGTCTTCTAATCTCCTTACCTGAGGTTAGCTGAGATTGAAGATCCCTCATATTTCCAAGGTTATTTCTCATATCTCTTAAGAAATTTGTAGAAAGCATTTTATTTGTAACTCTCATCTTCTACCTCCTATCTCTTTAGTCCATTAATTACTACATCTAAAAGTTCATCTACAGTAGATACTATCTTTGCATTTGCACTATATGCATGTTGGAACTGTATTAGATTTGCCATTTCTTCATCTAAGGATACTCCTGATACTGAACCTCTTGATTCGTTATGTCCATCAAGAAGGGTCAATTGATTCTTTACCATTCTCTTAGCCTCTTGGCACTGAACTCCTAATCTATTTATTGTATCTTTAAAGTATCCATCAATTTTCATACCACTTACATCATTCTCTATTCCCATACCACCATCTGGATTTAGTCTTCCATCTATAAATAATTGCCTAGTGGTTTGGTTGTTTATATCTTGTACCTTTAATAGGGTATCCCTAAGCTGGGCTATAGCAAGGGCACGGCTTCCATCACTCTCTCCTGAAGAATCATCTTTCTTTACCTTTATCTTCATAGGATCCTTTGATATCTCATCATTTACCTTTATATTTCCAGCAGTTATCTCGTGTTCTTTACTCTCATCATCTCCATTTACAAAGAAAGGTAAATCATCATCCCCTGCAATATCAGTTCCACTATGGATTGTATTTACTGCAAAAGCCATGGCTTTTGCCAGTCTATCTAATTCACCCTTATATTTATTCACATCTTCCTGGATAGACATAATGCCCTTAAACCCTCCTGATGAAGGTTTAAACAGCTGAAGATCATCAAATGTTATTGGTTGTGATCCACTTATAACTTTTCCACCTGGTCCTATAGCTTCTCCTTTTTCATTACCAAAGATGACCCTAGTTTCTTCTAATTCCTTAATTTTGGCATCTATCTCATCATCCTTCATTGTACCAGGTTCTATTGTAAGCTCTTTTTTATTATCCTGAGAATTCATATTTCCTAAGGCGTAATATGTTACCTTTATCTTTCCATCAGTTTGTTTTTCTACCCCACTTATATAAGAAAGCCTATTATAGCTCTCCCCATCTGTTGGACGTACAAGGGCGAAATCTCCCCCATCCGTTGGTTTAAGTTCTATGGTTTCTAAATTTTTTCTATCTACATTTATATTAAACTTTAAACTTAACTCATCTAATAAAAGATCTCTCTTATCCATTAAGTCATTAGGAGTATTTCCTGCCACCTTAACAGATCTTATTTCCTTATTAAGCTGATTTACCTGATCTAAGAGATTATTAACCTCAAATACATTGTCCTTTAAAAGGCTCTGAGCATTATCTGTAAGTTTTTCTAACTGATTACTAGCATGATTTAAAGCATTAGTTAATGCCTTAGTCTGCTCAACTAAAACCGTCCTTGCCCTTGAGCTACTTGGCTGCTTTGAAACCTCTTGCCATGCATCAAAGAACTTTCCCATAAGGCTTGATATACCTGTATCAGAAGGCTCTGTAAATATTCCCTCAACCTGAGTTAAAAAATTATATCTCTGTTCAAAGTTTCCATAGGTACTGCTTTCATTTCTATATAGGTAATCTGTAAAGGTATCTCTTATTCTATTTATTGCAGATATTTGAGCTCCCGTTCCAAGCTGTCCTGGCTCTGTAACGCTATTTAAAGATGGCATCCCAAAGGGTCTTGAGGTTTCTATTTCTGCCCTTTGTCTTGAATATCCCGGTGTGTTTGCATTTGATATATTATGGGATGTTACATCTAAAGCCTTTTGTTGAACTCCCATACCTCTTTTAGCTATATTAAAGGTATTAAATAATCCAGACATAGTTAATCCTCCTTATTTTCTTACTTTTCCATAGGAATTATAGGTAGATGCACTTCTTTCAGGATTTATATAAGCTAACATTTTATTTACAAAGGATAGGTTCTGCTTTATTAATAAATCATTACTCTCCTTTTGAATAGTTAGCTCATGAATTAAATTATTTATATTGCTATAAAGAATTTTAAGATCCTCATCCGCTGAGGAATTTATATAATCCTTCATAGAAAGCTGTCCTAAAACCCCTCTTCTTCTCACTTCAATTTCCGCTATATTTTTATTACATAGCTTTATCTTATCTACCATTCCTTCTAATTTAAATACATCCTTTTTAATAATAAATGCATATTGATCTTCTAATAGCTTTAATAGATTTTTTAATCCTTCTTCTTCCTCATTTAAGACTTTCTTTAAGGCTTCCTTCATTAAATTCCACTCCCTTTCATGGAGTTAATAATTTTTCTTGCAAGATCCTTAGAGTCTATATTATAACTGCCTTTTTTAATTTCTTCTTTTATTCTCTCTATTTCCTTAGTTTTATCTATATTTATATCATCTATAGATAACCCACTTAGTTTTTTAGCTAAGGGAGATATTTCCAAGGTATCACCTTTTTTTTCTATTTTGCTGCTTTTGTTCATCTTATTATTATCCCTATAAAGATTAACTACTTTACTTACTCCCACAGCTTTTATATCCATTTCTAACACTCCTTAATTCTTTCTATACTTTTTATATCGACTATTTATCTATAAAGTTTATAGAAAAAAATAAGCATATTGATACATATCAATATGCCTATAACTTATTTTCCTAAAGATTTCACTCTTTCACTACTGCTTACTATATTTGTTATTCTAACTCCAAAGTTTTCGTCTACAACAACTACTTCTCCATAAGCAATCCTCTTACCATTTACTAATACTTCTACTGGTTCTTCTGCAAGTTTATCAAGTTCTATTAAGGACCCTGTACCTAAACTTAAAATATCTTTTATATTCTTTTTAGTTCTTCCAAGAACCACAGATATTTCAAGGGGCACATCTAAGATTAAATCAATATTTTGATGATTGCTTGGTGATGAAGATTTAAGTGGTTGGAATTCTGCTTGGTGTACTTGAACCCTTGGTTCTACCTCTATAGGCTTCTCAAAATTCTCCATAACTACCCTTTCTTCCCTCACTTCCGGTTTATGATCATTATTATGTACAATCTCATCATTATCTTGTCCCATCATAATAGAAACTATCTTTTTAGCTGTATTTACTGGAAGTATTTGCATTATATTACTATCTATTAAATTTCCAATATTAAGCTTAAATGAAACCTTAACAACATCTTCAGATTCATCTATCTTTTCTGATAAATTATCTGAAAGATCAGCCCAAACCTTAGAAGTTGGAGGTGAAATATTTACCTCCCTTGAAAACATTGTTGCCATTGATGTAGCAGCTGAACCTATCATTTGGTTCATAGCCTCTGAAACTGCACTTATTTCAATTTCAGAAAGCTCAATGTTACCTGTTGTTCCATCTCCACCCATCATTAAGTTAGCTATAACTGAAGCATCACTTGTTTTCATAACTAATAAATTTAATCCTACTATTCCTGTTATATATTCAACCTCTAAAGCAATATTGGGAACTTCAAAGCTGCTCTTCAAATCCTCTAGACTAGTAATAGAAACCATAGGAGTAGTTATATTAACTTGTTGATTTATTATTTGGGATAAAGCAGTGGATGCTGATCCCATAGATATATTACCTATTTCTCCTAATAAATCTTTTTCTATATCGCTTAATATAGAATCTTTTTCCCTACTATTGTCCTCTGGAGCCTTGTCAACTCCTCCATTCAGTAGAGAATCTATTTCTTCTTGAGAAAGAAATCCATTACTCATAGCTCTCCACATCCTTATCTATAATATCTAACACAGATACACCTAAATTCTTGCCAACGGTTCCTGGAACTCCATAGAAGTATTCTGTATCTTCTACTGTTATAGTTACAGGACTATTACATTTTTTATCTAAGGTAACTATATCTCCTGTTGAAAGCTTTAAGAATTCATCAACGGTAATTGAAGTTTTACCTAGAAGAGCTATCATTTCAACATCAACCACATTTAATCTTTCTTTTATCTTTGATCTTGATTCACGAACAAGTTCAGAATCACTTTGTTCAAACCAATACTGAACAACAAGCTTATCTAAAACCTTCTCTATGCTAAGGTAAGGAATACAAATATTTATAAAGGTATTTTGTTTTCCCATTTCAACGGAGAAAGTTATAAGTGCTACCGGTTCATTAGGCGCAAGTGTTTGATTTAAAGCTGGATTTGTTTCAAGACCCTCAATCTCTGGCTCAACTTCTAATATATCTTCCCAAGCAAGCTTTAAGTTCCCTATAAGTCCTGTATTAACCTGCTTTATTATATTCTTATCAATGTCTGAAAACTCTCTCATTTTAAACCTTCTGTCACCAGTTCCTCCTAGAAGTACATCTAAGATTTGAAATACAAACTGAGGATTGGTTTCAAAAAGTATAGATCCATTTAAAGGTGGCATCTTAAATACAGTTAAAATCGTTGGACTTGGAATAGAGTGTATAAACTCCTCATAAGTAATCTGCTCTACAGATTCAATCTTAACTTTAACATTGCTTCTTACTTGAGCGGTTAAATAGTTAGTAATGATTCTTGCATAATTATCATGGATAAGCTCTAAGGTTCTAATATGATCCTTAGAAAACTTTTGAGGACTTCTGAAGTCATAAAGTTTTATTTTGTGCTTTTCCTCTTCCTTCTCCACATCGTCTGGCACTATTTCCCCTGAGGATAAGGCAGACAACAGCTCATCTATTTCACTTTGGGATAAAACCTCTGCCATAAAACTCACTCATTTCCTTGTTAAATTTAAATTAGCTTATCAATATCAATCATTGTAACTATTTTATCGCCGAAATTTATAATTCCTTTAATATAATTTTCACCTTTTTCTTCCTTTAAGGTTTCTATTTTATCTTCTTCAACCTCTATAACTTCCTCTACTTCATCTACACATATGCCCACTTGTTCTTCTCCCACATTTAGAATAACTATATTTTCTTCCCCTTGATTCTTCTTCTCTATGTTTAAAAGAAGATTTATATCAAGAAGAGATATAATATTTCCTCTGAGATTTATAAGCCCTTTTATATAACTAGGTGCCTTAGGCACCCTGGTTACTTCCATCATATCATTTATAACCTGAACCCTTGCAGTTTCCACTGCAAAGTGTTCATCATTTAACTTAAATATTAGAACTTGCATATATTAGCCTCCTTTAGCCAATAACCTTTCTTATTGCGTCTAGAACCCTATCCGCTTGGAAAGGCTTAACTATGAAGTCTTTTGCCCCCGCTCTTATAGCATCCATAACCATGGTTTGTTGACCCATAGCTGAACACATAATTATTTTCGCATTTGGATCAAAGCTCTTTATTTCCTTAACCGCTTCTATTCCGTCCATATCAGGCATAGTTATATCCATAGTAACTACGTCCGGACTTTCTTTTTTGTAAAGCTCTACCGCCTTTACACCATTGCTAGCTTCCCCTACAACTTCAAAACCATTCTTTTCAAGTATGTCTTTTATCATCATTCTCATGAAAGCTGCATCATCAACAATGAGTACTTTTGCCATAACACATTCCCTCCATTACATTACTCCAAGTGTATTTAATATTTTTTCTAAAGATCCTGGCATAGGCACATAATAAAAGTGCCCTGAAATATTCATATTCTCATCTTTATTTAAGAATATGGTTTCTATATCTAGTACATTGTCATCAAACTGCCCAGACTCTATGAATGTAGTGGAGAGTATTGCTCCAAGCATATCATAAGTCACCGCTGGCACTGATGGTGTTATAGCTAGATTTGTGAACTTAGCTATTGAATTCATATATGAACCTGCTATTATATTTCCTATTTCACATAATACAGAATTACCCATTTCACTGAATTCTTCTTCTCTAACTCCTGTCAGAGCTTCTATCATGTTTTCAGCTACTTCTTTTTCTAATATAAATAATATATTTCCAGGAGTATCTCCTAAAACTCTTACGATTACTGATACAACTACATCCTCTGCACCTATTTTAGAAAATATCTCTGTAAAAGAAATTATATTAACAGCTGGTACTGTCATATCAACTTTCTTAGAAAGAAGCTGTGATAAAGCTGTAGCTGCATTTCCAGCCCCAATATTTCCAACTTCCTTTAAGGCGTCTAATTGAAGGGCATTAAAATTCAAATCACTCATAGCCTTTTAGCTATCCTCCTATCACTTCAATTTAAATAAGGGCGGCTACATCTAGTATTAAAGTTACAAGACCATCACCAAGGATTGTAGCTCCTATATACTCTCTTAGCCCTTGAAGAGTCTTTCCTAAAGGCTTTATAACTATTTCTTGTTGTCCAAGTAAAGAGTCTACTAAAAGACCTACAACCTTTTCTCCAACCTTTACTATTACAACAAAACTCTTTTCCTTCTCTTCATTGTAAATTCCAAGTCTTTCATTAACCCTAATTAATGGAATAACATTATCTCTATATAATATAACTTCCTTATTATTGGTTTTCTTTATAAGATCACTAGTAAAGTCAATAACTCTATCTATATATCCAAGAGATATTGCAAGAGTTTCATCTCCCACCTTTACAAGTAATGCCTTAATTATTTGAAGAGTTAATGGAAGTCTTATTATGAAGGTTGATCCTTTGCCCTCTTCACTTATAAGATCCACAGTTCCACCAAGGGATGCTATTTTAGTTTTAACTACATCCATCCCAACTCCTCGGCCTGAGATATCTGTTACTTCTTCCTTAGTGCTAAAGCCTTGCATAAATATTAGGTTCACTATCTCATTATAGCTCATCCCCTCTGTATTTACACCTAACTTTTCTGCCTTTGCACGAACCCTATTTCCATCAATACCTTTTCCATCATCTTGAACCTTTATGACAGCTTTAGTACCTTCTTGATAAGCTATAAGCTTTATGGTACCTTCTGGCTTTTTACCATTCTTTATTCTATCTTCTTCTGGCTCAATTCCATGGTCTACAGCATTTCTTATAAGATGTATAAGTGGCTCACCAATTTCATCTATAACAGTTCTATCAAGCTCTGTGTCTTGTCCTTCTATTATAAAATTAATATTTTTAGAAAGCTCTACAGATAAATCTCTAATCATCCTCGGAAACCTATTGAAAACTACATCTAAAGGAAGCATTCTTATTTTCATAACTAAATCTTGAAGATCTGATGTAGTTCTTGCAACCTGTTCTAATGTCTCATTTAAGTCAGATAATCTATGATTTGAGCTTATTTGTTCAAGTCTTGTCCTATGAATAACAAGTTCTGATACCATATTCATAAACTTATCTAATCTTTCAAGATCTACTCTTACAGATTGATGAGTTTTCTTGTGAGAAGTTACAGCCTCCTTTTCCTTGATTTCTTTCAAAGGCTTTGCTGCTTCCTTCTTATTTTCCTCTTTCTTTTCTGTAGCAGTTTCTAATATTTCTTTTGAATCATTAGTTACCTTGCTACTCGGAGCATTAGTTTTCTTAAGTTCTATTGAAGAAACTAAAACTTCCTTAACCTCTGATATTCCTGATACTATTGTCTTTGTTTCCTCTAAGGATCTTTCAGTAACATATACAAGATCCATGTTGAATTCAAAGTTCTCACTTTCTATATCCTCAGCCTCTGGATTTGACTTTATTATTTCTCCTCCATCCTCTAAAGACTTGAATATTAAAAATGCTCTAGCAGACTTTAATAGAGTGTTTTCATCAAGAGTTATATTAACTCTTATAACATTAAAACCCTTATCTATTGCCTGTTTTAATACACTTATATCATATTCATTTAATTCTAAGTTGTTATCATCTTCACTATTTTCATTGAAAACTTCCTCATGGTTTTTAGAAGAATTTAAACTATTTAATTCCTCTATTAAAGAACTTACATCTCTATTTCCCTCTTCGCCCTCTGATATATCATTTACCATTTGCTCAAGAGTGTCAAGACATTTAAATAATGTTGTTACTACATTTTGATCTGCCTTAAGGTCACCCTCTCTAAACTTAGATAATATGTTCTCCATATTATGAGTAAGTTCTGCCATTTTACTAAATCCCATGGTAGCTGCCATACCCTTTATAGTATGTGCTACCCTAAAGATTTCATTTAGTTTATCTATATCTTCAGGAGCTTGCTCAAGTTCTAATAGAGCTTCATTTAAAGTTTGTAAGTTATCCATGGATTCTTCTAAAAACATGGAAAGATATTGTGAAGTATCCATAATAAGATTCCCCCTTATAGCTTCCTATATATAAAAGTAGACGCTTTTTCAAAGCCATACTCTTTATAATTATATATGCTTTCTGTTGCACCTACAAATAATAATCCACCTGGCTTTAAGGAATTACTAAATTTTTTATATATTTCATTTTTTATATCTGTATTAAAATATATTACCACATTTCTGCAAACTATTATATCA
>NZ_JBFNEO010000076.1:0-11898 GCF_040797585.1 Clostridium sp.
GCCTACTCCCTCTTCATTTTTATATGACAGGTCAGTGATATGTCCTGTATGTGATAACAATTTTAAAGTAAGATCTGTAAAGGTATATGCTCCTAGAATGGTAAGAAGAGATAGTGACTTTTTTATAACATATAGTAATATAAATCCTTACTTTTATGAGGTTTGGATTTGTAATAGCTGTGGCTATACTTCTTTAAAATCTGATTTTTCTAAAATTCGTGAATTTCAAAAGGATCTTATTTTAAAAAATATAACTTCAAAGTGGAGAGGAAAAGACTATCCTGAATTTTATGATTTAGATATAGCAATTGAAAGATACAAACTTGCTCTTCTTAACTATGTAGTTATAAACGGAAAGGATAGTTCTAAGGCAATTACTTGTCTTAAACTTTCCTGGATGTATAGACTTAAAGAACATAAAGATGAGACATTATTTCTCTCTAAATCCCTAGAGGGCTTTAAAAATGCATTTTTAAACGAACCTTTTCCCATATACGGAATGGACAAATTTACTACCATGTACCTTATAGGAGAAATCAATAGACGTATTGGAAATTATTCTGAAGCATTAATTTGGATAAGTAAAGTTATTACTACCCCTGGAGTTTCCCATAAACTAAAGGAGCTCGCAAGGGATATGAAAGACCTAATAAGAGAAAGTACTCAAGGATAAAACCCTTAAGTTTATAATTTTAAATTCGATATATTTAAAATATAGTTTTAGGAGTGATATAATGTTTAAATTAAAAAATAATAAATCTTATCATGAAAATGTAAACGAAATAAAAGAATGTACTACTTCACATCCTATTGACAAGGATGAAATAACCCTAGCTCTTAATGACTTGAAAAATCACTATATGGAAGTTGAAACTTCATCTTCTCATATAAACAGCTCTATAAATGATATGGCTTTAAAAAGTAGTGAGCAAATTACTCATATATCTAATTCCATTAATATGTTAGAAGACTTTAATAGTTATATGGAGGCTCTTGCTTTTAACGTAGTTAATGTTCAAATTAAAATTGTTGACTCTGATAAAGCAATAAATACTGGTATAAGTACCATGGATAATCTAGATGAATCCTTAAAAACCTTAAAGGAAACATTCAATATATCCAATAAATCTGTAAAAGATCTTGTGGGCAAACTTGAATCTGTAAATATTATTACAGATTCTATAAGTAAAATCGCAAGTCAAACTAATCTCCTTGCTCTAAATGCTGCTATTGAAGCTGCTAGAGCTGGTGAAGCTGGTCGCGGTTTTTCTGTGGTAGCCGGAGAAGTTAGAAAGCTTGCAGAGAATTCTAAGGCTGCTGTTGAAAACATAACGAAAATATTAAATGAAATTAAAGTAGACATACTAAATGCTTCCTCTGCTATAAATTCTGGTACAAACTCTTTAGATACTCAAGGTGTTGCTATATATGATGCTAAAAATAGCTTTAGTGAAATAAAAAATTGTATAACTGAAGCAAATACAGAAATTGAGGAATGTATATCTAATTTATCTGTTACTTCTAATAAGAAAAATTCAGTTATATCTAACATTAAAAATATATCTAATATTTCTGAAGAAAATCATGAGTTTACAGAGGAGATTTCAGCATCAATAGATACTCAAAATAAGGCTATAAAGTCCATGACTTCTGATATTAAGAACATAACTTCTTTAATTAATAAAATTTAAGACAATTCTTTAACCTATACATATTTTAAAATTATGAAGCCTTAAAACTTTATAGAACGAATCTTCCTTCATATGGTGTTCTTTCCACCATATGAAGGTTAAATGCGTTAATCTAGAAGCGTATCAACTGCTACCCGCCACCTTTTAAGAGTATGGGTGAGCTACAAGCTAGTGGCCATCAGATAAAAGCCTATTATATAATAAAAAGGAGAAGAGCTAACTCTTCTCCTTTTTATATTTATTTCTTATAAGCTGTTCCTTCTAGTGGAAGCTTAGTTCTAAAATTACCATCTAGCTTATAGTAAGCTCCTTGTGCTGCTGGAGCTGTTGGTATAACAGTTATTTCTCCAACACCCTTAGCACCATAAGATAAATCTATATCATTCTTCTCTATTATTTTACAATCTATTTCTGGTACAGCTGGAGCTCTAAATAATCCAAGAGTACCAAACTTAGCTGTTGGAACAGAGTCTTTTAATGGATAATCCTCAGTTAATCCATAACCAAGTCCCATAACAACTCCACCTTCTATTTGTCCTTCAACGTTAATTGGGTTTATAGCCTTTCCAACGTCATGAGCTGCTACAACTTTAACAAGTTTTCCATTTTCATCTATAACTACTACTTGAGCAGCATATCCATAAGCTACGTGGCTTACTGGATTTGGCTTGTCGCTTCCCATTGGGTCTGTATGTGGGAAGAACTCTCCATAAAACTCTTGTCCTTCAAGATCTTTTAAAGTCTTACCAGAATCTAAAGCTGACTTAAGGTTTAATGCTGCCTGATGAGTAGCTTCTCCAGTAAGTACAGTTTGTCTTGAAGCTGTTGTTGTACCAGAGTTTGGTGTCATATGAGTATCTGGTGCATCTGCTATAAAGTCATTGAAGTTTAATCCTGTAGCTTCTGTAGCTATTTGAATCATAGTAGTTGCAAGACCTTGTCCTATACAAGCTGCGCTTGTTCTTAGGTGAATCTTTCCATCTACTATAGCTAACTTACATCTACCTATATCAGGTACTCCAACTCCAACTCCTGCGTTCTTTATAGCACAAGCTATACCAGCATATGGATACTTTTCATACTCTTCTTTAACTGCTTCTAAACATTCTTTTATAGCAGTTCCTTCGTCAGCAATCTGACCATTTGCAAGAACCATTCCTGGCTCAACAGCATTTCTATATCTAATTTCCCATGGAGATAATCCAGCCATTTCAGCTAATAAGTTCATGTTACACTCTAAAGCAAAAGCAGATTGTGTAACTCCGAAGCCTCTAAATGCTCCTCCTGGAGGGTTATTAGTATATACAGCTGTTCCTGTTATTTCTATATTCTCAAAGCTGTATGGTCCACCAGCATGTGTACAAGCTCTTTGAAGAACCGGTCCACCTAAAGATGCATAAGCACCTGTATCTGAAACTATCTCTGCCTTTAATGCAACAAGTTTACCATTTTCATCACAAGCTGTTGTGAATTTCATATCCATAGCATGTCTCTTAGGATGTGTCATTATACTTTCTTTGCGAGTTAATGCCATCTTAACAGGCTTCTTTGTTAAGTAAGCAAGTAAAGCTGTATGATGTTGACAGCTCATATCTTCCTTTCCTCCAAATCCACCACCAACATACTTACTTATTATTCTTACCTTTTCTTCTGGTAATCCTAATAACTCCATTATTTCATGTTGGTCATCAAATACGTGTTGTGTTCCAGTATAAACAAGAACTCCATCACCTTCTGGCATTGCTAAAGCACATTCTGGCTCAAGGAAAGCATGCTCAGTTGGAGGAGTTGAATATTCCTTTGTTACAACATACTTAGCATTAGCTATTGCCTCTTCAACATTACCTCTATTTAATCTCTCAACCTTTAATACATTTCCGTTTGGATGAAGTTTTGGAGCGTTCTCTTCTCTAGCCATCTCTGTATTTGAAATTGGTTTAAGCTCTTCATAATCAACATTAACTAAAGCTGCTGCCTTTAAAGCAATTTCTCTAGTTTCAGCTGCAACTAAAGCAACTACGTCTCCAACAAATCTTGTTTCTTCTCCTACAGCAATTAACGCATCCCAATCCTTAACAAGGTGACCTACCTTTTTATTTCCTGGAATATCTGCAGCTGTAATTACAGAAACTACTCCATCCATGTTTTTAGCTTCAGCAGTATCTATAGCCTTAACTAAAGCTCTTGGATACTTTGATCTTACTGCAACAGCATGAAGCATTCCTGGAACTTGCATATCATCTACATATACAGCAGTTCCTAAAGTTTTTTCTACTGCATCTACTCTTTGGATTCCCTCTCCAACTAGTCCTTTGCAAGTAGTTTTTGGAACCTCAGTTCCTTCTCTTAAAACTTCTGCTGCCATAGCAATTGCTTTCTCTATTTTAACATATCCTGTACAACGACAAACATTTCCTCTTATAGCATTCTTTATCTCAATCTTTGATGGATTAGGATTAACATCTATTAATGCCTTTGCACTTATAACCATTCCTGGTATACAGAATCCACATTGAACTGCTCCTGCTGTAGAGAATGCCCATGAGAATACTTCTTTTTCTCTTTCGCTTATTCCCTCAACAGTTACTACATTCTTACCAGCTACCTTTTCAATAGTATTAAGACATGCTCTAACTGCTTTTCCATCAACTATTATCATACAAGCTCCACAAGCACCTTCTGCGCAGCCGTTTTTAACTGATGTCATTCTTGCATCTTCTCTTAGGTATTGTAAAAAGCTTTTATTATCTGAAACCTGGACTTGTTTTCCATTTAAAGTAAATTCAAACACTATACTTCCCCCTATTTAACCTAAAAATTTATTAATTAAAGGGACATATAAATGTCCCTTTAAAGTTATATCCCAAAATATTAATTGTATATAGTAGTTACAAGGACTTCTACTACTATGTTTATAGTTTAATTCTTAAACTAAAGATATGCTTAAAGCATTCTTTGGACATCTAGTTACACATAA
Organism: Clostridium sp.; assembly: GCF_040797585.1. GTDB lineage: Bacteria > Bacillota > Clostridia > Clostridiales > Clostridiaceae > Clostridium_Z. The sequence goes on from NZ_JBFNEO010000076.1 coordinate 4,669, forward strand.
TCCACATCCAAAGCACTTGTTACCATCTATGTTAAGCTTATCGCCTATAGCTATAGCTTCATATACACAGCTTGTCTTACAGATTCCACACTTAATACACTTGTCATGGTTAACAACTGGTGCTATTGCATGTAATCTACCTCTGTTTTCTAATGTTTCTTTAACCTTTCTAGCTGCTAATCCTCTTATTTCATTTACATCACTGTATCCGTTAGCATCTAGAACATCACTTAATTCCTTAGCTATTCTTCCGTATGCCTTTGGTCCCTTAAGTATTGCTTCTGTACATACTTCAACTGCTGCTGCTCCAGCCATTATCATTTCTGCTGCATCTCTTCCGTTAGTTACTCCACCAACACCTATTATTGGAATATTAACGCTTTGAGCTGCTTCATATATACATCTTATAGCAAGAGGTCTTATTGGAGCTCCTGATAACCATCCGTATCCAGTCTTAGATCCCATTATTGGAAGACCTGAGTTTACATCTATAGCCATACATGGTCCGAAAGAGTTTATCATAGTTAATCCATCAACTCCTGCATTCTCAAGAGCCTTAGCTATTTGAGCAATGTCAGTATGTGGGCTCATTTTCATGAATACTGGTATATTATCTCCTAATGCTTTCTTAGCTGTCTTCATAGTTTCAACTATTGGAGCAACGTCTGTTCCAACATAGTGAGTTGAAATTTCAACTGCATTTGCAAAAGGCTTAACTAATGGAGCAACTATAGCTATTTGCTCTTTAGTGTATCCCATAGAAACTATCATAGGTACTCCAGCTTCTTTAGCTCTTACATATTCCTTCTCTACCCATTGCTCCTTTGGAAGCTCTGACCAAAGTTCTGTATTTAAGAATCCTGCATTAGTGTTAGCCATACATGGTCTTGGAACTGGAGCTGGATCTACAGATATAGTCTTAGTTATTAATCCACCTGCTCCTCCTTTTACTGCCTCAACACATAAATCTCCGTCTTTAGCTCCTGGACCTGCTGCTGTGAATATTGGATTTTCAAATTCCATTCCTAAGATATTAACATTTAACTTTGCCATTTTAATTTTCCCCCTTGAAATAAACCTTACTGGTTATTTTTAAATTAATTTATGATTAACAACTCTTTAAGTGCTGCTAATTTTAACTATTGTTTTTAATAAACACTATTGTTTAACTTTAAACTTATATTCTTTCCCAAAGCTTAGCTGCTAGCTCTCTTGATTTAGCAAATATTGCTTTCTCATCTATATTAACTAGCTCTCTATCCTTCATAACAACCTTACCATTTATTATAGTTGTTTCAACACTCTTTCCAGTCATACCAAATAGTATGTGGCTATTGCAGTTACTTCCATTCATTGGAGTTAATGGGTTATAATCTACTATTATAACATCTGCATAAGCTCCTTCTTTTAGAAGTCCTACTGGTTTCTTATAATACTTTCCAGCTATATTTGTATTATTCTCAAATAAAGCCTTTGGTATTTCTCCCCATGCAACACTTGGATCGCATAAGCTATGCTTATGAATTATGTTTCCAACCTTATAAGATTCAAACATATCATTAGTATATCCATCAGTACCTAAACCAAGGTTTATACCTCTTTTCATCATTTCAATTACTGGTGAACATCCTACTGCATTACCCATATTTGACTCTGGGTTATGAACAACATTAGTATTTGTATCCTTTATTATATCAAGCTCTTGACCATCAACATGGATGCAGTGAACAGCTATTGATTTTTCCCCTAAAATCTTATGGTCATATAATCTATTCACAACTCTCTTACCATATTTATTTAAGCTATCATAAAGGTCTGCTCTTCCTTCAGCAGTATGAACATGGTATCCAGTATCTAATCCTTCCATAGCTTCTGCGCACTTATTTAAACTTTCATCAGATAAAGTAAATGCTGCATGTAGACCAAACATACCCTTTGTCATATCATCTTCTTGAGCGCTGGCATGCTTTATGTAGTTTACATTTTCTTTTATTCCTTCTTCAGTTATAGCTAGTCCATCTCTATCAGAAACCTCATAGCATAAGCAGTTTCTTATTCCAATCTCCTTTGCTACTTCCCCTATAGTGAAAAGACTATCTGTTATTGAAAATGGACTTGCATGGTGGTCAAATACAGTAGTTGTACCATTTTTTATACAATCTATTAAAGTTGTATAAGCACTATACTTTGTATCCCCTAGAGTAAGCTTCTTATCTAGTCTCCACCAAAGATTTTCTAATATTTCACTAAAGTTCTTACTAACTGGTGCATCCTTTATGGACATACCTCTTGCAAAAGCACTATATATGTGGTGATGAGTACATACCATACCAGGCATTATAACTTTGCCTTTTGCATCTATGAATTCATATCCTTCATATTTAGCCTTTAATTCTTCTGTTGTTCCTACTTCAATAATTACATTGCCCTCTATTGCAACACAACCGTTTTCAACATATGGCATTTCACTATTTTGAGTGACAACTCTACCATTACCTACTAAAATCATATCTTTATTCCTCCTAAGATAAATTTAAGGCTTAGGCACTTTTTATTTATTCCAAACCCCTTATTTTAAGGTATATGAGAACTTTTAAAGTTCTCATATACAAATTTAAAACCCCTTTATAACTACTGTCCGTTCTATCTATATGTTAAACCAATACCCCTTATTTTATATCTCTATATATACATATAATCTATTTTAATTACCCCTTATTTCATACCCTGAATCTGTTCTTAGAATTTTAAATATCAATGCTTTATAAAACATATATCTTAAAGCATAAATAAAACATTGTAATACTAAAACTCATATTATTTTAGCAAATGTAGAAGTTAAGATCTTCTTATTACCTTACCAGCTTTCACTTTATGGTAAGTTCCTTCCTCAATAACTACATTTCCATTGATTATTACATAATCTATGCCTTCTGGATATTGAATTGGATCTACAAAGGTTCCCTTATCACACACTTTGTCTTGGTCGAAGATTACTATATCTCCAAGCTTTCCAACTTCAAGTACCCCTCTATCCTTTATATTCATTGCTTCAGCAGCTTTTCTACTCATCTTATAGATTGCTTCTTCTAGCTTTAAAGCTCCTTGTTCTCTTACAAATCTTCCTAAAATCTTAGGGAAAGAACCGTAAGCTCTTGGATGAGGTTTTCCTGATAATAATCCATCTGTACATACATTTTGCTCTGGTCTTTTTAGGAATTTAATTACATGCTCCTCAAGACCATAGAAGTCAACCATTCCTACTGCATTCTCTTCATCACGAAGTAAATCAAAAGTAGCATCGAATGGATCCATACCTCTTAATTCTCCAAGTTCTACAAGACTTTTACCTATAGCATCTTGATTTTTCTCTGTATTAGCACTAGTTACATAGATTTGATCCATTCCTGCAAAGTCAACAAAGTTGTCCCATCCTGGAATTCCGTGTTCCATATCATGTCTCATCTTTGCTCTCATTTCAGGATCATTTAATCTTTCAATAAGCTTATCAGTTCCACCTGAGTGAGCCCATGGTGGAAGTATAACTCCCAGCATAGTGCTACCAGCTGCATATGGATACTGGTCAAAGGAAACTTTTATTCCTTCATTTTTAGCTTTTTCAAGAAGTTCTATAACAGGATCTATATACTTCCAGTTATTCTTTCCACAAACCTTAAAGTGTGAAAAGTGAACTTTAACCCCTGACTTCTTACCTATTTCTATAACTTCTTCCATAGATTCAAGAATTGTATCTGCTTCACTTCTTTGATGAACTACAAAACATCCATCATATTCAGCTACAACCTTACACATCTCAATTAACTCTTCTGTTTGAGAATATGCACATGGAATATATATAAGTCCTGTGGATAATCCAAAAGCTCCAGCTTCCATTTCTCTTCTTGTGATTTCACACATTTTTTCTATTTCCTCTTTGGTAGCTGCTCTATCTTCAAGACCCATAGCTTCCATACGTACATTTCCATGAGGTACTAAGTAAGCTTCATTTAAACCTACTCCTCCCTTTTCCATCATAGATAAATAATTATCAGTAGTTTCATATTCCCAGTCTATAGAATCACTTACTCCATCAAGGCCAGCTAAGTTCTTTCTCCAAGAACTTATATATTCCTTTGGTAATGGTGCCATAGATATTCCATCTTGGCCTAAAACTTCTGTGGTAATTCCCTGTCTTATTTTTATCTCATTATAAGGATTTTCAAGAATTTTTAAATCAGAGTGGCTATGAGTATCTATAAACCCTGGACAAACTACTCTACCCTTAGCATCTATTACTTTATAACCTTCCTCTTCCTTAATAGCTCCTATTTCAACTATTCTTTCATTTTCTAATAATACATCAGCTTCGTATGGTTTAGTATTGTTTCCATCAATTACTAGTCCATTTTTTATTAAAAGCTTCATTGAAATCATCTCCTACTTATTATATACAGACTTAAGTATACCGTAATATCCTTCAGCTCCTATGAATAATTGCTCTTGCTCTATATACTCATCTATTGTATGAGCTAGGTTTTCCTTAGAAGGACCAAATCCTATTGTCTTTATTCCTGCTTCTCCAGCATAGTGGCTTCCGTTAGTACAGAAAGAGTATTGAGTTATTTCTGGATTTATTCCAGCCTCTTTTAATCCCTTATAAGCTGCTTGTACGAATTCATCCTTTTCATCATATAACCAACCTGGGAAGAATCTTTCTCCTTCTATAATTTCTCCAGTATAGCAAGTTTCCTGAGCTATTGCATAAGAAACCTTAACATTTAATTCTGAATCTTGCTTCATAAGTTCCTCTAATAGAGCTTGAATTGGAGCTAAAACTTCTTCTTTAGTTTCTCCAGTTAAAAGTCTTCTATCAAAAGTAGCCTTGCAGTATTCTGGAACAACAGATGCTCCTGGGTATGGAGAAGATTTTATATCAGTTAAAACTAATATTCCTTTTCCTAGTACTGGGTGTACTGGTGGCTCTATATTTTGTACTTTTTGAATAACATCAGCCATTTTATAAACAGCATTTATTCCCTTTTCTGGGTTAGCAGAGTGAGCTGGTTTTCCGAAAGTCTCTATAACTATTTCCGCTCTTCCTCTTTGTCCTATCTTAAGGTTTAACTCTGAAGACTCACCTATTACAACATAATCAGGCTTTACAGCTTCACTTATTTTTCTTGCAGATACTCCTTCAAATATCTCTTCATGAACAACTCCTGCTACATAAAGATCTCCTTCGAATTCTCTGTTTGTATCCTTAGCAAAGTAAGCAACAGCTGACATCATAGCACTTGTTTGACCTTTCATGTCAGAAGCTCCACGTCCGTAGATCTTTCCATCTACTATTTCTCCACCAAATGGATCTTGTGTCCATTTATCTCTGTTTGGAACTGGAACTGTGTCTATATGACCATCAAATAATATTGCTTTTCCTGGCTTGTTTCCTTTTATATGTCCTATAACGTTACCATATGCATCTACAAACCAATCATCATATCCTAACTCTTTAAAAGCTTCTTTTATAGCTTCAACTACCTTACCTTCTTGTCCAGATACACTTGGACATCTTAACATGCTTTGACAAACTCTAGTTAACTGTTCTTTTCTTTCATTAGTTAACATCATTTTACTTCAACCCCTTCTTTAAACTATATTTATACCAAATATATATTAACTATACTTTTTAGGTTTTCTCTTAAATCTTACTAGATGCTTGGATATTCTCCATCCCAAACTATACTTCTGTACTTATCTGGGTCAGTATCTCCTTCAGTACTAAACATAAGAACCTTAGAATTTTCATCTAAACCTAATGTATCTCTTAAGTCTTTGTAGTTGTCATCTGTCATTATTGCTGATACAAGTCCTGCAGAAACTGCTCCTGACTCTCCAGATATAACCTTAGTATCTCCACATAGTGGATTTCCAAGTATTCTCATACCCTTAGCAGCAACCCAGTTAGAACAAGCAACAAACATTGCACTGTGGTTCTTTAATACATCCCAAGATATTGTGTTTGGCTCTCCACAAGCAAGACCTGCCATTATTGTTGGCATATCTCCTCCAACAAAGTAAGCCTTACCATCATTAGCTACAGCTGACTTGTAAAGACATGCTGCTTCTTCTGCTTCAACTACTACAGTTGTTGGGCAGTTATCCTTATAAACTGAAGCAAATACTCCTTGAACTGCTCCTGCTAAAGAACCAACTCCAGCTTGTACAAATATATGAGTTGGTCTATCAACTCCATATTCCTTTAACTGCTCTAAAGCTTCTAAAGCCATTGTTCCATAACCTTGCATTATCCATGCTGGTATTTCTTCATAACCTTCCCAAGCTGTATCTTGAACTACAACTCCATTAGTTTCTGTAGCATGCTTATCTGCTAATCTAACAGCATCATCATAGTTCATGTCAGTTATAGATGCCTCTGCACCTTCTGCCTTTATGTTGTTTAATCTTGTTAATGAAGATCCCTTTGGCATGTAAACCACTGATTTTTGCTTTAATTGGTTTGCAGTCCAAGCAACTCCTCTACCGTGATTTCCATCAGTAGCTGTATAGAAAGTTATATCTCCAAGCTCTTTCTTAACTTCTTCAGATGTAAGCTTTTCGAATCCTAATTCGCTTATATCTTTTCCAAGTCTTTGAGCTAAATATTTACCCATTGCAAAAGATCCACCTAGAACCTTGAAAGCATTTAATCCAAAACGGTAAGATTCATCTTTTAAATATATTGAACCTACGCCTAATTTCTTTGCTAAGTTATCTAACTTAACAAGTGGTGTCTTTGTATATTGAGGAAAACTCTCATGAAAGCTCTTTGCTTTAGATATTTCTTCAACACTTAAAAAGTCTATGCATGTTTCCTTATTTTCAGTTTTAGGCAATGTATTTTCTTTCCACTTAATTTTTTCCATTACTCTCCCTCTCTCTTCCGATTTAATTTCGTTTATATATACAGCAAGTACCGTGCCAAAATTCAAAACATAACATTTTATTTTTAAAATAGAGATTATTCTTACTAATACGTACATTGAAACCTTTTCATTTCTAAATGTTCTCAACTCTCTTCCTATGTATCATAGTTCATTCTAATTTTTAGGAATAAAAGTTATTTTATTATCATTTATATAATATTTTTATCAAAATGATAATTAAAATTCTCTAGAAAATTAAAGCTTTTATCATTTTGATACAAAAATCCTCTCTGCATCTTCCTACATT
>NZ_JBFNEO010000077.1:0-11810 GCF_040797585.1 Clostridium sp.
GAGAATAGTTTTAATTATTCAGTATAAATTAAGTTCTAAGATAGGAACCCTATATTATATAATTATTGAATAAATAACTACAATAGAGTATATAATCAATAAGAGAATATTAAATAAGGATAATTAATGAATTTGAAGAATTTTAGTATATGCTAAACAATAGGAGCTCATACTTGACATAAATATAAAATAAATATAAAATAAATATAAAATATATGCAAATACTGGTTTGTAATATTGATTCAAAATTTAATGTATGCACCTTTTTGCTTTCATATTTATATAAAGTATAGTTTCCTTTAAAAAGCATAGGAGGTGTTATTTTGGAAAAATATATTAGTATTATTAGTGGTTTTGTTATATTAGTATTATCATTAGTGTTATTTCTTATATATCTTAATGTTCAAAAGAAAATTAAGATATCTCAGGATAAGATATTAGAGGCAGAGAAAGAGACTAAGGTTAAGCTTGAAGAAGCTAAAAGAGAAGCTGAGGCTTTAAGAAAAGAAGCTGTTTTAGAGGCAAAAGAAGAGGTTCATAGACTAAGAAATGACTTCGACAGAGAAAGTAGAGAAAGAAGAAATGAAATTCAAAGAATGGAAAGAAGACTTATCCAAAGGGAAGAATCTCTTGATAAAAAGGGAGATGCTCTTGAGAAGAAGGAAGAAGGATTAGGTAAAAAATTCCAGGAAATTGAAGCGGTAGAAGAAAGTGTTAAAGAACTTTACTCTAAGCAAAGAGAAGAGCTTGAAAGAATTTCAGGTCTTTCTTCAGAAGAGGCAAAAAACATTCTTTTAGAAGAAGTTAATAAGGAAATTAAACATGAAGCTGCAATGATGATTAAGGATGTTGAAACAAAGGCTCGTGAAGAGGCAGATAAGAGGGCTAAAGAAGTAATAACTACAGCCATTCAAAGATGTGCTGCTGATCATGTATCAGAGTCAACTGTTCATGTGGTAGCCCTTCCTAATGATGAAATGAAGGGTAGAATCATAGGAAGAGAAGGAAGAAATATAAGAACCTTAGAAACATTAACTGGCGTAGATTTAATAATAGATGATACCCCAGAGGCAGTAATATTATCAAGTTTTGATCCTATAAGAAGAGAAGTAGCAAGAACCGCTCTTGAAAAATTAATTGTAGATGGTAGAATCCATCCAGCAAGAATTGAAGAGATGGTTGAAAGAGCTAAAAAAGATGTTGAAAATGACATAAAAGAAGAAGGCGAACAGGCTACTTTCGAAACAGGAGTGCATGGTCTACATATAGAACTTATAAAGCTTCTTGGAAGACTAAAATATAGAACAAGTTATGGTCAAAATGTTTTAAAGCACTCTATGGAAGTTTCATATTTAGCAGGACTTATGGCTTCAGAACTTGGACTTGATGTAGCTACCGCTAAGAGAGCAGGATTACTACATGATATAGGTAAGGCTGTAGACCATGAAGTTGAAGGACCACATGCTTTAATTGGAGCAGAAATCGCTAAGAGATATCATGAATCTCCAATTATAGTTAATGCTATTGGAGCACACCATGGAGATATGGAGATGCAATCTCTAGAAGCAGTACTAGTTCAAGCAGCTGATGCAATCTCAGCAGCAAGACCAGGTGCAAGAAGAGAAACTCTAGAAGCTTACATTAAGCGTTTAGAGAAGCTTGAGGAAATTGCAAATTCTTATGAAGGTGTAGAAAGATCTTTTGCTATTCAAGCAGGTAGAGAAATAAGAATAATGGTTAGACCTGAAGAAATAGATGATGCTGGAGCTATAGATATGGCCAGAAATATGGTTAAGAAAATAGAAAATGAACTTGAGTATCCAGGTCAAATAAAAGTAAATGTAATAAGAGAAACCAGAGCAGTAGATTACGCAAAATAATAAGATTTTTAATAAGATACATTTTAATTAGTAAAATGTATCTTATTTTTGTAAAAAATTATAAAAGGAATTTTGAAAAGGTTTGTAGAATATATATTTTAGTGGCATTAATTTTAAATTATAAATGTATTAATTAGGGGGTAAAATCATGGAAGTATTAAAAGTTTCAACGAAATCAAATCCAAATTCAGTAGCAGGGGCACTAGCAGCTATATTAAAGGAGAGAAATATAGTAGAGATTCAAGCCATTGGAGCTGGAGCTATAAATCAAGCAGTTAAAGCTGTTGCAATAGCAAGAGGGTTTGTGGCACCTAGTGGTAAAGATATAGTATGTGTTCCAGCATTTACTGATATTGAGATAGATGGGGAAGAAAGAACAGCTATAAAATTAATAGTTCAACCTAGGTAAATATATTAAGAGAAGCTTGTATGTAAAGCTTCTCTTTTTTTATGTGTGCCCAGCATGAGCAATAACTTCTGCTGTTGGTCTGGTTGGGAATCACTAGATAATGACAAGGGTATCCACCGTGAGGTGAAATCAGAAGGAAACTAGAGATAAAGTCGGAGTAAGGAAAAACATAAAGCTGTAAATGGAAAACTAAATGCCTTAAAATATGTTATATAAAAAGTTAAGATTATAGATTATTACATAGTTATAGATATCACTTCTAAAACATTAATTTATATATTATAATATATAAAATACTTGGAGAAATCTTTCATAAATAAGCTTTTATAGGTGGAATTTAGTCAATAAGTTTTGTAAGTTATTATAAGTATTTTTAACTAGTTAAAGGTTTACATAGAGAAGTATAAATGATATATTTAATATATGAAAGTTAACTTTCATATATTAAATATAATAGAAAATATAGAAATCATTTTAACAAAAACTTTATATAAACTTTTTGATAGTATAATATATTAATTATAAGATAATCATATAAATGAAAGAATATAATATTATTAGGGGGATTTATAATGATACTTTCAAAAAAGGCAAAGGAAATATCACCATCATTAACCTTAGCTATAACAGCTAAAGCTAAAGCTATGAAAGCAGAAGGAATAAATGTTATAGGTTTTGGAGCTGGAGAGCCAGATTTTGATACTCCAGAGAATATACAAGAGGCTGCTATAGGAGCTATAAGAACTGGAAAAACTCGTTATACTGCTGCATCAGGTATTGATGAACTTAAAGATGCTATAGCGAATAAATTCCTTAAGGATAATGGACTTACTTATAATAAAAAGCAAATAATAATATCTACAGGAGCAAAACAATGCTTAGCTAATGCATTTCAAGCTATTTTAAATCCAGAAGATGAGGTTTTAGTACCTGTGCCTTATTGGGTAAGCTATCCTGAACTTATAAAATTAAGTGGTGGGGAGCCAGTCTTTGTTAACTGTAAAGAAAGTAATAATTTTAAATATACAAGAGAAGATTTAGAGGCAGCAGTAAGTGAAAAAACTAAAGCTATAATACTTAATAGTCCTAATAACCCAACAGGAACTGTTTATTCTAAGGAAGAATTGATAGAAATTTCAGAATTTGCAAAGGAACATGATCTTATAATAATATCCGATGAAATGTATGAAAAACTCATATATGGATCTAGTAAACATATAAGCATAGCTAGTCTTTCAGAAGATGCATATAATAGAAGTATAGTTATAAATGGAGTTTCTAAATCCTATGCTATGACAGGATGGAGAATAGGATATGCTGCTGCAAGTGAAGAGATAATAAAGCTTATGTCTAACATCCAAAGTCATACTACTTCTAATCCAAACTCTATAGCTCAATATGCATCAGTAGAAGCTTTAAATGGAGATCATTCAAAGGTTGATTCTATGATAATTGAATTTAAAAACAGAAGAAACTTTATGGTAGAAAGAATAGAAGAAATAGAAGGACTTACTTGTATAAATCCAGAAGGAGCTTTCTATGTTATGATTAACGTAGGATCTGTTATTGGAAAAGAATATGATGGAGAAAAAATAAATAGTTCTTTAGATTTTTCTAGTATACTTTTAGAAAAAGAAAGAGTAGCAGTAGTTCCAGGGGTAGCTTTTGGACTAGAAAATTACATAAGACTATCTTATGCCACATCCTTAGAGAATATAAAAGAAGGATTAAATAGAATAGAAAACTTTATTAAAAAGATAAAATAAATTTAATAAAATATAAAATTTTCCTAAAAAACATTGAACTAAGTGAAAAAAATGTTATAATAAAGGAGTTAATAAATCAAATAGTTAAAGAGGTGGAAGTAATGGTATCTAAAGAAGTTGTAGTAAAGAATTCAACAGGTTTACATGCTAGACCAGCTACTTTATTAGTAAAGAAAGCTTCAGCTTTTAAATCTGACATTAGCATAGAATTTAACGGAAAAAAAGCTAATGTAAAGAGTCTAATCGGTGTTTTATCCTTAGGAGTTACTAAAGATGCTAAGATAACAGTTGTTGCATCTGGAGATGATGAAACTTTAGCTGTAGAAGAAATAGCAAAGTTAATAGCTTCATTAGAAGAGTAATATATTTAATAAAATCAAAAGCCACTTAAATTTAAGTGGCTTTTGATTTTATTTGCTTACTAGGGATTTTCTGCTTTTAGAGATTAAAAAAACTAAATATAGTGCAGCGGCTCCGATTAAAATATAAATACCACGATGAATTGAGGGAATTTTACTAAAGAGAAGTCCTACTAAGTCAATATTAGAAATACCAATTAACCCCCAATTTATTGCTCCTATAAGTACTAGTATAGCTGCTAATTTGTCCAAAGAATTTAATTTGTACATATTGCATCCTCCCAAAACTGAAAATATGTTTTCTAATAAATTATATTAAAATAATTTTAAAATATAACTGATATTTTATTTTCATTATGTTATAATACGAATGAATAAACAATATACACAGATAATATTCGCTATGGAGGTTTTTTTATGAGAAATACATATAGTACGCCATTAAATAGTAGATATGCATCCAAAGAGATGAGTTATATATTCTCTGATGATATGAAGTTTTCTACATGGAGAAAACTTTGGGTGGCTTTAGCAGAAGGTGAAATGGAACTTGGTTTAAATATTACAAAGGACCAAGTTGATGAACTTAAATCCCATATATATGATATAAATTATGAAGAGGCTTTAGAAAAGGAAAGGGAAGTAAGACATGATGTTATGAGTCATGTTTATGCTTATGGACTTCTTTGTCCTAATTCTAAAGGAATAATACATCTTGGAGCAACCTCATGTTATGTTGGAGATAATACCGATATAATTATAATGAGAGATGGTTTGAATTTAATAAAGAAAAAGCTTGTAAAGATAATAAAACTTTTAAGTGATTTTGCTATAAAATATAAGGATATGCCAACTTTAGGGTTTACTCATTTTCAACCAGCGCAGCTAACCACTGTGGGAAAAAGAGCTACCCTTTGGATTCAAGATTTAGTTATGGATATAGAGAGTATAGATTTTCTTATAGGAACCTTAAAGCTTAGAGGTGTTAAAGGAACTACTGGTACTCAAGCCAGCTTTATGACTCTATTTGATGGAGATGAGGAAAAGGTTAAAGCTTTAGATAGGAAAATAGCAGAGAAGATGGGATTTTCAAAATCCTATGGGGTTACAGGGCAAACTTATCCAAGAAAACTTGACTCCATAGTATTAAATACCTTATCAGAGATAGCTCAAAGTTCATATAAGTTTTCTAATGATTTAAGATTACTTCAAAGTATGAAAGAAGTAGAGGAGCCTTTTGAAAAGAATCAAATAGGATCTTCAGCTATGGCATACAAGAGAAATCCTATGAGATCAGAGAGGATGGGAGCTTTAGCAAGATATGTAATAGTTGATGCTTTAAATCCTGCTATAACTGCATCTACTCAGTGGTTTGAAAGAACCTTAGATGATTCTGCTAATAAGAGAATAGCAGTGGCAGAAGCCTTTCTTGCTTTAGATGGAGTATTAAATCTATATATGAACATAGCAGAGAATATGGTAGTTTACGAAAAAGTAATAGCTGCCCATGTAAATAGGGAACTACCATTTATGGCTACAGAAAATATAATGATGGAAGCTGTAAAAAGAGGCGGAGATAGACAGGAGCTTCATGAGAGAATAAGAATACATTCCATGGAAGCAGCTCAAAGAGTCAAGGGAGAGGGTCTTGATAATGACCTAATAGATAGAATAGTAAAGGATGAAACCTTTGGACTTTCTGAGGAGGAGATTCTATCTATAATAGACTCTAAAAAGTTTATAGGAAGAGCTCCAAGCCAGGTTATAGAATTCATTGATGAATATGTGGCCCCAATAATTAACAGTAATAAAGATATATTGGATATAAATGCTGAAATAACAGTTTAATAATTAAAAAAGCTATAGGATTTGATAATAAAAATTTTACACTATTATCAAATCCTATTTCTATAGTTTAGAGATTATTTAAGATTACATATGCCTTATTAAAACTCATATATTAAAATGAAATAAATATATAAATGGGAGGAGAAAAATGATAAGAGTATTTACTATTTGTTATATTGAACATAAAGGGAAGACTTTAATGCTACATAGGATAAAAAAAGAAAACGACGTTCATCATGGAAAGTGGATAGGGGTTGGAGGAAAAGTAGAGAGTGGAGAAAGTCCAGAGGAATGCATAATAAGAGAAGTTAAAGAAGAGACGTCGCTTACAATAGAAAATCCTAAATTAAGAGGAATATTAACATTTCCTAATTTTGTAGAGGGTGAGGATAGGTTAGTATTTTTATATAGCGTAAAAGAATTCAAGGGAGAAATTCATAGTTGTGATGAAGGAGAACTTCATTGGATTGATAATAACAAGATTTTAGATCTTAACCTATGGCCAGGAGACAGATTATTTTTAGAATGGCTTAAAAAATATAAGATGTTTTCTGGAAAGCTTATTTATGAAAAGGGAGAACTTATGGATTATAGTCTCATAGTACACCAAAAATAGTAAATTTTTAGAATTTAATTATAAAACTAATTTATTAATGTTTAATTACATAAGGCTCGTAAAAATGAACCAATTGCAAAATAACACTTGGTTTATTTTTATGAGTCTTATTTAAATATATTTACCATAGAATACCTAGAATTAACTTTAAGTTATTATGATTTACAGACTATTAAAAGATTGAGCTTAGAAATTATATATCTATAGAGATACTATATTGTATATGGAATTAGACTTCAAACTACCATGACTTACAGTTTAGAAATGTTAAATTTGCATATAAATATTTATAATTACCTTAAAATCACTTAATATATTGCAAAAGTACTTATAAACACTTATAATCTATCTAGGAGGTGGGAAGGTGTATCAGGAAGAAAGACTTCAGTATATACTAAACCATTTAAGCAATAATAAACATATTTCTATTGAAGAAATATGCCTAGGTTGTAATGTGTCTAAGGATACAGCAAGAAGGGATTTAGTTTATCTTGAGAGGGAAGGTAAAATTATAAGGACCCACGGGGGAGCACTAGTACAAAACAAGAAAAATGAAATAAAAAGTTACTCATCAAGACTTAAAGTAGATTCAAAGGAAAAAAGTAAAATAGGAAATATAGCTTCTAATTTAGTTGAGGATGGAGATCTTATAATTTTAGATACTTCAACTACAGTGGAAGTTTTTTCTCATTGCTTAAAAAATAAAATTTGTACGGTAGTAACTAACTCTATAAATGTGGCAGAGGTTTTTATAGATAATGATAATATAGATGTTCATATTTTAGGAGGAAAAATAAATAAGAAGCATAGATTTTTATATGGTGGATATACTTTGGACATGCTTAATAATTACTTTGCTGATAAGGTGTTTTTAGGAGCATTAGGAGTCAGTGAATATGGGATAACCGTAGATAGTGATGAGGATGCTAAGGTTATGAGTAAAATGATAGAGCAGGGAAAAGAAGTTATAGTTTTAGTTGATAGTTCTAAAATTAATAATTCAGCTCATTTTAAGGTTTGTGATATAGATAAGGTGTCTTTAATAGTTACAGATAAAAAACCAAGTAATGAATTTATGAAAATGTTAGGGAATAAAAAAGTAGAATTAATTTTTGAATAAAGGAGATAGTATATGAAACTAATAGTAACAGACTTAGATGGGACTTTATTAAATAAAAGTCATATAGTTAGTATAGAAAATAAAAAAGTATTAAAAAGGGCTTTAGATAAAGGGGCCAATATAACCATTGCTTCTGGAAGAAATTATGGAGATATAAAGTCTATAAGTGATGGAATGGGAATAAAACCTTATATAATAAGTAGCAATGGTGGAAGTATATATGACAAAGAAGGAAAGAAATTAAAATCTACTTATATAGATAAGGAATTAGGTAATGAGTTAATAGGGGATTTAATAAAAGAGGGGTTCTTCCTAGAAGTTGCAACAGAGGATAGAGTTTTTGTACAAAAAGGCTGGGAGGATATACTTCATAAAGAATTTGCAGTTTTAAAGGATACAATTGAGTTAAAGGAAGAAGAATATAAATCATATATGAAAGCTATTAAAGGCATGAATGGACTTAAGGAAGTTGAGGATATCATGAAAGTTCTAGAGGATATAGATATATGTCTTATATCTGTTTGCTCCATTGATATAGAAAGACTTAAAAAAACTAAAAATGAAATAGAAAAGGATAGTAGCCTATCGTGCCCTTTTTCAGGAAAATTTAATTTTGAAATTATAAATAAGAAATCTACTAAAGGGGATGCTTTAGAGTTTTTATCAAATCATATAGGGGTGGATATGAAGGATATAATGGCAATTGGAGACAACTTTAACGATGAAACCATGATTAAAAGAGCGGGGATTGGAGTAGCTATGGGGAATGCAGATGAAAAAATTAAAAAAATAAGTGACTTTGTAACCAAGGATAATGGTGAGGATGGAGTGGCTTATGCTATAAACAAGTTTTTAGATGCAGAGGAAGAGGTTGCATCAACTAAGGAAGCATAAAGTATAGTAAAAGGTGTAGAGAAGTATTCTCTACACCTTTTACTATTTACATACCATTATATCTAAAATTAATTTATCAGTTTCTGTCATACCCTTTGAGCCTATTTTAGCTAGGTTCTTAATTGTTTTCTCTATATCCTTATCTATAATACCATCAGTTTCACCAATTTCTATTTTTTCTACTGCAAGAAGAGCAGACTGAATAGCAGCACTAACACCAGTGGATACTTTTAAAGCGCAACCAGTCTTCGCCCCATCACAAATCATTCCTACAATATTTCCAGCCATATTCTTTATGGAGTATGTTATGCTTTCAAAGTCTCCTCCTAAAAGATAGGTAATACCAGAACTTGCCCCAGTAGAAGCAACAACACAACCACATAGAGCAGAAAGTCTTCCAAGATAAGATTTTATATGTATAGCAATTAAATTTGCAAGTATTAGAGCCCTAGCTAATTTTTCATCACCAACTTTTAATTTCTCAGCAGCAGCTATTACAGGCATCATAACAGTGATGCCTTGATTACCGCTTCCGGAGTTACTCATAACAGGAAGCATACATCCCGCCATTCTAGCATCAGAGGCAGCAGCAGTTATGGCCATGGCATAGTTTTGTATATCATCGCTTAAGATTCCATTATTTATAGTTTTCATTAAAGTTTTTCCAACTCTTAAACCATAATCCATTTTTAATCCTTCTAAAGATACGGCTTTATTCATCTTAGCGGCATCCAGTATAAATTTTATGTTATTGAATTCTTCACCCATGGCAAAATCATATATATCTTTAACTGTAGTGTGAAAAGATACATTAGATTCATAGTCCTTTGGCTCCGGAAGTTCTTCTTTACCTTGGAAAATACAATTACCATTTTTTTCGACATAAACTATGTTAGAATGTCTATCACTTATTATTACCTTACAATATTCATCTTTGCTTTTTACTATAGCTTCTACATAAAGCTTTGATTCAACATCTTTAGTAGATACAGATACTCTATTATCTTTAACAAAGCTTTTAGCTGAGGAAATTTGTTCCTTAGTTATATCTTTTAAAACTTCAAGATCTGCATCAGGATTACCACCTAAGGCTCCAAGAGCAGCAGCTATATGAAGACCTACCATTCCAGTACCAGGTATACCTACACCCATTCCATTTTTTAGTATATTACAGCTCACATAAATTTCAATTTTATCTATTTTCTTAGGTAGCTCCTTAGAAGCTCTGCTACTAGCTAAAGCTACAGCAATAGGTTCAGTACATCCAAGAGCAGGTACTACCTCACATTTAAGAAGATTAATAAAAAAGTCCTTGTTTTTTATAGTCATAAAATAACCCCCCCGCTATCATTAAAAGTAAATTATTAAATATTTATTTATATTACAAATTATGATAAAAACCTTTTCAAATATATAATACTATTAAGTTACAGAGTAAATCAAACCTTTATAGAAAAGCCTTTATAAGACTTTTTTATACCTAACCATTCATATCATATTACTTTGTTAGTATATTGTAGTTAGTTTTTAATTTATCCTATAAGAACTAATAAACTTACCTATGGAAAGTAAAGAGGCTTCCCCTGTCAAAAAGTTTTCCACTTTTTAAAGAGATATAATTTATGTTTTGAGAAGATAGAAACTCTATAATTTCATTGCCGTAGTCATAACACTTCAAATCACCGAAGAAACCTAAAGTATTTTTAGACAAAAGTCCACAGCATCCTCCTATAAATCCGTAATTCATTCCTTCAAGGATAATATCACCATAGGGAATATGAAGAATATTTAAATTAGTATTTTTTAAGCTATCTGCTATGGAATTGTCACTGGTTATTATAGATGAAGGAGACAAAATTGCAGTAGAGCACTTAGTATATCCTTGTTTAACATCTACATTTATTTTGCTACTCATAAAATCTAATAATTTACTATCACTGTATTTTAAATTATGAAGAAAATAATCTCCAAAGGATGCACCATTAAGAATTATATCTTTTGGATAGCTTTCTTCCAATGAATACTGAGATAAATGAACATTAAAATTTAAACTTTTTAATGTAGTAATAAAATCATTATCCATATCTTTATGAACTATTATATTATAATCATCAATAATATGTAGTTGGATATCTGGATGACCATTAATAGCTTCATAAACTCTATTACATTTTGGGACTTTTAATATAGTAAAATCCAAGTTTCTAAGAGAAGTTTCTTCTTCCTTTGATATTCTATAGTCTACTATTATATATTTCATAAAAAACCTTCTCTTACAATCCTTAAAAGTCATATATTGGGTTATGGAGAAATTTAAAAATTTCTTCCGGTTAATTCCTGGAATCTCTCCAAGTATAGGAAATACTTTTGCTTCAATAGGTTCAATCTTTTTAAAATTATCATCTAAGTCTTTCACTTCATCTGTTAATTCCTTTTCTATTTCCAATTCTTCAATTAGTTCATATTCAACAAACTCTAAAAACTCATTTATAAATTTCTTAAATCCAGCTGTTCTTCCTTGATTTCCTAGTATCAATCTTTCTTCAACTCTAGTCATAGCTACATATAGTATCCTTTTATTTTCTCTTTCTTCTTTTTCTTGTACATGGCTATATATTTCATCATACACTGGAGAAATACCCTCATGTTTAATACCTAGTCCTAACCCTTTTTCAAATAGTATAGAAGAAGTATCTATATTGAATTTTTTAGACATTTGAGGAATGATTATAACTTTAAATTGAAGACCTTTAGATTTATGTATAGTCATAAGCTTCACACTATTTCCGTCTTCAGTTTGTATTTTTGCTTGAGATTCATCTATACCTTTCCTTTTCATTTCTTCTAAATAGCCAATAAAATCTTCAATAGTACCACTTTCTTCTTCTGTATACTCTCTAGCCATTTCTAGAAATTTA
>NZ_JBFNEO010000078.1:0-11809 GCF_040797585.1 Clostridium sp.
GTGCATATGTAATTTTAATTAAATTATCAGTGTCTTTATAATTCCTTATTATCATCTATGGCACTCTAAATTAGATTTTCTATTAATATATTTATGGATTTATATATTAATTATAACATTAATTACAATATACTGTATATGAATGGGGGGGATAGCTTTTTTAATTAATTTTAATAACATGTATTTTTAATACATTATAATAGAATTAAGCCTTTGACAATAGGGGAAACTATTGATAAAATTAATAGTTACTGAATTTAGAAAAAAGAGGTAGATACTATGGATATGAATTTTGAAAAACTAGGCTTAAGTAAGAATGTTATAGAAGGATTAGATAAATTAGGTATTAAAGAACCTACAGAAATTCAAGAAAAAGCAATTCCAGTTTTATTAAAGGGAGAAAATGTAGTAGCTCAATCAGAAACTGGTACAGGTAAAACTTTGGCTTATCTATTACCTATAATAGAAAAAATAGATACTTCAAAAAAGGAAATGCAATGTATTATTTTAGCTCCAACTCATGAATTAGCATCCCAAATAAATAGTACAATAGTAGAACTTATAAATACCTGTGATCTTAAGGTGACAGTTACTCCTTTAATAGGAAGTGCTAATGTAAATAGACAAATAGAAAAATTAAAGAAAAAGCCTCATATATTAGTAGGATCAGGTGGACGTGTATTAGATCTTATTAAAAAGAAAAAGATTACAAGTAATACAATAAAAACATTAGTATTAGATGAAAGTGATAAGCTTTTTGATAAAAATAATAAATCTGGAACAAAAGAGCTTAGAAATTCTTTAAAAGAAGACATTCAAATTATGATGTTTTCAGCTACGTTAACAGAGGCATCTATTACAGGGGCTCAAACCATAATGAATGATGCTGAGGTAATTAGGGTTAAAGAAGAAAACACAGTTAATGAAGACATAGAACATGGATACTTTATTGCAGAACGTAGAGATAAAATCGATGTTATTAGAAAGATAGTTCATGCAGATAAAATAAAAAAGGCATTAGTATTTATTAATAGCGGTTACTATGTAGATATAGCCTTAGATAAGCTTAAATTCCATAAACTTAAGGCGGAAGCATTACATGGAACTAATGGAAAAGAAGATAGAAAAAGAGCTCTAGATAATTTTAGAAAAGGAAAAGCAACTCTTTTAATTGCTACAGATATAGCAGCAAGAGGGCTAGATATAAAGGGAATAACCCATGTTATAAATTTAGATCTACCTGAGGATTCAAAAGACTACATACATAGAGCAGGAAGAGTTGGTAGAGCAGGAGAGAAGGGAATATCCTACTCTTTAGTGGACCCTAAGGAAGAGAATCTTATAAAGAAGTTTGAAAGAGATTTAGGTATAGAAATAGAGAAGCTAGGCCTATATAAGGGAGAAATTATAGAAGGTTAGTATAAAAGGACTTATTGAGAATATTTCAATAGGTCCTTTTATCACGTTACCTAGAATTTAAAATATATAATGTAGTCATAAACATATAGAATCCCTCATAATATTAGATAAAGTAAATCTTCTCAATAGAAGGAGTTATACTACTCTTATATTAAATTTAGAAGATCTATGAAAATAGAGTCTAGTTAATTCATATTATAACAATGAATTATTTAGATAAAAAATTAAAAAGTAAATTTATTATGGAGGGATGGATATGCCTGATAAGGGAAAAAGCAAGAGCGGATCAAGTAAAAATAGTAAAAAAGATAAAGGAAAAGATAAGAATAAGGATAAAAAGAAAAAGTAAATCCTTAATATATAAGAATATCAGTGTATTAAGGGAAAGTGAAAAACCACCGAGGATTCAATATTATCCTAGGTGGTTTTTCTTTTATAGTATATTAGGATCTATTTTATTTTTAGATTTTCCATAATAATGGAGTGGATTTAAGGCAGGACCGTTTAACACCTTACCAGTATAAGAAAATCTGGAGGCATGACAAGGACAATCCCAAGATTTTTCACCATCGTTCCATTTTAACTCACATCCAAGATGGGTACAAGTTATATCAACTATATGCATAAATCCTTCTCTATCCTTATAAGCTCCATATCTATCCCCTTCAATAGTAACTATCTTTCCTTCATCTTCCTCTAAGAAAATATCATGAGAGCCCTCATTTAACTTTCCTTTTAATAAATCATTAGCTACGTGGCCCCCAATAGAGAGGAAGTTTTTAGTAGATTCTAAGGAGAAGCTACGACTAGGATTAAAGACTCCTTCATAGATGCTACAACCATTAGCTATAAGGTCTTTTAAGATTATTGCTGAAAGGGTTCCAGTGGACATACCCCATTCATTAAAACCAGTGGCTACATATATATCCTTTAAGGATGAGGTTAAGCGTCCTATATAAGGTACGGAATCTAAGGATTTATAATCTTGAGTAGACCAATGATAAGGAATAGATTCTACAGTAAAATTGCTAGTTGCAAAATCTACTAAATTATTATAACGATTTAAAGTGCTTCCTCCATGAGCTGTTTTATGTCCTTCCCCTCCTATTAATATAAGCTTTTTACCTTCATTGTCTACACTCCTTAAAGAGCGACCAGGTTCTTCTGCATTTATAAACATAGCATTTGGAAAATCTTCTTTTATGTTGCAGCCTATAACATAGGATCTTCTTGCAACTAATTTATTGAAATATAATCCTAAACCATCATAGAAAGGGAATTGAGATGCTATTATAACCTTTGAAGCTATAATATTTTTTCCATCATCAGTGGTTAGAGTTATTTTCTTTCCATCTTCTTGATTTAAGTCCATTATAGGGGTGTTCTCAAAGATATAACTTCCTCCACCATGAATATTTTTAGCTAGGGATAGAATATATTTTCGAGGATGAAATTCCCCTTGATTTTCAAAGGCTACTGCAGCTTTTACAGGAAAGGGTAGAGGAACATTATCTGATAGATTAGATTTTAATCCTATGCTAAGAGCAGCCTTATTTTCTTTTTCAAGGGTTTCTATATAGCTATCTTCAAGGGTATAAATATAAGAAGGAAGCCTTTTAAAATCACAATCTATATTATATTTTTTTATGGTATCCTCTATAAAATTTATGGCTTCTTCGTTAGCCTTTCCATACTTAGCGGCAGCGTCAAATCCAAAGGAAGATATAAGTTTATCGTATATTAAGTGGTGCTGGGAGGTAATTTTAGCTGTAGTATTACCAGTAGCAAGAGAGGCTAATGTATTTCTTTCAAAAATTCCTACATTAAAACCAGCTTCCTTTAACAAAAGTCCGCAGGTTATCCCTGTTATTCCACCGCCTACAATTGCTATATCTATTTCCATATTATCTTCTAGTTTAGGATAATTACTAGTAGAATTAGTTGAGTCTATCCAATAGGAACTTAGTGTGCTTTCAAAACCTTTTAAATTATAAGTCTTTTTCATTTTAATCCTCCTTATAAATACTTATCATATTTTTTCCTAAATAAATAAACGTATTCATATATAAGAATATATCTTTTGTGTCCAAGGTATTGACATAAATCAATTATATGTTTGAGGGTTGTTATGTATAAGAATTTTAAGTGAAAAGTGAATAAATTAATAGAAAAAGTTTACATAAATGTAAAATTAGTAGTACAATAAAGAAAAGGGATAAATTGTAAAAGGGGGTGTGATAATCTAATTAAAAGTGTAAAGGAAGTAAAGGGAGTAATGGTTAAAGGAACTTATTTTTATAATGACTTGTATAAGACAAAAGGAGAGTATATATGTTAAAAAGAAATGATAATAATCAAGTTAATAAAAGGATAGAGATTGGTACTGTAATAGATGTATATCCTAGATCTAAAGAAGATTTAAAGAGTATTCGTGAGGAATTAATGAAAATAGTAGAAGGAAGTATGGGAAAGATAATATTGAATTACGAATTTATAGGAAAAGAAGGTAAAGCTAGATTTATACTTTGGGGAAATAATAATTTAATTGAAAAAATAGTTAATATTATGCACAATAGGGTATAACTTGTTAGGATACAATATATAAAATGGTTAGTTTAATCTTAGTACATAAAGATTTGATAATAGTTCTATAAATAGAATGTCCAACGATTTATTAAGGGGATATTTTCTTTGATATGCTATCTAACAATAAAGAGTAGATTTTGAAGATACTCTTTTGTATAAAATTTATTAGTAGAATAGTGTATAGGGTGGTACTAAACCAATAATAAGAAATAATCATCCATAAGATTAATTATTGAGGGGAATGGGTAATATGAGAAAGAGAAGCCAGTATGTAAATCAGTTTTATGAAAATAACAAGTTGAATTTCTATATGTCAATATTTGTATGCATATTAGCAGCTGTCTATAATATAATAAATGCTTTATTGCTGCAACAACTTATAGATGTTGCGGCAAAAGGAACATTGGAACAACTAAAGATTGTTATTTTTAAATATGCTATATTTATGGCTGGGTTTGTAGTGATTTGTTTATTAAAAAGGCATTTTATAAATAATTATTCTGAAAAAGCCATGAAACAATATAAGAACTATGCTTTTAATAATCTGCTAAAAAAGAATATGAATGCATTTGGAGGAAATGTTACCAGTAGATATATTTCAATATTTACTAATGATTTAAATGTTATAGAATCAGGGTATGTGAAGTCTGCAATTGCTATATTTTCTCAAGGACTGCAATTTATATTAGCTATTATAACAATGGCCTATTATAGTTTTTCACTTATGTTAATTGTTGTAGTAGCAAGTATATTGTCTATAGTTGTATCCTATTTATTTGGTGATTCTCTTAGTAGAATTGATCAGGAGTTATCAACAACCAATGAAAAGTTTATAGCGGCAGTTAAGGACATGCTTACAGGGTTTCCAGTAATTAAAAGCTTTAAGGTGGAAAAAGAAGTTTTTAATCAATTTGATTCTAGTAATAGGGAATTAGAAGGCTCAAAGAAGAGAAAAAATAGAAAAGCTAATTTAATTGAACTAATTTCAGGAGAGGCTGGATTTGCTCTGTCTTTAGTTACCTGTGGCGTTGGAGCCTATTACTCAATCAAAGGGGTAATCACAGCAGGAACAGTGGTAGCTTTTATACAGTTGTTGAATTTTATCATAGATCCTATTAATAAACTTGGAAGCTTAATTCCGGCAAGAAAGTCCAGTAAGAATCTTATAGAAAAAATGGAGAAAGAAACTTATTGTGATGATAATGAGGAGGATAAGAGTTTTAAAAGTGAATTCAACAAGTCTATTTCATTTAATAATGTTTCTTTTGGATATGAAGAAGGTAGAGATGTTTTAAAGAACATTAATGTGAAATTTGAAAAGGGTAAGAGCTATGCTCTAGTTGGAGGAAGTGGAAGTGGAAAGTCTACTCTTCTTAACTTAATCCTTGGATATATGGATAGCTATAGAGGGGAAATTATCTTTGATGATTTAGAATTAAGAAAAATTAAGACGAGCAGTTTATACGAATTATTTTCAGTAATTCAGCAAAATGTGTTTATATTCCATAACACTATTGGTGAGAATATATCAATGTTTAAAAAATATGATGATGATGTACTTAATGAGGTTGTAAAGTGGGCAAGTTTAACTAACTTAATAAATGAAAAAGGTTATGATCATGATTGCGGTGAAGGTGGAAAGCTTTTATCTGGTGGAGAAAAGCAACGTATTTCTATAGCTAGAAGTTTAATTAGAAAAGCTCCTATATTAATTATGGATGAGGGTACATCTGCTCTTGATGCAGCTACTTCACAATGCATTGAAACATCTCTTGGCAAAATAGAGGGGTTAACTAAAATTGTAATTACGCATAAGATAGATAAAAATATTTTATCTATGTATGATGAAATTTTGGTTTTAAATAATGGAACAATTTATGAGAAGGGATCCTTTGAAGAGTTAATTTTTAAGAAAGGATACTTCTATTCCTTGTACAATATAACCAATATTAATGATTTTCAGGATGAAGTTAAAGTATCTGTAAATTAAGAAATATTTTAAGAGACTAAATCCAATAGGATGTATTAAAAGCCTTCTATTGGATTTTATTTTTAAATAGTAAAATCTAGACTTTTATATTTTATAACTTATGATGTTTAAATATAACTAAAGAACATATAGAAGCTACTATTAAGTTTTTCTCATAAATATATTTCTTTTATATAGAGTATAGAATATATTAATATGCATTTATCCATAGAAATAGAAAAGCATACGAAAAATTATAAGGGAAAGAGTGTGTCTATATATGGTATAATAACTAGTATTATATAAATTAAATCCTTGTGTTAGTTAAAATAGTATTTTGAGGTGATTAGATTTAGATACTTAAGTCTTGTATTTTATAATTTAAAATCAACAATTAAGTCTAATTTGAGATTTAACTAGCACAACAGGTTAAGTTAATAATATTTAGAAGAATAATAATAGAATATGGATTAAACTCGTATAAGAAAGGAATTTTTAACATGGGAAAGATATTAGTTTTAGCAGAGAAGCCTTCTGTAGGTAGAGAAATTGCTAGAGTATTAAAATGTAATAAAAAAGGCAATGGAGTTATAGAAGGGGATAAATATATTGTAACTTGGGCTTTAGGACATTTAGTAACCTTAGCAGATCCAGAGGTTTATGATGATAAATATAAAACTTGGAAATTAGAAGATTTACCAATGTTACCTAAATATTTAAAGCTTGTAGTTATTAAACAAAGTGGAAAGCAGTTTAGCGTAGTTAAAGCTCAGCTAAACAGAAAAGATGTAGAAGAAATAGTAATTGCTACTGATGCTGGTCGTGAAGGGGAGTTAGTAGCAAGGTGGATTCTTGAAAAGGCAGGAGTAAAAAAACCAGTAAAAAGACTTTGGATATCTTCACAAACAGATAAAGCAATAAAAGATGGATTTAAAAATTTAAAGCCTTCATCACAGTATGATAATTTATATAAGGCAGCAAGATGTAGATCAGAAGCAGACTGGGTGGTAGGATTAAACATAACTAGAGCACTTACTTGTAAACATAATGCACAATTAACTGCTGGACGTGTACAATCTGCTACCTTAGCAATGATAGTTAACCGTGAAGAGGAGATAAGAACCTTTAAACCAAAGGATTACTATGTAATAAATGCTAAGGCAAAAGGATTTACTCTGCAGTGGAGAGATAAGAATAATAATAGTAATATTTTTGAAGAGGATAGAGCAAATAAGGTTTTATCATCTACTAAAGGAAAAGAAGGAATTGTAGCTAATGTTACTGAGAGCTATAAAAAGCAGTTTGCTCCAGCTCTTTATGATTTAACAGAACTACAAAGGGATGCTAATAGAATATTTGGATATTCAGCAAAACAAACCTTATCCATAATGCAAAGATTATATGAAAACTATAAGGTGTTAACTTATCCTAGAACAGATTCAAGATATATTTCTACAGATATAGTTGCAACACTTCCAGATCGTTTAAAAGCAATTTCTATAGGAAGCTATAGAGCATGTGCTACAGAAATTTTAAGTGGAAAGATAAATGGACATAAAGGGTTTGTAGACAATAGTAAGGTTAGTGATCACCATGCCATAATTCCTACTGAAGAGAGAGGAAACATAGGGCTTTTAAGTAGTGAGGAAAGGCATATTTATGATTTAGTAGTTAAGAGATTCTTAGCAGTTATGCTGCCACCATATGAATATTTACAAACTACCATAAATGTAGAAATAAATGGGGAAACTTTTGTTGCGAAAGGTAATGTAATAAAGTCTAAGGGCTGGAAGAAGGTATATGATAGAGCAGAAGACTTAACAGAAGATGAGGATGAAAAAGACAGCCAAGTATTACCAGTAGTTAAAAAAGGTGACAAGTTAAATATAACATCAGTGGAGAGTAGAAAGCTTAAGACAAAGGCTCCAGGAAGATTTAATGAAGGTACATTACTATCAGCCATGGAAAAACCTCAAAAGTATGTAGCTGTAGATAAGGTGGCAGCTAAAACTTTAGGTGAAACAGGAGGAATAGGAACTGTTGCTACAAGGGCCGATATTATAGAGAAGTTATTTAACATGTTCTATATAGAGAAGAACGGAAAAGAAATAATTCCTACAGGAAAAGGAAAACAACTAATAGAACTTGTACCAGAGGAATTAAAATCACCTTTAATGACTGCTAAGTGGGAACTAGAACTAGAGCTTATAAGTAAAGGTAAAAAAGATCCGAAGGTATTCGTTGATGAAATGAGAGAATATGCTGCAGAACTAGTGAAGGATGTTAAGGGAAGCAGTGATAAATTTAAGCATGACAACCTTACAGGGAAAAAGTGTCCAGAGTGTGGTAAATACATGTTAGAAGTTAAAGGAAAACATGGAGTAATGAATGTATGCCAAGATAGAGCCTGTGGACATAGAGAAAATGTAAGTAAATTTACCAATGCAAGATGTCCAGAATGTAAAAAGAGATTAGAGCTTAGAGGTAAGGGTGATGGTCAAATCTATGTTTGCCCTAATTCTAACTGTAACTTTAGAGAGAAGGCATCTGTATTTAGTAAAAGATTTGATAAGAATGATAAGGTAAATAAGAGAGAAGTAAATAATATAATGAAAAAGATGAAAAAAGAAGCAGAGGAACCTTTAAATAATCCTTTTGGAGATTTAATGGCTATGTTTAATAAGGATAAATAAGAGAAAGTCAGTAATGATATTAAGTTAAATCATTGCTGACTTTTTTAATTATAGATAAAAAGATGTTTTTAAATTTTAGGATAAAAAGAATAAATCAATAATCTAATGTCATAACCACATACTTTTCTAGCATTATTAAATAGTGTATTTTTTTCTAGCCATAATCTCTAATCTCCATGCTGATATTTTTATCATGATCCTTAGATTATGTTGAATACCTTTATGAGGTTAGAGAGTTACCTAGGAGCAACTTGTCAGAATTTTTTGTTTCGGGATAATGCTCCAAAATGTAGGTTTCTTGTTTACTAAGCTCTTAGGGTTATATTCCCATACTACTTATTTACTTAGTTTTACGTTTTCTAATTAATGAATGAATATATACTATAGTATGCATTATTACACACAAAATAATAAGAAAATCAAATGTTTTTAGGGATATTATTGATTTACTTCTTAATCTAGCAGTAATTAGCATAATGCATATTATAAAAATTATTGATGTAGAAAAATTTGGAATATATTTATTTTTCATATACATTTTACTTCTAAAATCAAGATTAAAGTAGTTTGTTTCTAGTAAAGTTATATTTACATTATATACCATAATTTGCAGTTAAGAAAGTTTATTCAATATAATCATATAAAAATATTTGTATATTCAGTAAAATAAATATTATCCCAGTTATTGACACTATATGGAATAAAATGCTACAATTATCATGATATGAACCTGTAATTATCTGAATAATTGAAATATACTTTCAATGTATAAAAGGGGGGAATAAATAATGAAAATACACTTTGAAGAATTTAAAGATGAAATTGATAATCTTATAGAATTTTTAGTATCAGATACATGGGAGTTTTATGGAACACCTAACCCAAAGCCAGAAAGAATTAGGAAAAGTTATGAAAATGACTATTATACTGGGGATGAGTGTAAAACATTCTGGGTTATTTTAGATCAGGACATAAAGGTTGGAATGATAAGAATTTATGATTTACAAGATGAATGCCCTATGTTTGATATAAGAATTTTAAGTAAGCATAAAGGAATGGGAATAGGGACAAAGACTGTAAGATGGTTAGTTGATTATATATTTAATAATTACCCTGATAAAGTAAGGATAGAAGCTAATACAAGGCAGGATAATTATGCTATGAGATGTGTGTTCCATAAGAGTGGTTTTGTTAAAGAGGCACAGTATCGAAAAGCCTGGGAATGCAAAAATGGAGAAGTATATGATTCAATTGGGTATGGTATTACAAGAGAAGATTGGATAGAGGGAAAAATTACTCCAGTAAACTGGAATGATTTTAAATATTAAGTATTTAAATTACAGAATATGTTTAAAGAGAATAAAGGATTTATTTCTAAGATATTAACACTTTAGAAATAAATCCTTTTATAATATTTTTACATAGTAATTTAACCTGTTTGTTGGATAAATTATCTATCACAAGGAGTTAATTTAAAATATTAGTTTAAAAGCTCCTCAATTTTCTTTTCAGCTTCTTCCTTTTTTAAAATACCTAGTTCTTGGTATTTTTCAATTTTCTTTATAGCGTCAAAGTTGTCTATGGCTTTTCTTAGCTCCGTAATTCTTTTATCGTATGCAGTCTTATCTATGTCTTCTAGGACAAGAGCTTTATCTAGTAAATCCTTTTCCTTTAAAAAGTCTTTCTCAAGGGCGGCTTTTTCCTTTAAAAGTTTATCTTTTGCAGCTTTCTTCTCAACCTCTATAATTTCGGTTTCTAAGCTTTGTATTTCTTCATAGATATTTTTAAGATCATTTAATAACTTTTCACTATCTATGTTCTCTTTTTCCGTGCAGTTAAAATGAGCATAGGCTATTGATTTTCCAAGGGCTGTGTATCCAGAGTCTAATTCTTTTTCTAAAGATTTAATTCTTTCTTTTAGCTTATCTACAGACTCTAGATTATTTTTTAATAGATTAGAAGAATCAAAAATCTTTTTTATAAAAGACATATAACCCCTCCTTTATATATAGAATTAAAATGCCCTAATAGGCATATACATTTAAATATATGAATATACTTAGAGATAAATTACAAATATATAAGAAAAATATATAATAATTTATTTCTAAGAGTTGACATAGTATATGGGATTCGTTATACTAGTGTTAGTATAACGACTTTGCAAATAAAAACACTATATTCCCCAAAATATATTGTTAAAAAAGTGATTAGAATAAATGATATTATCATTATTCTAATCACTTTTTTTGTGAAAAATTAAAGTTAAATTTGGTTATAGGGTGTTTAGCTTGAATCTTAATTTATACATACACTTAAATCCTTTAAAACCTTGAATTTTAAGTAGTGCATAAGATAAGTTTTCAATCAAAAACCTATATAGATTAATTTTAACCTTAACTTATATATGTACTTAATACCTTGAAAACTGTAGAGTTTAGATAGTATATATAAATCCTTTAGATTTGATATAACTACTTAAAATCATGAAAATAAGAATTAAAAATTTCCTCTATAGCTTTTTCGCAGCTACAGTAAAATTTGGAATACCTATCCATGAGCTTTTCAGCTTCTTTTGTAAGTTCAGATCCACCACCATGAGCTCCCCCAGTCTTTCTTATAATTAAAGGAAATCCTAAATTCTTTTCAATGTTTTTTATAAGGGTGTGGGCCTTGTTATATGAGATACCATAAATCTTAGCAGCTTCAGATAAGGAGCCTTTTTCCTTAACTCCCATTAGCAATTTATAAGGACCTTCACCGAAAACTTTTCCATCCTTATCTAGCCATATTTTATATTTTACATCAAACAAAAATAACAGCTCCTTAAAATAATATTATGTATATTAAAAATGTATAGTTATTTATGAAAAACTATTTTACCTACAATCATAAATAAAGTAGAAATTAGAAATAAAAAACTTTTATCTTACAAAAGCTTTTAAGTATATTTTTAGTAGTAATTTTTAATGATTCGCCTATATATTCATATTTTAACCTAAATAATTGCAAAATTAAAGCATAACAGAAAGTTTATATCATGTACTTGAACTTAGTTTAAAAAGTATAAAAAGTATAAAGATTAACAATATATGAGAATAAAAACTATATAATTAAAATTGTTAAATAAATAGGTTTACAT
>NZ_JBFNEO010000079.1:0-11680 GCF_040797585.1 Clostridium sp.
GTTTATATACTCTATAGTGCCATCTCCATTTTTTACAACTATTTTATTTAAAAGACCCTCTTCTCCGTATCTATATTCTTTTATATTTAAGACTTTTTTGTTGTTATCCTTACATATTTCCTTGACTTCTTTATCCCTAAACTTTCTTTCATATATTCCTCTTAAAGTTCCTTTTCCATCATAAACAAGCTTCTTTATCCATTGACCTTTCCAAAAGGTAAAATCTTTTATCTCTTCAAAAAATTCAATTAATTTCTCTGTCATATAAAACACCCTTTGCATAGTATTTTTATTATATTATATAACTTTGCGCTTATTTTTACTACAGTCTCTAGATTATTAATGAAAATTTAAAGACTAGAAATATATTCCTCATTATAAAAATAAAAGGAATAGACTCTCTCTCTACTCCTTTTACTTTTATTACCATCCATTCTACTATAAATCCCTATGCAAAATCAAGGCTTTTGTGTTTATTTTCATTTAATTACTACAATTATAACTTTTTTATTATTAACTGAAAGCTAATCATCATAAAATTACTTAATAATACAGCCCTTCTTTACCACTTTATCTACTAAATTCATCCCTATATTATAACATAGGAATTTATAAGAAGGATAATTTAATACTATTAAATCTCCCTGTTTCCCTTCTTCTAGAGAGCCTATATTATCACTTCTATCTATTGCTGCAGCTCCATTTAAGGTCAGTGCAGTTATGGTCTCTTCTATAGATAAATTCATATATATGGTACTTAATGCTATGATTAAAGGAATAGAATTTGTAAAACAGCTTCCTGGATTTAAATCACTAGCTAATGCTACTGCAAGACCTCTATTTATCATCTCTCTTCCCTTGGCATACTCTTCTTTTAGGCTAAATGCAGTACAAGGAAGTAGGGTTGCAACAACCTTATTATCTCTCATAGCATCCATTCCCTCTTTAGAGGCTTTAAGTAAATGATCTGCAGAAACTGCTTTAACCTCTCCACTAAGTTCTGCTCCTTTAAAAGGTACAATTTCGTCTGCATGAAGCTTAACCTTCATATTAAGTTCCTTTGCCTTAAGAAGTATGTCTCTTGAATCCTCTATGGAAAACACATTTTTCTCACAGAAAACATCACAAAATTCTGCCTTATCCTTAACCTTAGGAAGTACTTCTTTTATGATAAAATCTACATATTCCTTTTCTCTTCCCTTATATTCATTTGGAGTTGCATGAGCTCCCATAAAGGTTATGGCTATATCTATGTTGCTATCCTTATTTAACTTTTCCATAACCTCTAACTGCTTAATTTCAGTACCTAAGTTAAGTCCATATCCACTTTTTCCTTCTACTGTGGTAACCCCAAAATCTATCATGGTATTAAGTCTTTTCTTTCCGCTTTCATAAAGCTCTTCAAAGGAGGCCTCTCTTGTTTTAGTTACTGTATTTACTATGCCTCCTCCTCTTTCCATAATAGACATGTAGCTATCTCCTCTAAGTCTCCATGAAAACTCTTCTTCTCTATAGCCACCAAATATAAAGTGAGTATGAGAATCCACAAAGCCTGGCAGCACTGCATTACCTTTGCAGTCTAAAATTTCATAGTTCTCTTCATTTATATTCTTTAAAACCTCTTCTTCTTTTCCTAAAGCCTTTATTATCCCATTCTCTATTATAATAGCTCCATTTTCTATTATTCTAAGATTTCCCATTTCCTTACCAAAAACTGCTGATTTTCCAACAGGAGTCACTATCTGAGAAGCATTTTTTACTATTAAATCTCTTCCCATAGCTTTACTCCATAAGTCTACTTTCTAAAACTTGATCCATGGTAAAGTCCTCTATACCCATATAATAAGATGCCACATCTATTAAAGCCTCCATAGGTACAAGTCCTACTATTTCACTTCCAACCACATTAACTCCATACCTTTTAGCTTCCATTTTAACCATTTCAAAAGCTCTATATATGGATGTTTTTGTAAAGTCCGTCATATTCATAGATACCTGAGTGATACCTCTATCCTTAAGTTCAACTCCCATAGCCTTACAGAATCTTAATCCTCCACCTATAAATCTTACCTTTTTAGCAATAGCATCAGTTATATTTATATTAGAGGTATCTAAGTTTACATTAAAAGCAACTAAAGGCATTCTTGCTCCTACCGCTGTGACCCCTGCACTTTCATGCACTTCCTTTGGTCCAAAATCTGGTGTCCAATTAGGATCTTGAAGCTTCTCCTTCATTCCTTCAAACTGACCCTTTCTAACCTTAGCTAAGTTTTCTCTTTCTGGATTTGTAGCTGCTTTTTCATAAAGGAATATTGGAAGGTTATATTTTTCTGAAACTTCCTTTGCTACTTCCTTTGCTAAAGCTATAGCATCTTCCATTGTCACATTTCTAATAGGAATAAACGGTACCACATCACAAGCTCCCATTCTTGGATGCTCTCCCTTATGCTCTCTAAGGTCTATAAGAGTTATAGCTTTTCCTATAGCATCTATCATAGCACTTTTTAAAGCTTCTCCTTCTCCTACTAGGGTAACTACTGTTCTATTATGATCCTTATCTGAACTATAATCTAAAAGTTTGACTCCTTCTTTTCCTCTAAAAGAATCTACTATTTTTTCAACTTTTTCTAAATCACGGCCTTCACTAAAGTTTGGAACACATTGAAAAATTCTTTTAATATTACTCATTATATAATCCCTCCAAAGTTTATTAATTAAGTTTATGACATGAAATTTTTACTATAGGGTTCCTAGCCCATTATGAAAAATATACATTGATGAAGCAATTTATGTTAGAAAATTCCGAATCATGTATATATCAAAATTTTAACTCGGAACCTTATAGTTATAGAATAATCTATTTAGATTTTTTTAAATTTACTATCTATTTTTTAAAAACCTCTCCAACTACTCTTTTTATAAGGCTATCTTTTGGTATATAAGGCAATGTTATATGATCTATTCCTTTATTCATATGGTTATACTCAATACTTGTAGTTATGGAATTTTCATTTCTAGCCCAAGCTCTTCTAGCTACTCCTCCCATAACATCCCATGGCATAGCATTTTTTATTATATTGTCTACCTTCTCACTACCATCAAGTAAGAGACCAAATCCTCCATTGATAGATTTTCCAATACCTACTCCCCCTCCATTATGAAGAGCAACTAAGGTCATTCCTCTTGCGCAGTTACCTGCAAAACACTGAATAGCCATGTCTGCCATTATATTACTTCCATCTTTTATATTAGAAGTTTCTCTAAAAGGAGAATCCGTACCACTTACATCATGGTGATCACGTCCCAGCATTATAGGCCCAACCTCTCCCTTTCTAACCATGTCATTAAATTTAAGAGCTATATTAGTTCTTCCCATGGCATCTTGATATAATATTCTAGCCTGAGTTCCAACAACTAAATCATTTTCTTCCGCATCTCTTATCCACACATAATTATCTCTATCTTGAGGTCTTCTATTTGGATCTATACATTCCATAGCAGCCTTATCTGTTTTTGTTAAATCCTCATGATTTCCACTTAAACATACCCATCTAAAAGGACCATATCCAAAGTCAAAAAGTTCTGGTCCCATAATATCCTCTACATAGGATGGGAATATAAATCCTCCCTTTTCATCTATCCCATTTTTAGCTATATCTTTGCATCCTGCATCATAAATAGCCTTCATAAAAGAATTTCCATAATCAAAGAAATAAGTTCCTCTATCTACAAGTATTTTTATAAGCTCATAATGCTTTCTTAAGGTCTTATCAACCAATGTTTTAAAAGTATCTCTATCCTCTTTTAATAACCTAGTTCTTTCATCAAAGGTTATTCCTTGAGGGCAATATCCTCCTTCATATGCAGCATGGCAAGAAGTTTGATCTGATAATAACTCTATATTTATATTTTTATCCACTGCATATTGGAGTAAATCCACTATATTTCCATGATAAGCTATGGATATAGGCTCTTTTTTATCCATATATTCTTTAGAAACTCTGAAAATCTCCTCTAAATCATCGGATACTAAAGATACCCATCCTTGATTTTTTCTTGTTTCTATTCTTGAATAATCTACCTCTGCAACTATTCCAACTCCCCCAGCTATTTCAATAGCCTTTGGCTGAGCTCCACTCATTCCTCCAAGACCAGAGGATACAAAAATATGTCCTCTTAAATCTTCATCTCCTTTTATTCCAAGCTTTTGTCTACCTGCATTTAATATGGTGTTAAAAGTTCCATGAACTATCCCTTGAGGTCCTATATACATCCATCCCCCAGCTGTCATTTGTCCATAATTAGCTACTCCCATTTGCATAGCATAGTGCCAATCATTGAAATTATCGAACATTCCTATCATTAAGGCATTAGTTATTATAACTCTAGGAGCTTCTTTAGAAGATTTAAAAATTCCAAGAGGATGTCCTGATTCTATAACTAATGTTTGTTCATCAGTTAATTCCTCTAAGTATTTTTTTATGAGTATATATTGCATCCAGTTTTGGCATACCTGTCCTGTCTCTCCATAGGTAACTAGTTCATAAGGATAAAGAGCAATATTAAAATCTAAATTATTATCTATCATAACTTGAAAGGCTTTACCTTCTAAAGTCTTTCCCTTATATTCCTCTATAGGCTTTCCATATATTCTTCCTTCTGGTCTAAATCTATATCCATATATTCTTCCCCTTGTTCTAAGCTCCTCTAAGAACTCCTCTGCTAATTCCTCATGAAATTCCTCTGGTATATATCTTAGAGCATTCTTTAAGGCTATTTCTGTATTTTCTTCTGTTAAATTAAACCCTCTATCTGGTGCTCTCCTTATTCCCTCTAAGAATTTTGGCATAGGTGGCAATATATTATCTAATTTTATTGTCATTCCGGTAGATATTTGAGAATTACTTACCATAACCCTTCCCCCTTATAATCCTTATTTGAAGCATATTAATAAATACTTAGTCAATACCTTAGTAAGTATTTTAAAGATTCTGTAAATACTAAAGAGACTATACTTTATATATTTGACCACTAACTTTATTTCATATGCATTATATATATATTTTATAATTTAAATAAGATTTTTCCAATAACTTACTTTACCATGATAATATACTATTGCTTTAACTAATAAATCTGAGCATAACTTCTATTATATTTTGGATCTAGCAACAGGTATACAAATTTTAATCACTTATATATCACTTGAATTATTCGACTTTATGAAGTCAGTGAATCAATGGGGATGTAGCACAAAGAATAAAAACTACAATATATTGTATTAGATTCTTAAATTCTAAAACAACATATTGAGATTAGATTTCTTAATGCGATAGCCCTATCTATAAAAATAAGAGTTATATAAAAAGAACTCCTATTAAGATAACATTATCTTAATAGGAGTCTTTATCAATTTAATATACTATGTATTATATTAATATACCTGCTATAGTTGCAGTTATAAATCCTGCTAAGGATCCACCAATTAGTGCCTTTATTCCAAGTTTAGCTATATCAGAACGTCTTTCTGGTGCTAAACTTCCTATTCCACCAATCTCCACAGCTACAGAGCTAAAGTTAGCAAATCCACATAGAGCATAAGTAAGAATTACTACGGTTTTAGGATTTAATGCTCCGGATTTTATTAAAGGAGATAGTTCAGAGTATGCAACAAACTCATTTATTACTATTTTCTTTCCTAAAAGATCTCCTGCTACTAATATATCTGATGCAGGTACCCCCATAATATAAGCTATAGGAGCGAATAGTCTACCAAATATCCAGCTTAGGTTTATATATCCCATACCAAAAATACCAAATATATAAGATGTTAAAGCATTAACTAAAGCTATTAATGAAATAAAAGCAAGAAGCATAGCTCCTACATTTAAAGCAATACTAAGTCCATCTGAAGCTCCCATAGCAGCAGCTTCTATAATACTTGATGAAGTTTTATCCAGCTTAAGATCAAAGTTATCCTTTGTTAAAGGCTTCTCTGTTTCAGGTATCATTATTTTAGATATTATAAGACCTGCTGGAGCTGCCATTATACTTGCTGCAAGTAAGTGTCCTGCATTTACTCCCATGGAAATATACCCTGCCATAACACCGCCAGCAACAGTTGCCATACCTCCGGTCATTATAGCAAGAAGTTCTGACTTTGTCATAGATTTAATATAAGGCTTTACAACTAAAGGAGCCTCATTTAATCCTAGGAAAACATTAGCAACTGCAGATGTAGTCTCTGCTCCACTAGTTCCAAGAGCCTTAGCTATTACTTTAGTAATTATCTTTATAATAAATTGCATAATTCCTAAATAGTATAATACACTCATAAAAGCTGAGAAAAATATTATTGTGGGAAGAATTTGAAGGGCAAATACTGAACCAACCTTATCTGGATTTACTAAATCTCCAAATAAAAATGCTGTTCCCTCCCTTGTAAAATTTAATAATGCAGATATACCATCGCTTATGGTTAAAAATATCTTTCTTCCTATAGGGATTTTAAGAATTATTATAGCAAAGGTAAACTGAACAATTATTCCTGTTATAACCAGTCTCCAATTAATCTTTTTCTTATTTTCTGATAATAAATATGCTATTCCTATTAATATTATTAGACCTAAAACTCCTATGAATCTTTCCATATAAATTTCTCCTTACCTTTGTATTTCCCTTAAATCACCAAAATAAATATTCAATCCTTATATCGAAATTTTATATTATAAAGTTCCTAAGTAAGTTCTTAGTTTATACCTATGATTTTTCACAGGTTAAATCATAACTTCAAGAGATGGATAAATTTAAAAATACATTAAAAGGTATAAAAAGTGGCAAAAAACCACTTTTTATTTAGAACAGTATCCCTGCTATAGTTGCTGTCATGAAAGCTGCTAGAGAACCTCCCACTAAAGCTTTTAACCCTAGTCTTGCTACATCTCCTCTTCTTTCTGGAGCTATAGCACCTATGCTACCTATTTGTACAGCTATAGAAGAGAAATTAGCAAATCCACATAAAGCATAAGTTAACATAACTATAGTTTTAGGTTGAAGACTTCCTTCTTTTATAAGACCTGAAAGGCTTGAATAAGCCACAAATTCATTTAATACAGTCTTTTGTCCTAATAAATCTGCTGCTGTAAAAACATCTACTGTTGGTATTCCCATAACATAAGCTATTGGAGCAAATAATCTTCCGAATATCCAGTTTAGAGTCAGGTAAGGTGCTCCAAATAAAGATCCAATAGAACTTAAAAGAGCATTACTTAAAGCTATAAGAGCTATAAAGGCAAGAAGCATTGCTCCTACTCCAAGGGCTATTTGAAGTCCCTCTCCAGCACCTATTGCTGCTGCTTCAATTACTCCGGAACTTTGATTGTCAATTTTTATATCTAAACTATTTTTAGTAACTGCTTCTTCAGTTTCTGGCACTAATATTTTAGCAAAAACAAGTCCTGCTGGTGCTGCCATTATACTTGCTGCAAGTAGGTGTCCAGCATTTACTCCCATGGCTACATATCCTGCCATAACTGAACCTGCTACTGTTGCCATTCCTCCTGTCATTATGGCAAGAAGCTCGGATCTTGTCATCTTATTAATATAAGGTTTAACAACTAAAGGTGCCTCATTTTGACTTAGGAATATATTAGCCACAGCAGAAGTTGTCTCTGCTCCACTGGTACCAAGCAATTTTGCAAGTCCCTTAGCTATTATAGATATAATAAATTGCATTACTCCTAGGTAATATAAAACTCCCATAAGAGCTGAGAAAAATATTATAGTTGGGAGTACTTGTAATGCAAAAACAAATCCAAATTTATCTACATTAACTAGATCTCCAAATAAAAAGCTAGTGCCTTCCTTTGTGAATTCTAAAAGCTTATTTATAACATCACTAGCTGCTATAAAAACCTTTTGTCCCGCTGGAACCTTAAGTATTAAAACTGCAAATATAAGTTGAAGTATCATTCCTGATATTACTAATCTCCAGTTAATCCTTTTCTTATTCTCTGATAATAGATAGGCTATAAAAATTAATACTAATAATCCGATTATTCCAATTAATCTTTCCAAACTTACTACTCCTTTTCTTAAATCTTTAGTATAGCTTTTCATAAGACTGTATAATGTTGTGTTTTATAAAAATGTCTTTTTTAATATAACCTTTTTTTCGCTACTAATCAACAATATTATTCAATTTTTTTCATGTAAACCTTTAATATAATTAAATATAATGATATTTTTTCTTCCAAAGTTTTTCTTCTTATTATTATCTCCCTTAATTCTTTTATATATGTGACTCTTTTCTCATTGAACATTCTATGTACTATTTAAAACCTATGACTTTTTTATAACATACAAAATTAACAAAAATAAGGTTCAATTATATTCATAGAATTTTAATCTATGGATATAGTTGAACCTATATATCTAACTATCTCTTTTCTTTTATAAGTCCCTTTCTATAAGCGGAAAGTAAAAGCTTTAAATCCTTTATCTGTTTCTTAAGCTCATCTCCAACATCAGTATCTCCAACTCTTTTTCTCTCCACTACCTTTTCTAATATAACCATGGTTGATAGTATATCAGTCTCTTCTTTTATAGCAGTGTCTATAGAGCTAAAAGGTTTATGACTTACAAGCTGTAGCCCAAAAGAATTATATATTAAAGTATACCCTGCCATTCCAGTTTTTGATTGATAAGCTCTTGAAAATCCTCCATCTATAACAAGAAGTTTTCCTCCTGCCTTTATTGGACTTTCTCCATTCTTTTTCTCTACAGGTACATGTCCATTTATTATATGTGTACTATTAGGATCTAAGCCAAAATCCTTTAATACTAGATTACACATACTTTCCTCATCTCTTAATTTATAATAAGCATTTTTTTCTTCCTTATGGCAAGATTTATCCTCTATAAAATATCTTTCAAAGGTGGTCATCTTATCCTTCCCAAATAAAGGTGAATTACTGCCTGTCCACAAGTACCACATCATATCCATTCCATAAAGCTTCGCCTTAGGATTATTATGGTGGAAATATCCCTCTCTTGCATAGGTCTCAAATTCATC
This sequence comes from Clostridium sp., assembly GCF_040797585.1. Classification (GTDB taxonomy): domain Bacteria; phylum Bacillota; class Clostridia; order Clostridiales; family Clostridiaceae; genus Clostridium_Z. Next base: position 9,074 of record NZ_JBFNEO010000079.1, read on the forward strand.
TAAAAGAGTTCTTCCTTTAAATTCTTTACTTCCTAACTTTATTTTTCTTAAAGTACCATCATCATTTAAAGGTACACACCCATGGAAAAGAAGATTAGAGTTATATATAAGATACATACTACCCTTCGCAAATAAAAAACTTATATGCTTTTGTAATTTTTCACTATTTATAAAAGATGATTTTAACTTATCAACTAAATCCTTTTCTTCCTTAGTTAAAGCATAAGGGTTTTTATGATCTATAGTTGGAAAATTATTATCATTTAGCTTATAAGTTTTTCCGTATAATTCTATGGTTCCCTTCTCAAAATCTATATTATTTAATATCATCCTATGAGCCATGTTAAATTCTGGTCTTCTCTTTATAACTTCTCCCTCTAACTTAAATTGTATTACAGCTATGGCTTTATGCATTTTAGAAATCAGTTGGATTTCCTTCATGGTATATTCCTTCTCAGATTCAAATTTTGGCTTGAAATTTGTACAGGAATCATTTTTGTAAAAATCTAGGGCAAAAGTAGCTAAAGGAAGCATATTTATTCCGTATCCATCCTCTATAGTATCTAAATTAGCATATCTTGCCTGTATTCTCAAAACGTTTGCAATACACACCTCTGATCCCGCTGCCGCTCCCATCCAAAGTATATCGTGATTTCCCCATTGTATATCAACAGAATGATACTCCATTAAAGTATCTAATATTATATGGGCTCCTGGTCCTCTATCATATATATCTCCTAATATATGAAGCCTATCTATAACAAGCCTTTGAATAAGCTTTGATATAGCTATAATAAACTCCTTTGCTCTATCAATGTTTATTATAGTTTGTATTATTTCATCATAATACTCTTCCTTATCCTCCCTCTCTGGTTGTTCATGTAATAATTCTTCTATTATATATGAGAAATCCTTAGGTAATGCCTTTCTCACCTTAGATCTTGTATACTTTGATGTTACATGTCTTAAAATTTCTACTAATCTATATAAGGTTATTCTGTACCAATCATCAATATTATCTTCTTCCTTTAATATGTGCTCTAACTTTTGTTCTGGATAATATATTAAAGTAGCTAAAGTTTTCTTCTCACAATTCCTTAATGATATTCCAAATATATCCTCTATCTTTCTTTTAATTACTCCTGATGCATTTTTTAATACATGTATAAAAGGTTCATACTCTCCGTGTATGTCTGTTAAAAAGTGCTCAGTACCCTTTGGTAAATTCAATATAGCTTGAAGATTTATTATCTCAGTGCTAGCTGCATTTATAGTAGGATATTGCTTAGCTAAAAGATTTAAATATCTTAGATCTTCCTTTATTTCTTCTGTCATTGGCTCATCTAAAAACGCCATGATTCTCCCCCCAAAATTTAACTATAATTATATTTAATCTTATTTTTCAGGATTTGTGTTATAACATATGATTATTATAATATACTTTTTACCTTTTATCTACTAATTTTGTTGTATTATTATTTTCTTACTTTATAAAGTACTATGTTGTATATAACTCTCATATTCAATACAATATATGGATATTATGTTTTTGTTATACAATAAAAAGAGGTTGCATCAAAGTTCTATTTTGAAACAACCTCTTTTTATTGTATCTCCATCCCGCTGTAATAAACCTGTAAAATTTATAACTTAATTGTATTTTTAGATTTATTCATTTTTTCTACTATAGTATACATATTAGATATTTCCCCAACTGCTAACTTATCTTTTACTTCAAAAAAGTCTAAACATGCGCCGCAACTTAATATTTCTACTCCTCTTTCACTAAGTCTTGTTATACTCTCAAGACAAGATGACTCTTCTATTGTAAGTTTTACTCCACCATTCATGAAAATTAATGTTTTCGGTATATTATCACTTTCACTTAAAGCAAATAAATAACTTTTCATAAGAGTCTCCCCTAAAGTGTCATCTCCATCCCCTAACTTATCAGAAGTTATAACAATGGATAAATCCTCTGCTAATTCAATAGGAGCACAGTTACAATTATCTTTTTCTATAACTATCTCAAATAAATCCTTACTTTCTGTAACTTCATATGTAAATCCATTACTTTCTGTAAATTTTACTATATTATTTTTAGCTACTTCATTATCAACTATAATCTTTGCCTTTCCTTCTTCTATAGAATCAAAATACTTTTTTGTATTTATTAAGGGAGTTGGACATTTTAATCCCTTACAATCTATTATATGCATATTTTCTCCACCTTTTTACATTTATTATATATACATTATATATAACATTATTATATCATAAATTCTAAATATTCTTATTGATTCTCTTAATACAATATGATTAATCTATTAATTTATCCAATACTATTTATATTTACCTTGGATTCACTAACCTAATTTATTTGATTTCCACTGATATTTATAATATAATTTACTAAGCAAATTTATTAAGTAGAGGATGATAATATGAATTTAAAACCTTACATATCTACAAAAATTAATACTATAGAAAAATCGCAAATTGTAAGGAGTAGCCTTTTTATATTTACACTTTTATCTCTAGTAATAAAATGTGCTATTTATTTAGGCTTTACCCTTAATGAAAATGCATATAGTCTAAACTTCTCTT
>NZ_JBFNEO010000080.1:0-11618 GCF_040797585.1 Clostridium sp.
ACCTATATATGAGTGTATAATAAAAACAAGATATACGGTAGTAGGGTATATAAGGAGGAATAAAATATGAAAAACGTAACAATCTATACATCAAATACATGTCCACATTGTGTGACTGCAAAGGAATATTTCAAAGCTAATAATGTTTCTTATGAAGAAAAGAATGTAAATGAGAATGCTGCATATAGAAAAGAATTAATGGCAATGAAGATTATGAGCGTTCCAGTAATAAAGATAGATGAAGAAGTAGTTGTTGGCTTCGATAAGGAAAAAGTAGAAGCGTTACTTAAATAGGTAATAAAAGGTAGGATAATCCTACCTTTTATTATTTTACGAAATAATCACTACCATTGTTATTTATTCTAGAATCTAACTTGTTATTTATTATTACTTCTTTAGTTTTAGTAAGGGAATCAAAGTCTAATTCATTGGTAGTAACAAAAATTGATATTTTTTTATTATCATTTATTACCTTGTTTTGTATAGAAGAATTTATTAGAGAAGATAAACCTTCATCTAAATTAGAATTTTCTAAGTCAGTACTTTCAAGGAGTTTTCTACCACTTGAAGAACTAGCATGAATGTCAATAATTTTATTAAATTTATTAACATTCATTGTTATAGTTGTTCCTATATCTAATACTAATGTACTTTTAGGTGTATTATATGTAAAAGTGTAAACTCCATATGCTAGGAATAGTATTATTAGAGCTAAGGATCCTAATTTTATTAAGTGCTTAAACCCTTTAGCCTTTTTACCTGTTATAATTTCCCCAACTTCACAAGGGTTATGTGGGGTTATGTTTAGAAATATTCCATAGGAAGTTAATATGGAGCAAGAGTTATTTTTATTAACCAAAAGATTTAAACCAGTTATATTATTTTCTTTCATTTCATAATTTACATTTTCATGACTTTCCTCATACTCATTAGTACTCAAATAGTTTCTTATATTATGATATCTTTTATTATTTATTATTATAAGATATGCTGTTATGTATCCTTGCCATTTACTTATAAATAAAGGTGTTTGTCCAGTCTCTAAGGATAATTTGTTGATAGGTAAGGTTCTTTTATTTTCTACAAAGCTTAAAAAACTTTCATTATTCTTTATAAAGAAAGCTATATTTAAAAGTTCATTTCTTGTAGTAAGAGTAGGTTTATCAGAAGATAAATCTCTTATATTAAAGCCATATATTTTAAGCTCTTTATGAAAAAAGTACACTTCTTTTTTTCTTATTTCATCTATATCTTTATTTATTACATGGATTTTATTCTTATAAGAAAAGCTATATTTGTTTTCATATAGTGATAAAATCTTCATAACATAATCACCTCCAGTATATACATATACTTTAATGTTAAAGGGTACAGGCGTTTAAATCAAGAGCGGATATTTTTTATTAAGGAAGATAATACTATTAATCATTGGAGGTGGTGAGTTGAACCTTAATAAAAATAAAAGAAAAATAGTAAAAATTTTAATAATTATTATATTTACATTCTTAAATATAAGTGTTTTAAATGTAGAAGCTATAACTAGAAAGATAGTTGTATCAGAAAATAAAATAAAGGGAAAAACTGATGTTTTAGATATGGAGCTTAATATACCTGAAATAAGGGGATTAGAGAATAAGGATAAGGAAAAAAGTATTAATGAAGAAATAGATAAAAATGCAGTAGCTTTTGGACATAAAATAAAGCTTTTAGCAGAAGAGGATAGAAAATATTATATGAATAATAAAGAAGATGGGGATATTTACGAGGCAGTGGTTGATTTTAGTACTCCCTATAATAATGGAGAGTTTCTTAGTTTACTTATAGATAATTATTCCTATACTGGAGGAGCTCATGGTATTACTTATAGAAAAAGTTTTAATATAGATGGGAAAAGTGGAGAAGTACTATTATTAAAGGATCTTTTTAAGGATAACTATAATTATAAAAAAATAATAGATAATATAATAAGTAAGGAAATAGAGAAGAATAAGGAAAACTTTCTATATGGAGAATTTAATGGAATAGAAGAAGATATAGATTTTTATATGGAAGAGGAATATCTTATAATATATTTTCAGCTTTATGAAATAGCTCCTTATGTCAGTGGATTTCCAGAGTTTAGAATACCTATAAAAGAGTTAGCTAAAGGTCTTAAGAAGGAATTTAAAAATAATTTTTAAGTATAACATAAATGTTTTAGTATTACTTCCTAAATTAAGTTCGGTACGGAGAGAATGATATATATATGTAATAAAAGAATTATTGACAATAAATGTAATAAGCTCTATAATAACTTAAAAGTTTACACTATTATCACGAGAAAACCTTATAAATAGAGGAATTATATAGATTAAATAGTTAATTTAACATATTAAATTAACTTATTTCCTTATTTTAAGTTTATCTAGTGAAATTAAGATAGGAGATCATTTATGTTAGAAATAAAAGAGATTTTAAATAATCAAAGAAAATTTTATAATGGAGGAAATACTCTAAGTATTGATTTTAGAATTAATGTTCTTAAGAGACTTAGAGATATTATAAAGAATAAGGAAGAGGATATATTAGAGGCTTTAAGAATGGATTTAGGTAAATCAAGATTTGAAGCTTATGCTACAGAGATGGGAATAGTACTTGAAGAACTGAACCTTACAATAAGAAAGTTAAGGTCATGGGCAAAGCCTGAAAGAAAAAGGACACCAATAATGCACTTTTTATCTTCAAGTTATGTTTATAAAGAACCTTATGGAGTAGTTCTTATAATGTCACCATGGAATTATCCATTTCAACTTACCATGGCTCCTTTAATTGGAGCTATAGCATCAGGAAATTGTGTTATGGTTAAGCCTTCAGCTTATTCAGTAGAAACAACGAAAATTATATGTTCTATTATAAAAGAAGTCTTTGATTTAAGTCATGTAGAGGTGGTTAAACCTTTTGGAGGAAGAGAAGATATTTCTAAGATATTAGATGAGAAATATGATTACATCTTCTTTACTGGTAGTGTTAATGTAGGAAAGATAGTTATGGAGAAGGCATCAAAACATTTAACACCTATAACTCTAGAACTTGGGGGTAAAAGTCCGTGTATCGTAGATAGTGACGCAGATATTGATTTAGCGGCTAAGAGAATTGTATGGGGAAAGTTTTTAAATGCAGGACAAACTTGTGTAGCCCCTGATTATCTTTTAGCCCATAGTGATATAAAAGATATGCTCTTAGAAAAGATGTGTTATTATATAAAAAAATTCTATGGTGAAGATCCAAGTAAAAATCCGGAATATCCTAAAATAATAACTCATAGACAGTGGACAAGACTCATAGAGTATTTAAATGAAGGGGATATAATATGTGGAGGAGAGAGCTATGAAGCAGGGAGATATATAGCTCCAACTATTATAGATAATGCAACCTTCGAATTTAAAGTTATGAAGGATGAAATTTTTGGCCCTATAATGCCAGTAATCACATTCAATAATATAGATGAAGTCATAAAGCTATTAAAAGATAAGCCAAAGCCACTAGCACTATATTACTTTTCAGAATCCAAAGAGAGTCAAAAGAAGGTATTAGAAGGAACTACATCAGGAGGAGGATGTATAAATGATACGGTCATCCATGTTGCATCTTCTAATATAACCTTTGGAGGAGTTGGAGAGAGTGGAATGGGGTCTTATCATGGAAAGGCAAGCTTTGACACCTTTACTCATTATAAATCTATAATAAAAAAGAGCAATATCATTGATGTAGATGTAAGATATCCACCATTTAAAAACAAGATTTCTTTGTTAAAGAAGATTATGAAGTAGTAAGTGATTTAAGCTCATTTATATTAAGCCTTATAACATATTTAAAGAAGCCTTAAGTTCATTTTATTCTTATTGTTATTAAGAGTTTTAAATTTGCTTGAAATTATTTTAGGGGGTAGAGCAATGGCAAAAATAGATGAAATATACAATGCTTTGAGGGAATTAACCCTAAAAAATAAATCAGGGATTTCAGCAGTAGACTTAAGTGACTATTTAAAGCTTAATAGGGCAAATGTAAGTAGATACCTAAATAAGTTATATAATATGAATAAGGTAGAAAAAATAGAAGGAAGACCAGTATTATATAGAGTTTTTATGAATGAAAGTAAAAAGAATAAAGAGAAAATAGAAGCTATGAATGAAGGTAATGCTATAACAAAGAACAATATAACGAAGGCTTCTAATAGTTTAGATTTAATGGTTGGAGCAGGTCTTAGTCTTCAGGTTCCAATTCAGCAGGCAAAGGCCGCTATATTATATCCTCCTAGAGGGCTACATACTCTTATTTTAGGTGAAACAGGAGTAGGGAAGTCTATGTTTGCAGACCTTATGTATCAGTTTGCTAAGGAATCTAAAATGATAAATGATAATGGACCATTCATAAGGTTTAATTGTGCGGACTATGCTGATAATCCCCAACTTGTTATGTCTCAGATATTTGGTGTTAAAAAGGGAGCTTATACAGGGGCGGATAGTGACAGAGAGGGACTTTTAAAAAAAGCTCATGGAGGAATTTTATTTTTAGATGAAATTCATAGGTTATCTCCTCAAGGTCAAGAGATGCTCTTTACCTATATAGACAAAGGGGGATTTAGACCACTGGGAGAAACAGAAAAAATAATTAAGGTAGAAGTTCAAATAATAGCAGCTACTACAGAAGATACTAATTCATATTTATTAAAGACTTTTACAAGAAGGATTCCAATGACAATAACTTTACCTTCTCTAAGGGAAAGAAGCTTAAAAGAGAGATATTATTTATTAGAAGAGTTTATAAAGTCTGAATCAAAGCGACTTTCAAAAACTATTTATATAAACAAAAATGCTTTAGTATCTTTTTTGTTATATAACTGTTCTAATAATATAGGACAATTAAAAAGTGACATACAATTATCCTGCGCTAAGGCATTTCTAAATTATAAAACTAATTCAAGGGATTATATCTTAATAGAACAAGGAGATTTGCATCCAGGAGTAAGAAATGGATTAATGAAGATTCAAGATTATAGGAATGAGGTTGAAAACCTGTTAGGAAATAAAGGTGATGTTCTTAGGTTTTTCTATGGGGATGAAAAATTTATACTTGAAACTAGAGGAGATAATAACAATTATAATAATCAAGAGCATTTCTATGATTATATAGAAAATAAATTGGATTCTCTTAAAAGCCAAGGCATGGAGGAGAAAGAAATAAATGAGATATTAAATATAGATATAGATGAATTTTTTAAAAATTATATAAAAGATTTACCACATAGGATTAGACGCGAAGAGTTATGCAAAATAGTAGATTCTAAAATAGTAGACTTAGTTGAAATCTTATTAAAGACTGGAGAAGATAGACTTAATAGAAATTTTGAAGAGAAGGTATATTTTGGACTTGCTCTTCACCTTCAAGGAAGCATTGAAAGGATAAAGCAGGGAAATAAAATATACCACCCTAAATTAAATATAATAAGGTCTCAATACTCGGATGAATTTATGGTGGCTATGGAATTTGCAAGCATGATTGATAATGAGTTTAATATAACAGTTCCACTAGATGAGATAGGATATTTAACTATGTTTTTATCTGCAAAGACTTATGATGTGGATGTAAAAAAGGTAGGGAAGGTTTCAGTTCTTGTTATAATGCATGGAAATTCTACAGCTAGTAGCATGGTTAATGTTGTAAATTCATTAATAGATGAAGAGTTTGCTAAGGCTTTAGATATGCCTCTTAATATGAAGGCAGAAGAGATGTATGAACTCGCTAAAAGAAAAATACAAGAGATGTATCATGAAAAGGGGGTACTTTTGCTTGTAGACATGGGATCCTTAACTAACTTTGGGGATATGATTTCTGAAGAAATTGGAATAGAGGTTGAAACTGTAGATATGGTAAGTACACCTGTAGTTCTAGAAGCTACTAGAAAAGCGCTTATAGGAAGGGATTTAAATAGTATATATGAATCCTGCTTAGATTTTTCGAGACACGGAATTCAACTATCCTATGAGAGAAGTAGCAATAAAAAATTACTTATTATAACTGCTTGCTTCACTGGCAAGGGGGCATCAGAAAGATTAAAAAAGATAATAGAGGTAAATTTAAATAAGAAAGATATTGTGGAAATAATTCCATTAAGCATATTAGATAGAGAAGAATTTATAAAACAATTAGAGAGATATAAGAAGACTTATAAAATAATATCAGTGGTTGGAACAGTAGATTTAAGTATAGAAGATATAATCTTTATTCCTATGCAAGATATATTAACAGAGGACGGTATAAGAAATTTAAGATATATTGTAAATAAAGAAGAGCAGTATATGAATATAAAGAACTCTCTAAGAGATCATATAGATGTTAGTAATATAGATGAACTTGTAGAAGATATAATAAAATTTATAAAAAAGACAGAAGAAATCCTTAATATAGAGGTTAATAAAGAAATTTTATCAGGGATAATAATGCATATGTGCTTTATGGTGGATAGAATTAAAAAGGGAGATAAGGAGACAAAGTTTATAAATTTAAATGAATATAAATTAGAGCATGGGGAAAAGTTCATGACAATAAAGAAAATTATAAAAAATATAGAAAGAAAGCAGAATATAAATATTGAAGAACATGATTTGGCCCATTTAATTAGAATGATCCTAGAAAATAATTAGTGTAACTGTGTAATTGAAATACAGTGTGTAAAACATTAAAGAAATAGTGTGTAATGAATTTTTACACACTATTTCTTTCTTTTATTAAAGGAACATTTATATGGAATGCTTTAGTAAAAGGAAGTGAAGAGAAAAAGAAATAAATTTTGGAAATTGGCATGATATTTGCTTGAATATATAGGTGTAAACGGTAAATAAGAAAAAAGGTAATATGAGTATTATATATTTTAGGGGGAGTTATTATGAAAAGAATAATGTTAGTATGTAGTGCTGGAATGTCAACAAGTTTACTTGTAACTAAAATGAGGCAAGTAGCTCAAAGTAAAGGAATAGATGTAGATATAAACGCAGTTTCAGAAGCTGAATTTAAGAATCATATAGATAAAGTAGATGTAGTACTTCTTGGACCACAAGTAAGATTTATTTTACCAAAAGTTAAAGAGCAGGTACAAGGCAAGATACCAGTAGATGTAATAAATACTGTAGATTATGGCATGATGAACGGAGAGAAAGTTTTAAATCATGCTTTAAATTTACTATAGTTTTTTTTAGGTCACCTTAGTTTATGTATTTAAAATTAGATTGATAAATCAATAAAAATCCTATATATAAACTAAATTTTAGGATAAAAATCATACAGGATAATGTATAGCGATTATTTATAAAGTATAAGTTTTCTAAGGTATATTAAAGAAATTTAATATAAATATTATAATTTAGGAGGGGTTTTTATGAATAAAATTATAGACTTCCTAGAAAGGCATTTAGTACCTGTAGCATCTAAATTTGGAAGTCAGAGACATCTAGTAGCTATACGAGATGGTTTTGTTGCAATTATGCCATTAATTTTAGTAGGATCTCTAGGAATGATGATTAATCAATTCCAATTTCCAGGATACCAAGACTTAATGAAATCAATCTTTGGAGTATCAGCAAGTGGAGCACCGTATTTTCATAGCCTTGGAAGCTTCTTATGGGATGCAACCTTTGGAATAATGTCACTAGCCCTTTGTGTTGCATTAAGTTATAATTTGGCTAAGTCATATGATTCAGATGCTTTAGCAGCAACCCTTGTATCTTTTGCTTCATTAATACTAGTATATGAAAAAGCTACATTTTTTAATTTTTCAGGAACCACAGGATTATTTGTTGCAATATTAGTTTCAATAGTATCTACTGAGTTATTTGTAAGACTACTTAGAAACAAGAAGTTAGTTATAAAGATGCCAGATTCAGTACCACCAGCAGTATCTAGATCCTTTGCGTCAATTTTACCCGCATTTATAGTTTTAATCTTGTTTGGTATATTAAAGTGCATATTAGTTACAATAGGAAGACCAAGCCTCCATCTAGTTGTATATGATGTTATACAAGCTCCATTACAAGGTCTAGCTCAAGGACTTGGATCAGCTATAATAGTTGCTTTAATAATTCACGTATTATGGTTTTTTGGATTACATGGACCAAATATAATTTTACCTGTAACTTCAGCTTTATATACTCCAGCCATGGAAGAAAATATGAAGCTTGTTGCAGCAGGTGAAAATGCTACAAATATAATTACAACTTCTTTCTTTGATAACTTTGTATATCTTGGAGGATCAGGAGCAACTATAGGATTATTAATTGCTATATTTATAGCTTCAAGAAGAAGGAAATCTGCTTTAATGGCTCAATACGGAGCGGTATCTAAAGTAGCATTAGGACCAGGAATATTCAATATAAACGAGCCAGTAGTATTTGGTATGCCAATAGTTTTAAATGTAAGATTATTAATACCATTTTTGTTAACACCAATAATATTAGTTTTAACAACTTACTTTGCAATGACTAGTGGTTTGGTTCCATTAACTTATGTTCAAGCACACTGGACAATACCTCCAATAATAGGGGGAGCCTTAACTACTAACTCTATAGCAGGAGGAATATTAGCAGGAATTAACCTATTAATATCCATAGTAATATATCTACCATTTGTATTTATGGGTCATGATGAAAAGATTATAACTGAGGAGAGTATTTCAAGTTAGAAAAAAGGAATAACTAAATAATAGTAGAATATATAGAAACGTAAGTAAAGGAGTGTTGGAGCATGGAAGAGGTAATATTTCAACTAATAATGCATAGTGGAGATGCTAGAAGTAGTGCTATGGAAGCTATTCAAAGTGCCAAAGCAGGAAATATAGAAAAAGCAAAAATACTTTTAGAGAAAGCTAATGAGAAGCTAGCTCTTGCTCATAATGGACAGACCACTCTAATACAAGATGAAGCTAGTGGACAAAAAGTTGAATTTTCACTACTATTAGTTCATGCTCAAGATCATTTAATGACTACTATAACATTAAAGGATCTTGCATCCGAAATAGTAGATATTTATGAAAGATTAAATTAGTATAATTAAATAAACCCTGATGAGGTTTATCATCAGGGTTTGCTTTTAAGGAGGACTAAAGCCATGAAAAGATTAGGAATATCAATTTATCCAAGTAACGGAAGTTTAGAGGAAATTAAAAATTATATAGAGCTTGCAGCAAAGTATGGCTTTAAGAGAATATTTACATGTTTAATTTCTCAAGAAGACAGAATAATAGAGGAAGTCATAGAAGAGTTTAGAGAAATAGTTGCTACTGCTAATAAAAGTGGAATGGAAGTTATTGCAGATGTAGAACCAAGTATATTTGAAAAGTTTGGGGTAACATATAAAGATTTAAAGTTTTTTTATGATTTGGGACTTAAGGGAATAAGATTAGATACTGGATTTAGTGGGATTGAAGAGTCTATAATGACATATAATCACTATGGTCTTAAGATAGAGCTTAATATAAGCAATGGAACAAAATATCTTGATAATATACTATCTTATAAGGCAAATATGGAAAACATATGGGGATGTCATAATTTTTATCCTCATGTTTATACAGGATTATCCTATGAGCATTTTATAAGATCCTCAAAAAGGTTTAAGGAGCAGGGCATAAGGACGGCAGCTTTTGTAAATGCACCATCGGCAGAGTTTGGACCATGGCCAGTTAGTGAAGGGCTATGTACTTTAGAAAGTCATAGAAATCTTCCTATTACAGTTCAAGGGAAACACTTATTTGCTACCGATTTAATAGATGATGTAATAATAGCTAATATGTTTGCATCTGAAGAAGAACTTAAAGCTCTTAGTAAATTAAATAAGAATATAATTGAATTTGAAGTAGAATTTGTAGATGGAGTACCAGAACTTCAAAAGAAGATAGCCTTAGAAGAATTCCATTTTAATAGGGGAGATGTATCAGAATATATGGTTCGTTCTACCCAAAGTAGAGTTAAATATAAGGGCCACGAATTTAAGGTCTTTAATACAAGAGATATAAAAAGAGGAGATATACTTGTGGAATCTGACCTTTACACAAGATATGCAGGAGAACTTCAAATAGCCTTAAAAGATATGAAGAATTCAGGAAAAACCAATGTTATAGGAAGTATAATAGAAGAAGAGAGATTTTTATTAGACTACCTAGAACCATGGGATAAATTTGAGCTTATTAATAGAAAGTAGATTAGTCTTATATTAGAATAAAAATATAAAATTATTAAAAAACTATGCTAACTTTCTGGGATATAGGAATTCAATTATTTTAAAACAAGTAGCTTTAAAATAATTAAATATCATAAGAAAGCTATGATATTTAAGGAATAAGGCAAGAATAAAAAATGTAGAGGTTAATACTATATTTAAAAGTATTACCTCTACATTTTTATTTATCTGATTCCTGGGAGCTGTAACACCTCAATCCTCTTGAAAGGCGGTGGAGAACAGTTCCTACGCCCTAGATTAACTCATCTAACCTTCATATGGTGGAAAAAATACCAACTGAGAAGAGTTGTTCTATCCTAAGGCTACATCAAGAATCATCATAATAGTAAATCCTATTAAGGTAGCTAAAGTAGCAAGGTCAGTATTACCTTCAGCTTGGGATTCAGGAATTAACTCTTCAACTACCACATATATCATAGCACCTGCTGCAAAGCTTAAGGCATAAGGTAGCATCGCTTCTATATGAACTACTGCCACTGCACCTATTACTGCTGCAATAGGTTCTACTATACCAGAAGCTTGACCATACATAAAGCTTTTAAGTCTAGAATGACCCTCTCTTCTTAAAGGTATTGATACCGCTGCGCCTTCAGGGAAGTTTTGAAGTCCTATTCCAATAGCTAAAGCTGCGGCACCAGCAAAGGATGCGGCGTCTAGGTTAGCTCCTAAAGCACCAAAGGCAACTCCCACAGCAAGACCTTCTGGTATGTTGTGAAGGGTTATGGCAAGAACTAAAAGAACACTTCTTTGCCAACTAGTTTTTATACCTTCTGCTTTACTGGTATCTAGGCCAAGGTGAAGATGAGGAAGGATTTTATCTACTGCAAATAGGAATAATCCTCCAAGTAAGAATCCTACTGCTGCTGGAATCCAAGCTGTGTTTCCAGCAGCTTCTGCCATTTCTATAGCTGGAGAGAGAAGAGACCAAAAGCTAGCTGCTATCATAACTCCTGCTGCAAATCCTAGCATTGCATCTAATACTTTTCTATTTATAGTTTTAAAAAAGAAAACTAAAGCCGCTCCAAGAGCTGTAAGTCCCCAAGTAAATAAAGTGGCAATTAGAGCCTGGAGTACTGGACTTAAGTTTTTTATATAATCCAACATAAACTTTCACTCCTAACGAATAATAATTACTTATTAATAAAAACATTCTATCACAATAATGATGAAATATCCATATTATTTTATACAATGAATAATATGGTGGTGAATAAATTAATTAATAAACTGTTATATATAAAACAAATACTGTACTAATAGTTAATAAAATTATTATATTTTATTGATATAATATATTTATGTAAATTTTATCCTATATTAAATGTAAATAAGGTAAGGATAATTGATTC
>NZ_JBFNEO010000081.1:0-11521 GCF_040797585.1 Clostridium sp.
CGTATACTTGATACTATTAAAATCACATTTGTATTCAAGTCTTTCTCTTATATATCCCTTAATCCATCTTGATAATTTGCGTTTTACTGATTTAGGATATCTATCATTCCAATTAACAAAATCTAGTTGCTCCATAACTATTTCTGTTGGTTTTTCTTCTTTTATTAATTGATTTAAGGAATAATTTATATAAGATTTTACTGTTTGGTCATGCTTCGATTTATTGTGATTATATTTTACTATGCCTAAATTGTTTTCTTTTATGGTGTTAGCCTTCTTAATATTACCTTGATCTAAATATTGATTATATAAAGCCCAAAATCTATTTCTTTGAGCGTTTGCCTTACTTAGTCTTTCAGTTTCTCTATTTAGATGATAATTAAGACTTTCTCCATAAAAATTATCACTTGATACTGCAAATAAATATTTGTATCCCTTGTCTATTCCTATAATATTTTCTTTATTAATGTTCTTTTTAACCTTAACTTTTAAAGGACAATATATTATTATCTTACTATCTACTATTTTAACTATCATTGTCCTATGGTATTTATTAATATCAGTCAATTTAATAGATAGTCTTTTACCCTTTCTTGTAGAAGTTATATTTATACAATTATCTTTGCACGAATACAATCCTGTATCTATTGAGAGCTTATTTCCCACTTTTGAATAAGGTATATGTCCTTTATATCTCCTTGTGTATCTTTTTATAAGGTTATTGAGATAATTATAATTTAATTCTTTATCTTGAAATACTTTAGGAATATCAAAACATTGATTAGTTAATATTTTAGAGTAATAATTATCAAACTTTAAAATGTAATTGATATAATGTCTATCTTCATTTGATAAATTATCATTTACTCTGATCTGACTTTTTATCTTTCTTTTAATGTTACTCCATTGAGATTTAATATTTCCTATGGCTTCATCTAAAGCTAGTTTCCAATATCTCGCAGGCATTCTCCATTGTTCTGCAAATTTAGTTTTTACCCATATGTCTCTAATCTCTTTTTTATAACCTCCAAGAATAGTGATACTATTAATTCCACTATATCTTGAATATACATAGTTCTTAACATTTTTGTATTGATTAGCTATGAATTTTAATTCTTTTAAAACATCTTCGTCTAATTCATATGAATATTGTTTAACAGTTTTAATTATAGTCCTCACTATTCTCACCTACTTTTATTTATTAATTTCATTATACATATATAGTATCCCCCGCTTTGTTGACACTTTATAAGCATGTTATATTAAAATAAATTAAATTGATTAAAAGAGGTGATTATGTGGCTGTTAGTAAAGACAATATCAGAATCAAAGTTACTGTTTCTAAAGAGATTAATAAACAATTAAAACTAAAGGCTGATAAAGATAATAGGTCAGTTAGTAATTATGTTTATAATTTAATTGTTAAAGATCTAGAAAATAGTTAGTTTGTGTTTACTTTACAGTAAACCTATTTTTATAAAATTTTAGAATACGGTTGTTTACGAATCAATCTAATCTTCATTTATACCATTTTTAGAGTATTCACATAAGGTCGTTAATCTTATGCAGTTCTCTTATGAACTTCTGCATATTTCTATACAGCATAGACTATATCACCTACCTAAAGCCTTAGGCAGCTCCCCATTTCCCCTCACTTGAAGGTACGAGCTTTTGCTCTAGTCGTTGAAGTTTCTCCTATTCGGAGCTTACCTGCTGATTATCCATTATTTCGGCACTTAGGATTTAACCTTATGCTATCCTAATTATTTTTTCTACTTTCGTTACCATCACGCTTAGACTTATTTCATTCTTACGTTGTGGTTAATTAGGCTTTAGGAACTTCCAGCAATTAAAGGAGTTTTGGATAGTTTTAAACTATCACTCTACACTCTTTATGAATGTAGGGAGCTTTTAATTTAACATACGTCTGCATTTGTCTGTATCTTTACACATTTATACATATATTAAACAACAATTAGTTGCTCCTATATTCTTAACATGAGATGAAAATGTACTTAAGGAATTTTCTATACTTTGATTATCCCCTATATCTACAAATACATTTTTAAATACTGAAAGCTCTGTTCCTTCCTTTCCACTTATATGAAGACCACTTTGAGCTGCAAGGGTTAAAAGTCCTATGGTTTTTAAAACTACTGTTTTCCCTCCAGCGTTAGGGCCTGTTATTACAAGAGTTCTATAGTCCTCTCCTACCTTAAAGTCTAGGGGTACTACTTCCCCCTTAAGAAGTGGATGTTTTCCTTTAATTATATTTATATATCCTCTATCATTTATCTTAGGACATACTCCATTTATGGACTTACTATACTTTGCCTTAGCAAATACCATATCATACTGTGCTATAGTTTCTACATTTATGCTTATGGTCTTAAGATTATCATAAACAATTGAGGTTAAATGGCATAGAATTTGATACTCTTCTTCCTTCTCTTCTGCCTTTAAGGTAGCTAACTCTACATTAAGAGTAGCTACTCCTTGAGGTTCTATAAACACTGATGATCCCTTAGATGAAGCCTCAACTATAACTCCATCCACTTGATGTTTATAAGATGACTTTACAGGTATTACATATCTATCATTCCTCTTGCTTATGAAAAACTCCTGTATATATTTTTTATTCTCAGAAGAGTTTAAGAACTTATTTAATTTATCCTTAATCTTCCCCTCTACAATATCTATATTTCTTCTTATCTTTTGAAGAGCCTTGGTAGCCTGTGAATCCACTCTACTACCTCTTATACACCTATTTATTTCATCCTCTATATATAAAAGCTCTGTTATTGAATTACTATAGCTGCTAAGACTCGGAGCATAGCTTTCCTTATCCCTCATAAATCTTTTTATAGTTCTGCACCCTCTTAAAAAATTGCTTAAGATTTCAAGTTCACTAGGATTTAAAATAATATCCTTTTTTAATTTATCTATAATTGAATTTACATTAAATACCCCTTCTAAAGGCACGTGAGAATAAGCATCAAGTATATTCCTACCTTCAGTGGTTTCCATAAGTCTTTTATTTACTACCTTTATTTCACTACTTGGCATTAACTTATCTACTAGTTCTTTTCCAAGTCCGCTAACACAATGTTTTTTTACTTCATCTTTTAAATTTTCATATTGTAATTTATTAAAAGTCTCTGTATTCATTTTAAGATTCTCCTTCATAATTCAAACTCACTTTAAAGCTCTTTGATAAATTATGAAGATACCAATATAAAAATTTTATATATAAATACTAATCCAGTTAAATAGGCTTGAAAATGTAATCCTCCAGATTAGGGTGATAATTCCTATGTCTTATATTTGAGGAAGCTATAATTAAATTTAATTACTATTTTTCCACATAAAAAAGCTGTGGATACCTTTAATGTGTCCACAGCTTAAAATTCCTCGTTAAAAAAGCTATATTTAGGGTATTAGAAAAACACCCTCTATACAGGAGGTAATATAAGCACCTTGGTATCTTCATAGACTAATGAATAAATTCCACAACAAACAGAGGTATATTAAATACCTTTTTCTAAGAATTTATTCTATTAAATTTGGTCTAGTTTAATACCACGCTCATAAGCCACCTCTTTTTATATTTTCAAACCTATTTAGTGTAAGCTTAACATAATATAATATCATTGTAAATATATATTATGCGACAATATATTTTACTCATATAATTATTGTTAATATTTTAAATATAATCCTATTAGCAATATTAAAGTCACTCTTCCTATTTTATTCCTTTATAATCCTCATAATACTTTCCCATGTTAATTCCAATTTTATTTACACCTTATTTATCTAGTGTTATTTGTCTCAGTATTTATATATTTCTTAAGAATTAAATTTTATAGTTTTATTAAGACTCTTTGGCATATCATATATTTCATTAAGATCTATAAGAATTATTTCCAAGTCATCTATATTTAATTGCTCATATGAACTTAGTATTTTATCTTTGGTTATAACTGCCTTTCCATTTGTTTCCATTACCTTAGAATAGCTGTTAGTTTTTTTATTATATAAATACATACCGTCAAGTGCTAAAGCCTCTTTCATAGGTCCACTTATTTCCACATCTAGTTCTATATTATCATAAGTATTTCTTTCTAAATCATTATGCTTCTCTTTAGCATAGCCTAAAGATTTTAACTTTATTGTTCCAAAACTTTCACTTTCTAAAGATTGGTTAGTAATATTACTTAAATTTATAACTTTTTTATTCTTAATCTTACTTAAAACATCTTTGTATATATTACTTATTTTTTCTGTATATTTCTTATTATCTATATCTCCTGTTTCACCTTCATTAATTTTTTCTATATCCTCTTTAAGTAGAGCTCCTCTTAAATCAAACTGATATTTGGAATCTAATACATCAAACATATGCCTAGAAACATATATATCTTCTGACATATGCCCACTTGATTTATGATTACTTTCATTAACTCTTTCTCCATTATGATTTAGCAAAGATACATGTAAACTATTAAATGCTTTACTCCCTATTAATTTATTTTCATTTACTTCTCCCACTAACTCTACATAGGTCTTTATAGGAGTTGATACTATTCTATTTAAATATATCTCTCCTACTGATGTGGAAAGTTTATCTTTTTCTTCTTTATAAACTTTTATTTTTTTATTTATTTCACTGCCACTTATTCTAAAATTAAAATTCCATTCCCCTCTTATTTCAGCAAAAGAAGTTAGTTTGAAGTTAATATCATATAAATCATCAATATCTTCAATATTATTATTAAGATTAATACTAGTTCTAATTATAAACTTATCTTCCTTCTCCTTTTTATTTTCCATGGTCCAGCCGAATCCCTGTGGACTTTCTCCATTTATGGTAAATTCAAACCCAACAGGCATTGGATATTTTTCCTCATTCTCAAATAAATCATCTAATTCCTTTATAACCTCCCCTTCTACAGAATAAGCTAAATACATTTCTTGCCCATCAAAGAGCATCTCCTCTATAGTAATTTTCAACCCATTATCTTCCCTTGTTTCTCCTATATATACTGAATAATCCTTTAAGTCATCACTAAAGCTTTGGGACCCTTTTCCAAAATCCCATCCAAAAATAGAGTCTTCCCCTACAATTTTATTTAATATAGGAATGCTACTTGCATAGGTTGGGAAGGTAACACAAAATCCTCCTAATAATCCAATGGTAATCCCTGCTGCTACTAAAGAATTCTTAAGTCTCTTCCTTCTTTGAGATTTAACCTTGTTCTTAGGAGGTAACTTCTGAAGCATTTCATCTATTTTATTTACAGCCTTATTACTTATTTCTATATGATTTAGAGAATCTAAAGCTAAATTAAGCTTATCTTCTATTATTTTTTCCTTCATAACTACCCCTCCTTTAATTAGCCTTAAGAATATTTTTGAGAAATGTTCTAGATCTTGAAAGTCTAGATTTTACAGTACCTTCTGGAATATTAAATTCCTTTGATATATCTCTTATTGATGAGTCCTCAAAGTAATAGGCTTTAACTAATTCCTTAAGTTCTTTAGGAAGCTTGTCTATTATATCCCTAAGTTCCACTTCACTAAAGCCTTCTTCCTTGTAGTTTATATCTAACTCTTCATTCCTAATGTATTTTTCACTTTTTCTAAGAACTTTTATACTGTTGTTTATAAGAATTTTAATTATCCAAGTTTTAAAATATTTAGGTTTACTAATCTTTTCTATATTCTTATATGATATTAATATAGTATCTTGTATAGCATCTAAGGCATCTTCTTCGTTTTTTAATATGCCCATGGCTACTTTAAACATATCATTTCTAGTATTCTTGATAAGTTCTGAAAAGGCTTCCTTATCCCCTTCCTTAGCCCTTTTTACCAAAAGACTTATATCCAATTTTATGTCCCCCTTATTATGTACTTCACCCATTAGATACCAATAAGTTCTTATAGGTTCTCTAAATATGTAAATTTTAATAATTTTTATGTTTTCTTAGCTTAATAAGTTTTAAACTCTACACAAAATAAAGCTATGCCAAAAATACTATTTGGCATAGCTTTAATTACCTCTTAGCCTTATAACCTTATTAGTGTAAATCTAATTATTTTTCTCCTTATATGCTTTTTTCCTTAATAAAATCCATACTATAATTATTTTAATAATTCTTCCTTTAGCTCATAATCTTTAATAACTAACCCTTTAATATAATAGAACTTATTTATATATTAGCTTTATCTATTATTATAGTTAAAGTTCAAGAAAATCAAACCATAAGAATCTATTTTTAGTATTATATCATAAAATAGGAATATAATGGACAAAGGGTGTTATAATATGTAAAATATTAATTAATCCGGCTATTACAGGTAATTATTAGAGTGCGGAAAAGAGTGGTTATATGAAGAATCTTTTTGATTTAAGCAATTATACTACAGAAGAAAAACATAAGTTAATTTATGAAAAATACACTGATTACTTTAAATTAATAATTTCTGATGAGTGGTATAAAACAGACTACACAGGTATATCTATCCCAATGCTTGGTTACTGTGATTCCTTAAATGTAGGAATAGCTACACCATTGTACTCTACGAAGCTACCTTGAAAAATAAGGAATTATTAATGAATAAGGCTTAATCTATATGTAATGAACGCTACATTACTTCTGAAGGAGATGTTTAAGATTAAAAAAGAGAGATTTAACCTTAAAAAAGAACTATTTATATTCAAAAGTAGATTCTTAAAACCTATTATCTTTCTAATTATTATACCTATCTTTATCCTTGCATTATTATCCCCTAAAAAGTATATTGGCTCCTCTAAAAATGGTGATATTAAAATTGAAATCTTTAAAACAGTTGAACCTGGCGGAAATTACTATAATTTATTTCTATCCCAAAAGGAAAATGTAGCCTTTAATAATACCCCTTTTAAATTTTACCTAGGTAATGATGATAATGGAGAATACTTCTCAGATATAAGAGAGGAAATTTCTAAAACTAATGAAGATTTTTATTGTATTATTGAACTTGATAACTTAACTCAAACTAGAGTTGATTTTAAATCAAGACCTGATTTCTTTTACTTATTTCGTATTATATCTAAACCTGAACCTAAAAATGTTTAGATGAGTTATAATTATAAAAGCTATACCAACTTTAATACTTGGTATAGCTTTATTACCTCTATATAATTAAGCAGTGCAATATAGTATCATTTCACTTGCATTTCCTTCTATAGGTATGTCCTCCTTAAGAGATCCACTTTCCTTCATAATCTTAAGTCCACTAAGCTCTATTATAGCCTTTAACTCCCTTGGCATATAATAGGTTAGCTCTTCTTTAACTTCTGCCTTCCTTAATAGTTCTTCTCCTCTATATTCTTCAAGTATTCTTTCAGTTACCTCTATTGAATTAGTAAAATCATAAGTAGATTTAACCTTGTCCACTATTTTAGTTTTATTTTCCTTATTGAAAAATTCAAAGGTCTCCTCTAATCCGTTGCTATTTACCATAAGCTCCATATAAGGAAGAAAGCAATCTATTATAAATACTCCATTATCCTTTAAATGCTCCTTGGCACATTTAAAAACAGAAACAAAGTCTTCTACTTTATTAAATTTATTAATGAAATTATAACTAGCTAAAACTACATCAAACTTTCTATCTAAAGAAAATTTCTTAGCATCCCCCTTAATAACCTTAGCCTTGCCTTGAGATTTTTTATTACACAAAGATATCATATCTTCACAGTTTTCAATACCTAGAGCATTGTAATCATTTTCAATAAGTGGTATAAGAATACGTCCCGTTCCTGAACCAAGCTCTAGTATATCTTGTCCATATTCTTTTAACCTCTCAACATAAGTCTTGTAATTATAGTTACTCTCATGAAAAATATCATAGAACTCTGCAACAAATTCCTTGCATCCACTATTCATAATTACCCCTCCATTTTAATTAATACTAAAATCCCCTAGCTTTGAATAAATCTTTACTCTTTATGATGAGAAATAGATATAACTATTAAGTTGATATAACGTAGAAACACTTCATTATGTTCCTTAACTTATAGCTAAATTACTAATTTAATAATTTTATAATATTATATCATATATTTTGCTATTAAAGAGTGCTACTGATTATTAAAATTATTTTATAATATTATAAATACTTATATTGTATAGATCTTTATAAGTTATATCATTGATATGAATATGCCTTATCTATATATGTAAATTTTAAAATAGAACGAATCCTCCTTCAGACGGTGTTCTTTCAGACATCTGAAGGTTAGATAAGTTAATCTGTGGGCGTAGCAACTGTTATCCTCTAACTTTTAAGAGTATGGGGTATTACAGTTAGTAACCATCATATAAAACTTATATATGTATATGCAAAAAGATAAGCTTAATAATTATAAAATTAAGCTTATCTTTTAGACTTTTAAGATCTGCATTTTAGTGTACCTCTGCATATGATTTAATTTTAATGAATTAACTAATTATTTGTTTAATTAAAAAAAGTATATATAGCAGTTTAGATGTGATATCTAGAAGGGTTAAAAGCCTTTTCCCTAAATACTCTCTTCTCTTTAAAATACTTTTTTTCCTCTTCATATTCTCACCTCCTATTTTAGAACTATAACTGTCTAATAACTGAAGGCCTTTACTTGAGATATCTTTTCTAAAGCTCTTATAAATTGTAACTTAAAATCTAATTCTAGCTTTGTAGCTTATTCTTTTATCATATCTAACCTAAATCATTGTTGAAGCTATTATATTCAAGATATTAATACATAAATAGTTAAAACATATTACTCTCATCCCCTTAATATTATTTTATTTTTAATAAAATTAAATATATTATTAAAGCTATATTCTAGTAAATATATATTACTATTACCCCTTAAATATACCAAATTTATTTGTTAAATTTTTGAAAATTCTTAACCTAAAATTCAAATATATGTATTTAACATATTCTTCTCAGTAATAATGATTCACTTTAACTAGACAGGTCCTAAGTTATACATGGCTTCAAGCCATAAATTCACAAAATAAAAATCATGGATATATGTTAAGAATTTAGTTAGGATTCCTATATTTTAATTTTATATAAAATCTAAGGGTAAGCTTTCCCTATACATTATCTTATAAGGTGTCTATTATAAATTAAAATGGTGATGAACTTATTCTATAAATTCATCACCACCTATAATCCATCATCTGAAAACTCAATATTTTTAATGATTATTTTTCCTTCTCTATTCTATAATTATCTTAAAAATATAATAAATACAAACTAAGATTAAGTAGTCTTATATAGTCATAAAATATTATTATTTTATATATTTTCCTCTAAGAAATTCTTAACCTGATTTAGATATCCCTTCCTGTCTGCAAAATAAGAGTTAGCATGATTAGCTCCCTTAACTATATATAGTTTCTTATTACTATTACAACTTTCATATAACCTATATACCATGTCTAGCGGTACAAATTTATCCTCTTTTCCATGGATAAAAAGTATAGGCTTATTTGTTTTTTTAACAGCTTCTATAGCTGATGCCTCATTAAAGAAGTATCCTGATCTTAATTTACATAAAAAACTTGTGGTATATATAAGAGGAAATCTAGATAAACCATACATTTTCTTCATCTGATAAGATAAAATATCCTTAGCTGAGGTATAACCACAATCTGCAATTATTCCTTTAACATTATCTATATTATTTTCTCCACTTACCATCATCACCGTTGCTGCTCCCATGGATACCCCATGAAGAATTATATTTGAATCTTCTCCATTATTTTTTATTATATAGTCAATCCACCTTTTATAATCCTCCCTTTCATGCCATCCAAAGCCTATATAATTTCCTTCGCTGTCTCCATGTCCCCTTGCGTCTGGCATAAGCACATTAAATCCAAGACTCTCCCTATAAAACTTTCCAAAGGAAGTCATATCCATAGCTTTTCCTGAATACCCATGAGATAATATTACAGTATTTTTAGTATTCTTTTCTGCTTTTATATAGTAGCCTCTTAATTCTGTGTCTTTATACCCCTTAATATTTATAACTTCTACCTGCTGATTGTTTAACCACTGAGGATCTACCCTCCAAATAGCATTTATATTTTTACTTTTAAAATCCTTGTTATTAATTAAAAACTTCTTCTTTGACCTTAAAATGAAAGTATTATAAAAGCAAAAGCTACTTAATACAATAGTAAAAACTATAATTATAGAAATTAATACTAATATTTCCATAGATCCCCCTTTAAAATTACATACTTATATCTCACCAGCTACCATTATCTAAATCATATTCAAAGATTGAGCTTTAGGATCGTATATCTATACTCTTAAATATTTACTTAATAATATCTTGAAATTCTCCCTCTATTACCTCTACTAAAGTAAAAGGATTTATCTCTATTTGAACTCCTATTTTTCCTCCACTTACTATAATTCTCTCAATATCCTTGGCACTTTCATTTACAAACGTCTTATAAAGCTTTTTCATACCTATAGGTGAGCACCCACCCCTTATATAGCCAGTATGCTTTGTTATATCATTTACAGGAATCATTTCTATTTTCTTTTCCTTAGCTGCCTTTGCTCCCTTTTTAAGATCTAACTCCTCGTTTACAGGTATTACAAAAACGTATATTTCCTTACTTTGTCCTTGTGCCACTAAGGTTTTATAAACTTCCTTTACGTCCCTACCAATCTTTCCTGCTACAGATACTCCATCAACTTTTCCATCCTTATTATCATAGGTTATCATATTATATTCTATATTCTTTGAATCCAATATTCTCATTGCATTAGTTTTTCCTTGAGCCATAATTTCTTCCTCACTTATCTTTATTAAACTTAATATTCTCTTATATAATAAAGGAATTGTATTCCTTATTTATAGTTATAACCTTATTCCTAAATTATACCACATTCCTTCATCCCTTAAGAATATTAGTACTATTTCTAATACCATCAGATAAACTTATACATATTACAAAAGTGTAAGATAAAAATTATTTTTTGTAATCTCCTTCGATGTTTAAAAAAATGTGGACTGGCTATAATAAAGATATAAGGTGATTAAATAGATTTCAGGAGGAATGAAAAATGATTAAAAAGTTTTTAGATAGATTATTCAGCACTGATGAGGTAGAAGTAGTAGAAGATGGTATCTTCAACATGGACGAGTCATATGAGAAAGAAGCAATAGAAATTTTTTATACTATGCAACTAAATATAAGAGCATAAGAAACTTTAAATAGATATTCTGATGAAAAATATGAAATGTACAATTATTAACCCTAAGGTTAAAAACATAAATATAAAGGAGAAACTTAAGATGCCCCGTTGCCAAAATCTATAAAAATCTATAAATCTTGTTTAATTCCCTGTTCAACGTGTCCGATTTTGTAATCCTAAAGAATATACTACTTTCGTTTGTTGTAACACTCCGAGGGCTTAAATTCCCATACAACGCATGGTACATATTAGTAGTATC
>NZ_JBFNEO010000082.1:0-11435 GCF_040797585.1 Clostridium sp.
GCTCAAGAGAGAGGTTAGTAGAAATAAGCATTCTGCTCTTAGTTAAAAGTCTTTTGTTTAAGAGATTAAATAACTCTGTCTTAGAAAAATCAGTGATGTTTTCACTGCCTAAATCATCTATTATAAGTAGGTCACAATTAAATATAAGATCTTTTAAAGTTTTATCATCCCTATATCTTATTGTTTTTAAATCACTTATTAAGTCCTCAGAGGTTCTATAAACTACAAGATATCCTTTATCTAATAATTCCTTAGCTATGCAATGAGTCATAAAGGTTTTACCAGTGCCAGGTGTACCATAAAACAGTAAGTTCTCCTTATGGAATCTAAAATTATCTACATAATATATAGATTTATTTCTTATAGCCTCTATGTTTCTTCTTGGAGTAAGCTTATCTTTACTTACAGAATAATTAGGGTAAAGAGACATATCAAAAGTATTAAAATTTTCAGCTCTTAATATATCTGTAAGCTTAGAGTCTTTATAATAAAGTAATATAAGCTTATGCTTAAAGCAAGAGCATTTCTCTGTTATTATAAAGCCAGTATCCTTACATTTAGGACATCTATACTTAAGGTTTAAGTAATCATTACTATATCCCTTGGATACTAGAAGCTCTGCTTTAGATACCCTAAGATCTGTTATTTGATTTTTTATTCTTTTTATCTCTTCTTCTCTATTTTTAACCTCTTTAAAAGATAACATAGCAAGCTCTACAGATAAAGAACCTATTTTTCGCTCTAAGTTTATTATTTCAGGGTATTTTTTTTCAATTTCTTTTTTTCTTTGATTAAGGGAAGTAGCTTCTTCCTTTTGGATTTTCTCATAGATTTTTAGTATTTGCTCTTGATATCCTCTAATCATTTTTTATCCCATCCTAATAATTTTCTTTCAAGAGATTCAAAGTCATAGCTTCTTTGTTCAAAGTTGTTGAAGTTTCCTTTAGTAATCTTTGGAGTAGATTTTTTAAAGGAAGGTTTATTATCTTTAGTTATGACATCATTTAAAGATTTTATACCATCCTTATGCCAGCTGCTAAGAATTCCATCAATATATTTAAAGTCAGCTCTATTAAGTCTTTCAAAACATATTTTACTTGCCTTTTGGATTACCTCTACTGGGAAGTTCCACTTACTGATCCATTTATCCAAAAGCTCTTCTTGAGGCTTCATTATTTCAGAATCTTTGATTCCTAAATAGGACATAATGTTTCTATATTTAACCCATTTATCCTCATGCTGTTTTATATAAGTTTGAGCATGATCCATGGTTCTTACTCCAGCATCAAACCAAGCAATAGCCACCTTCTCAAAGTACCTAGAGTCTGATTTACCCTTAGATACACAGTATTCAATTAAAATTAATATAAGCTCTGGAGAGAAGTTAAACTGACTTTGCCAACTTAGATAATTCTCCATTTCATTTGGGTTAAGTGGTCTTCCTAGAAGTCTTTCGATTTCTTTCATGGTGCCACGAATTGAATCCTTATTAAGCTCATCTAATAAATTTACATCAGAGTTCGGTGGATTCTCTATATTTATAAGGTCAACAAATTCTACATTGAAGTTACCAAACTTATCTACAGGAATTAATTTTATTATTCCTTCTTCATTCCAATGATTTAAAGCGTTCATTATATCAGATTCTAATAGACTTAAAGTAGAAGCTAAGATCGTTGAGTTAACTCCGATTTCCCCACTTAAGCTATATTTCAGCATTAGAAGATACACCTTAACAAATTCTCCTCTTGCTCTTGGCATAAACTTCTCTATAAATATGTTACTTACAGGAGTATAGTTTACTGATGAATTTTTAAACATAAAAGTACTCATTAACAAAACCTCCTTTGTGGAGTTCCTTCAATACACTCAATTATAGCAAAGGGAAATGAATCTCTCAATAGATAAGACTTCCTATTAAAAACATATATTACAAGAAAAATGAATAATTTCTCAGTTAATAGGTTAAATTAAAAGGGAATGCAATTTTTGTGAAGAAAGGAAGATGAAATAATTGGAGCCCAGTAGTAGTAAGAATATAAGTTTTAAAAAGATATCAATAATGCTTCTTGGATTTTTTATACCATGGGTTGTAATTTTTTACTTTGGAAATTATGTTTTTGCTTATGGTGTTTATGTCAATGATAGTTGCGTAGGATATGTAAAAAATAAAACTTATATGAAGGATGCCTTAAAGGACATAGAAAAAGATTTAGGAGATAGATATAACCTTGCCCGTATAGATAAAGTATTAGAATATAATGTAAGATTTGTTAAAGAAGAATACTTTAATTCCACTGAGGATTTGAAGAAGAATATAAAAGATTCATTAGATCATGATATACAGGTTTTAACTATGAAAAGTGATAATGTTGAGTTAGCTACTGTAATCAATGAGAGTGAGGGGGAGGAGCTTATAGAAAAGCTTAAGGAGTCCTACCTTGAAAATAATAATATTTCAAAGGATAGCTTAAAGTCCGTCTCACTTAAGAGTAATATAACTTATGAGAATAATAACATAAAGATTAAAGATCTAGGAAGTTTTCAAGATACTTATAATAAGGCTGAAAACACTTTAGAGGAATCAAAGTATAAGAGCTTAAAATTTCAAATAGATATGGTAAAAGAAGAAACGGCTAAGATAGGAATACCTAGTGTTATTAAAGCTTCAGATAATATGTATATTGGAGAAAGTAAGGTTATACAAGAAGGAAAAGAAGGGGAAAAAGTCGTTAAGAAAGAAATTACCCTTATAAATGAAGAAAAGATAGGAGAAAAAGTTATAGAGGAGAGCATAACAAAAGAACCTGAGCAAAGGATTGTAGAGAATGGAAGTAAAAATCCTATCAATGAAGATGTAGCTTTTCTTGCTCCACCATCTAGAGGTATTAATGTAACATCGAACTTTGGATATAGGTGGGGAAAACAGCATAAGGGGGTAGATATAGCAGGAAATACAGGAGACCCTATATATGCTGCCTTAGATGGAACTGTTACATTTTCAGGATGGCAAGATGGATATGGTAAGGTTATAAAGATTGATCATGGTGAGGGTATGGAAACTATATATGCTCACTGTAGTTCATTAGATAAGAAAGTTGGAGAAAAGGTCTCTAAAGGAGAAATAATCGCTAAGGTTGGAAGTACAGGAAGAAGTACAGGACCTCATCTACACTTTGAACTTAGAGTAAAAGGTGAAGCTAAGAATCCTCTAAATTATATAGATAAACAATAGTTTAAAAAGAAAAAGCTAATGGCAATTTATTATTTTTGTCATTAGTTTTTTCTTTATTAAAGTATATTTATAAATCACTTAGTATAGAGTTTAAGTCTAATACGCCATAGCCCTGTATGTTTTTAGACAAGGCTACATCTTTACAGCCAATAGAACATAGAGATAAAAAGTCTTTAAATTTTAATGAGGGCTTTTGTTCTATCATTATACTACATAGACCAGCTATATAAGCACAGGCTATTGATGTTCCACTAAAGGTCCTATAAGAAGCTTCTAAGTGAGGGGGGTAAAGTCTTGAGCCATTTCTCTCGGGAATAAAGGATGGTATTGTATTTAAAGAGCAAATGGCATTGCAGCCTGCAGATAATGTTGGTTTTTGCTCCTTAGTACTACTAGGTCCATAGGAGGAGGAGTTATAATCCTTATAACCGCCTTTTGATGTATCTAAACCAGAAACTGTTATGCAGTTTTTTAAAAGCCCTAGACCCATAATACTACCTTCACCTATATTGCTTCCACTTGGGACGATTGGAATTAAGTCTTTCTCTAGGGCAGTATCTAGAAGTTCACTAAATAGAGATAATATAAAACTATTATGGGTTAACATTTCAAAGGGTAGGCAAAGAATCCTTATGTTATTTTCAGTGCTCTCTTGTATTAAATAATCTATGGCAAATAGTATATCTGATGAGAAGCCTCTACCATTTCCATTAAAAGCTTTAACAGAGCATATATTTGCTCCCTTTGCTACCCCTTCATAAGTACCTTTAGAAGCTTTACCATTACCACATATTACTCCAGCCATGAAGGTTCCGTGCCCATTATCATCATAGGGATATTTATATTCATTTATAAGATCTAAAAATAGAGTTATTTTATTAGGATTACTTAAATCATTATGAGGAAATACACCAGTGTCAACTATACCTATGGATACTCCTCTACCATTTAAATCGTACTTACTACTTAATCTTAAATAATTGGAGTTTTTTATACTGCTACCATTATAGGATTCTCTGCTACATAAGAAACATGGATCATCAAGACATATAAAAGACACCTCAGGATATTCACAAAGTCTTTCTAATATATGAGGGGTTAGTGTACAGCCTATGATACCTAGAGTCTTATTAGAACTATGAATTATAGCATTTTTATATTTTAATAGCTTTTCTTCTATACCCTCTTGAAGTTTTTTGCACTTTATTATGACTCTATACTTAGAATAGAGCTTGTTTTCGATACAATAATTTAATTCAGGATGAATTTTAGATTTAAAGGAAAACATAGATTACTCCTTTATAGTAATTACAGTATATATTATATGACAGGAGTTATAAATGTTGATTTCAAAGTATATTAATATATAAAAAAAGCTCAGCATATGCTGAGCCTATTCTTCTATATTAAACTCTCTTTTACAAAGGTCAAAGAATGCCTTAGCAGTAGGTGTTAATGTTCTCTTAGAATTCAATACTAAGTAAATGTATCTTTTCATTGATAAATCTTTTATAGTACTAACCTTTAATAATCCAAGCTTTTCATATTCTGAAGAAACACCTTTAGATACTATTGAAATTCCCATACCAGTTTTAACAAACTGTATTAAAGTATCTAAGTTATTTACTTCGCAGCAAAGATTGATCTTATTAAAATTTATCTCTTTTTCTTCCATTATGTTCTCGAAGGTCTTTCTTGTAGCAGAATTTTTCTCCCTCATAATAAGCTTTTGTTTTAAGAACTCCTCTAGAGATATCTCACTAGCTAATCCAAAGCTTGGGCTAGATACAACAACAAGTTCATCTTCCATAAGACAATAGCTCTTTATTTTATCATTAGAGGCTATGTTACCAACTATCCCAATCTCACAATTTAAATCTATTATATCTTGAATAATTTCACCAGAGCTTTGCTCTAGTATATTAAATTTAATTTGCGGATATTCACTAAAGAACTTATTAACTAAGGATGGAACTATTGTGTTACAAGGTGTTGTACTGGCACCTAGGTTTAAAGTTCCTGAGATATTATTATCAAAATTACATAAGCAGTTTATTGCATTATTTCTTGTGTTTATAATATCAATTGCATATTCTAAAAAGCATTTTCCAGCAGGCGTTAAGTTAACTTCTTTAGAATTTCTATCAAAGAGTTGAATGTTCAACTCCTTTTCTAAGCTTGAGATATGAGAACTTATTGTTGGCTGAGAAAGATATATATGATTAGCAGCCTTAGAAAAGCTCTTTAATTTTGCTACACTTATAAAAGCCTCTATTTGTTTAAAATCCATTTCCAAATCCCCCTTTGATATTAAACGATGTCAAC
Source organism: Clostridium sp. (assembly GCF_040797585.1). Taxonomy (GTDB): domain Bacteria; phylum Bacillota; class Clostridia; order Clostridiales; family Clostridiaceae; genus Clostridium_Z. The sequence goes on from NZ_JBFNEO010000082.1 coordinate 5,561, forward strand.
TGTTTGCCCAATTTCTATGAGCTTAATTCGTTTATCCCCTATATCCTTTAAAGTCTCAAGAATTTCTTCTCTATCCTCTAAAGAAAGTATAAATGTATCATAATGGATAGGAATCATAACCTTACTATTCATTTTAGAAAACATATTAAAGCTTTGGATTGGTGTACAGTGCATCTTATCAAAGCCTTCTGGCTTATAACAACCAACAGGCATAAGAGATATGTCACACTTAATCCCATTAAATGCATCTGTATGAGCGGTATCCCCTGCAAAAAATACAGATTTATCCTTAGATTTAATAATGTAAGCATTGCTATCATAGTTTTTTCCCAGGTAATATCTTCTACCATCATGATTTGCAGGTAGAGTTTCAATTACAATATCATCTTCTTTAAAAACATCATTAGGTTTTAGAGTAATAACCTTTTTAAAACCTAAAATAGAAATAAGAGTTTTATATCCTCTAGGAACAATGACCGTAGCAGACTTATCTAATCTAATTAAAGATAAAAAATCAATATGATCCATATGGCCATGAGATAATAATATGTAGTCTATTGATGATGTTTTTAAGTCCATAGATGGCTTAGTAACCCTTCTAAAGTGTCCTAATATACCTATTACTGGATCAGTTACTATGATTTTATCATACAAGTTTATTACTGTGGTTGCATGACCAAACCAATGAACTGAATTTTTCCTAATTGGCTCGTTCTTAGGTGCTCTATGAGGGGTAAACCAATTTTTTATGTTTCTACCTGTAAGCTTAAATAAAAATTTTAAGTTAAAGCCAAACTTCTTTATTTTACCTAAAAAATCTACAGAAAAATTACTCATAATATACCCTTAACTTTTATTATAGGGTTTTATGTTAAAATTTAATATGTACATTGTTCTAAAATATTATAAATATTCAATGAAATTCTTGAATAAATTAATTTTTATATTTAAAACCCCATATTAACCTTTCCACTTAAATATTACAATACCTAACACCATTATTGCAAGACCGATAATCTTAGTCCAGCCAAATATTATTTTGTGAGAGTCAAAAAGTCCGAAGGCATCAATTAATGCAGCCGCTGTAAGTTGAGCAATTAAAATTGTTAGTATAGAATAGGAAGGGCCAAGAAGTTTTATGCCTTCCATTACTGTTATTGTAATTACAACACCTAGAACCCCTCCTAATAGATAGAGCTTATTGGCATCTTTTAAGGCTCTTAAGTCTCCTTTTCCCCAAAATAGTACTATTATAACAGTAAGTAAAAATGCGGTTCCTTGAACAAAAAGATTTGTTTCCCATGAGCCTATTTTTTGCCCAAGTCTTGTGTTGAAAACTCCTTGAAGACTCATAGCTATTCCTGCAACTATTGAAAAAATTAAACCTAACATAAAATAAAATCACCTCAAGAAGTAGTTTTCCCAATTTATAAAAAAAAACTCTAGTTTAAAACTAGAGTTAGTATCCGTTATCTTGACGATTATGATTTTTTTTATTCTTTGACAAATAAGCCTCTTCTATTTCCTTAGAAGTAAATCCTAAAGTATGTCCAAGACTTAAGAAATCCTCAAATAAAGTTACATAATGATCCTTTGATGAGGTTATAACTAAATCATTTAAATCTATGTACAGATTTAAGAACTGGTCAGTTAGGCTGTATTCACCTGCTATTGTTTCTACATCAATGTCACAAAAGCCCTTATCTAGTCCAATAGTAAGTATAAAATGAAGACAATCAACAAATTCTTCTAGAATCACTTCCTTATTAGAAGGTTCTTTAGTGCTCCAGTATTTAAAGCATCTAGTCTCATTTGCTAATTCTCCAAGCTCAACTTGTAGAGCTAAGATTTTTTTTGGAAAAAGGGATGAATTATTTAGATTATGCTCTTCTAAAATCCTATCATTCAACTCCTTTTGAAGCTGAAATAACTTTTGTAAATTCATAAAATAAGGCCGCCTTTCTACCGTTATTGTACCCAAATATATTTTAGCTCATATAATAACAATTGAAAAGTTTTGGAAAACGATTACTATATATAAATTTTTATTTTGTATAAAATTCTAAAAAGTTTTTAATGGATAACTTCTAACAATTATGTCTCTTTTTCCATTGGTAGCCTTCCAAAGTTCTATTTTCTCTACTTTGGCTACTTTTAGAAGGTCAGCTTTTCTATTTAAAAAATTATTTGCAGAATCTTTATTAAGAACATCCTTAGATGAGTTATTAGAGTTTGTTAAGGATATAAATATGTCATCATAGTCCATAGGCATTCTAACGTTGAAACCATGAATTCTTAAAGTATCATGAAATAATCTAGATAGCCTTTTTATATATCCCTTTGATTCTATTTTTAAGTTAAAGGTTCTTATAGGCTCATAAAAGAATATTTCCTCATTTAATTCAATTCTAAATCTCTTATAGGGCTTTAATATATCCATAATTAAAGAATCAAGCTTATCTAAATTAGGATTATCTAAAACCTGAAGAGGTATGTGAAGCATTGGAACATTTCTATTCATTCTATATTTCCTACAAAGATTTCTTTGAACAGGTTCTAATCTTTTATAGGATTCTTCATCAATCAATGCTACAAGATAGTATTTCATATTTCGGCGCCCCCATGTTCTAAATTTTGAAAATTTATAATTATTATATCATACATTATAGTATGTTCATATATGTGGTAAAAATATAGAAAACAGGCAGGTATAAAAACATCTATTTGAACTAATAATAATCATGTAAGCAATAAACAATAAACATAGGAAGGATGATAGTAATGCAACATAATGATAGCATAGGATGCATAGTACATGAATGTAAGTACCACTATAAAAAAGATGATTATTGTACATTAAATAAAATTGAGGTAGTAAAACATGAGCCTCATGCTGAATCAGTAAAATGTACAGATTGTGGAAGTTTTGAACCAGAGCATAGTCACTAAGAAATAGAAGTAATAAACAAAGGAATTCACTTATGATAACATAACTGAATTCCTTTTTTTGTTATTTATATATAATATACAGAAATATAATTCTATAACAACAAAGTTTTTGTACAAATTTACAAATTATATTAAAAAAAACATTGTAAAACCACCCTTATATTATGATATAATGGGGGTTATGAAGAAAGATAATTTTTAATGTTAGAATTTTAAATGAAATTGAATTTAAGTTAGTGGAATTAATCGCATAGAAGTGTTTTTATAATATAGAAAAATAAAATTGAGTATAAGGGTGAAGTGCATGGAAAAGTTAGTTATAAATGGAGGAAAGTCTCTTTTTGGGAGCATTGATATAAGTGGAGCAAAGAATGCAGCCGTAGCTATACTACCAGCTGCAATTATAGCAGGAGAAGGAAAGTGCGTAATTGATAACATACCTGACATAGCAGATATAAATTGTTTAGAAAGAATAGTTGAAAGCCTAGGTTGTATTGTAGAGAGAAATGGAAACTCTTTAACAATAGATAGTACAACATTAAATAATCTAGATGCTTGTACAGAAGATGTTAGAAGAATGAGAGCTTCTTATTATCTTATAGGAGCTTTACTTGCTAGATTTAAAAAAGCAAGAGTTGAATTACCAGGAGGATGCCCAATAGGGGTTAGACCTATAGATCAGCATATTAAAGGGTTCGAGGCTCTAGGAGCTGATGTAAAGATAGAGCATGGTGCAGTAGTTGTTACTGCAGAACATCTTAAGGGAGCAAATATATTCTTCGACGTTGTTACAGTAGGAGCAACTATAAATGTAATGATTGCTGCTACCCTTGCAGAAGGAGTTACAGTTCTTGAGAATGCTGCAAGAGAACCTCATGTAGTAGACGTTGCAAACTTTTTAAATGCCATGGGAGCAAATGTTAAAGGTGCTGGAACAGATATAATAAGAATAACTGGAGTTGAAAAGCTTAAAGGATGTAATTATAGTGTAATTCCTGATCAGATTGAGGCAGGTACATTTATGATAGCAGCTGCAGCTTGTGGTGGAGAAGTTAAGGTAAGTAATGTTATACCAAAGCACTTAGAGTCAATAACTGCAAAGCTTACAGAAATGGGAGCAGAGGTTATTGAAGGGGATGATTCAGTTACAATAAAATCTGATAAGAACCTAAAAGGAGTAAATATAAAAACAGCTCCATATCCAGGATTCCCAACAGATATACAGCAACCTATGAGTACTATACTATCTGTGGCAGAGGGTAGAAGTATAATTAATGAAAGTATATGGGAAAGCAGATTAAAGCATGTTGATGAGCTTAAAAAGATGGGGGCTAATATAAAAGTTGAAGGTAGAACTGCTATATTAGACGGAGTTGATAGACTTACTGGAGCAGTTGTTAAAGCTACAGACTTAAGAGCAGGTGCTGCAATGGTAATAGCAGGACTTATAGCAGATGGAGTTACAGAAATATATAGTATTGAGCATATAGACAGAGGATACCCTCATATAGAAGATAAGTTCAAGAGCTTAGGAGCAGATATACATAGAGAAAAAGAGTAATGGGGGATTTTTATGAAGTTTTGTTCTCTATATAGCGGTAGCAGTGGGAATAGCATATTTCTATCAACAGATAATACCAAAATTTTAATAGATGCAGGAATGGCAGGTAAGCATTTAGATTCTGCGTTAAAAGGGATAGAACAGGATCCCAGTGAGATTGACGCTATATTTATAACTCATGAGCATATAGACCACATTAAAGGAGCAGGTATAATGTCTAGAAAATACGATATACCTATATATGCAAATGAGGGAACATGGATTGCCATGGAAAAAAAGGTTGGAAAAATAAGAGAAGATAACATAAAAGTAATTAAAGATAGATGTATAAGCATAAAGGATATGGACATTGTGAATTATGATATTCTTCACGATGCTGCTTGTCCTGTAGGATATACAATTATTTGTGGAAACAAGAGGGCTAGTGTAACAACAGACCTTGGATGTTTTACTAGTGAAGTTAAAGAGAACATAAAGGACTCTCAAGTTCTATTACTTGAGAGCAATCACGATGTTGAAATGCTAAAGTTTGGACCTTATTCCTACGATCTTAAAAGAAGAATATTAAGTGATGTAGGACATTTATCTAATGATGCCTGTGGAAATGCTTTATTAGAGCTATTACAAAGTGGCAATAAGAAGGTTGTGTTAGGTCACTTAAGTGAAACAAACAACCATCCAGATTTAGCTTACGAGACAGTACTTTCTGTTCTTAGAGATAATGGAGTATTAATAGGTAAAGAAGTTGAGCTTTCCATGGCTCACAGAGGTAAACCAAGTAATTATATAGAATTTTAATTCTATTTGAGGAGAGAATAAACTTATGAAGAGTGTCTTTAGAATATTATTAGTCTTTATAGTAACCTTTATATCTTTATTAGTAGGTTCTAAAAAAGATAAAATAAGTTCTAATAATAAGGAAAGACTAAAAAACATTAAACTAAATTTAGAGAATAAGGATACATCAGGATTAGATGTATTATTTAATGAGCATAAATTACACGGAGAAATAGATATAGGTAGGGAAGAGTTTATATTACCTAAGGGGGAAACTTTAGGTAAATATACTATGAATACCTTAACTAAAGGACCAGCTATTGAGGATAAAATTAATCCTATATTTTTATATAATACTAGGCTTATTATCCCTTCAATTAAGGATAAGATTTTAGTAGGTAATATAACTAAAAAGTTTATTCTAGTGGGAAGCTAAATTAACTCCTTATAATGTTTATTTTCTAAAAGATTACTTGATTTAAAACTATTAAAACTCTCTATTATAAATGTTAAGATAGATTTTTTATTCTTAATATATAGATGTACTACATCATATCTTAAGCTAAACTTCAAGTTAACTATGATTTA
>NZ_JBFNEO010000083.1:0-11403 GCF_040797585.1 Clostridium sp.
GATATAAAGAGAATATTAAAGAATAAAGAGGAAGTTGTTTTATTCATGCGGGTTTGAAGGTGTTTTTCATTTAAATAGTGAGATTAAAAATATATTAAAATGTAAATTATTAATAATTGCTTTGTTAGTGAAAAATAAAGATTTAAGGGGTAATGGTAATGATAAAGGTATTAACAGATACAACAATATATATTAAAGATGGAAAAATAGCAAATGATGGACAGTCTTTAGTTATAGAAAAAGGATATTATGCAGTACCTGGTTTTATAGATGAGCATACCCATGGTGGATATGGAACAGATGTCATGTATGCTGATTATGAGGGCTTGAGAAATCTAACTAATAAATTACCAGAAGAAGGAGTTACAGCCTTGCTTCCAACTACCATGACTGCAAATTTGAATGACATAAAAGTAGCAATTGATAATACTTTAAAGGTTAAAAACTATAATGAAAATAATAAAATTGGTGGAGCAGAAATAATTGGACTTCATTTAGAAGGTCCTTTTATAAATAAAAGGTATAAGGGAGCTCAACTTGAAGATTATATTTTATCCCCAGATGTTGATATGCTAAAGGAGCTTATAAAGCATTCTCATAACAATGTTAAAAAAATTACTTATGCCCCTGAATTAGACAATAACTTTGAATTTATAAAATGTCTTACTAACAATAATATTATTCCATCAGTAGGGCATAGTGATGGGACTTTTTCTCAGATAGAAACAGCTGTAGAAAAGGGTCTTTCCAGTGTTACACATTTTCATAATGGACAAAGTCCTCATCATCATAGAGAACCTGGAGTAGTTACTGCTGGTTTTGCCTTTGATGAATTAAGTGTAGAAATAATATGTGATGGCATACATCTTCACAAAGATACTGTAAAAGCTGTTTATAAAATAAAAGGAAGGGATAAAATAATATTAATAACAGATTCTATGGAAGCTAAAGGGTTAAAGGATGGTGAATATGAGCTTGGTGGACAAAAGGTTATTAAGATTGGAAGTGAAGCTAGACTTGAAGATAAAACCTTAGCGGGGAGTTGTTTAACTATGATAGAAGCTGTAAGGAATATAATAAAATTCACTGGATGTACCTTAGAAGACGCTGTTACTATGGCAAGTACAAATCCAGCTAAAGACTTAAATATACTTCATATGAAGGGTAGTTTAGATATAGGTAAGGATTGTGACTTAGTAATATTAGATAGCAATTATAATATTGTAAAGACTCTATGCAAAGGAAAAGTTGTGTTTAAAACTAGATAAATGTTTTAAGTAATAAGAATGGAGAAATTAAATTATGGCAAAGAAGAATAGTAAAAACAATGATTTTTTAAATACTCATAGAAATAGTTCATCCCCTAAGATATATTCTCTTTTATTAGATTTAGTAAATAATGAGAGAGAAGACTTAGCAAAGAGTGTATTAAAGGTGGATTATTTACTTCAGTATACGAGTAATGCTATAAAACAAAGGGATTATGCAGAAGCAAAAGAAGCTATAGAAAAGGCTAGGGAAAGAATTGATAGTTTAAAGGCTGAAAATGTGGATGTGGAGTATTTAGAATATCTTTACGAAGGGATAAGTAAAAATTGCAAGACGACTAAATAATATAACTACATAATTTTATAGATTTATTTTAGTAAAGAGTATATACTTAATTGGGAATGAGCTAAGAGTTAGAAAAGTTAGAGCTTTATTCTATAGAGAATTTAACTAGTATAGATAATAGAGGAGATTTTATGAGAAATTTAAAAATGGTAATAGAATATGATGGAACAAGATATAAAGGATGGCAAAAGCAAAAGGACAATGTTGCTACTATACAAGATAAAATTGAAAATGTATTAAGTAAGATGACTAATGAAGATATTCAAGTTATAGGTTGTGGGAGAACAGACACAGGAGTACATGCTAAAAACTATATAGCTAACTTTCATACTAAATCTACCCTTACCAATGAAGATATTTTGAACTATCTTTATGAATTTTTACCAGAAGATATAGTTGTAAAATCAGTAACTGATGTTCATGAGAGATTTCATTCAAGATATAATGCAAAGGCAAAAACCTACGAGTATACTATAAACAATGGAAAATACAGAAATGTATTTAATAGAAAATTCACATACCACATTGAAGAAGAAATTAATTTAAATGCCATGATAGCAGCAGCAGATATTTTAGTTGGTACCCATGATTTTAAGAGTTTTACTAGCTTAAAATCAGATAATAAATCCACTGTTAGAACCATAAATTACATTGACATAACAAAGGATGATGAGATTATTAAAATAGAGGTCAATGGAGATGGTTTCCTTTTAAATATGGTTAGAATAATAGTTGGAACTCTTTTAGAAGTTGGAAAAAGTCAGTTAAAGCCAAGTGATGTTGCTAGAATATTAGAAGCAAAAGAGAGAGCACAAGCTGGACCAATGGCTCAGGCTAAAGGATTATACTTAAAAGAAGTTGAATATAATTAATTTTAAGAGAGCAATAATGCTCTCTTTTTGCATAACTATTGAAATTTTGTTTAACCTAAATAGATAATGATTATTTAAGGTGGACATAAAATGGATAAATCAAAGACGATACAAATAATAAAGACATTTTCAAGAAATATACATATAATGGTGGCTAGTGAAGCTCTAAGTGCTTTGGCCATGGGGATATTTTTTTTCTTACAAGTTTTATATTATGATTTTATAGGCTTATCGGCTGAAGCTATAGGAACAGTATTTTCCATAGGTTCTTTATTCACCTTGATAGGTTTTTTTATGGGACCATTTATTAAGATATTTGGACGTAAGAGAATTTTATGCATAGGATTATTAGTTTGTTCCATAGGAGTTGGATTTCATATGGGATTTAAATCAATGATAGTTCTTATAATAGGTCAAATTCTTATAAATTTAGGCACATGTCTTATACATGTTACAGAATTACAATTATTATATTCTTATACCACAGGACAAAAGGAGTGTTGTGCCTATAGCTATAAGTATTCTGTGAATTTAATTGCTGGAGCCGTGGGAGCATTAATAGCTGGAAATATAACGGGGATGGAATATTTTGCCCAAATAGGATATGAAAAGTTATTTCTATTAGCAGCCATAATCCTTATAGTAACTTCATCTATTAGATGTTTTTTGTTGCCTAAAGATATAACTAATGCAGTAGAGAATGAAGAAGTAAAAAAAAGTATGAGGGAATCAATAAAATGCATAAAGTCTGATAAGCAAATTAGACTTTTTTCTATGCTTCTATTTATTAACGCCTTAGGATTTAGTGGTGTAGGACCTTATAATAATTTAATATTAAAGAATTACTTTAATTTAGGGAATAATATAATATCTTATATAACCTTTTCATTAACTATTTTGAGTATGGTTGGGCTTATTCTAATGCCTAGATTTATAGAAAGAATTGGGGTAAAGAAATTTAATTTAACTATATTTGTAATTGCTATTGTTAGTTGCTTTATATTAACAATGGTTTCTAATAGTGAATTATTTATATTTTTCTTAGTTATTAGAGGTGTATCTGTTGGTCTAATAATTTCCTCTTTAGATAGCTTGATGATGAGTAATATAGCCATAGATCATAGAGATATATTTGCAGCAGTAAAGATGTTAGCCAATGGGTTCTCAATAGCTATAGGAAATTTTGTTGGTGGAACTATTTTAAATAATTTAGGGTACAGATATAATTATTTATATGGATTTGTAATGCTTCTTTGTGCTACACTATTTTTCTATTTAAAGGTTAGGTCATACATGGCAAATACTATAATAAATAGAAGTTGTCCTTGTCATTTTAAGGTTAAACACATTGAGTACAAGAGATAGCATTACATAGTAGATATAAAGTTAATATAGACCATGTGCTTACTTTGATAAATATTGGGGAGCATATGGTCTATTGTAGTTTAATAGAGTATCATATATAATATATTTATAACTTAATAAATGACATAAAGTAGGAGGAATCTGTATGGGGGTTACAATAAAGGACATTGCTAAGATTGCCCAAGTGTCGGCAACTACGGTTTCTAATGTTATTAATGGAAAGACAGCGAAAACTACAGAGGAGACAAAACAGAGAATACTAAATTTAATTAAGGAGCTTGACTATAAACCTAATGCCATGGCTAGGAGCCTGGTTAATGGAGAAACTAAGCTTATTGGGGTAATTTTGCCAGATATCTCTAGTTTTTATTTTTCGCGAATAATTAGGGGGATTGAGGAAACCGCAGAGGAGCATGGATATAGTATATTAGTTTGTAGTACATATAATAGTGCAGAAAATGAACATAAGTACATTAACCTAATGAGAGAGCATTGTGTAGATGGTATGATAATTGCACCTAGTTTAATAAAAGAGAGTTGGCAATTTGAAGATCTATTAAAAATTAAGTATCCTATGGTAGCCATTCATCGGAGCATTAGTAGTGGTGAAGACGTTTGCAATGTGTATCTAGACAGTTTTAATGATGGTTATGAAGCAACTAGACACCTTATTGAATTAGGTCATAAGAATGTTGGATGCATTAATGGAACACAATGGTTAATAAATTCAGGCGACGGCATGCAAGGATATAGACAAGCTATGAAGGATCATGGGTTAGAAATAGATGAACAGTGGACATACTCCTCTATGCATGATGTAGAAACTGGTATTAAGGGAGCTGAGAAACTTTTAAACTGTAGGAATAAGGTAACAGCTATAGTGGCTTGTTCTGATGTTATTGCTTATGGAGTTTATAAAGTTGCTAATAAGCTTAAGATATCCGTACCAGATGACTTATCCGTAATAGGTATTGATGATTTAGTTTTTTCTGAAATTATAACGCCAGCTCTTACAACTTTTAAACAACCTATAGAAGAAATGACTAGGAAGGCCACTGAAGAGTTGATATCTATAATTTTACGACAACCAAGAGAACAATCAGAGTATAGGTATACATCTGAATTAGTAGTAAGAGAAAGTGTACAAAGAATATAGTTTTAATCCCTATCTAATATAGATGGGGATTTTTTATTTTGAGACAGTTACTTCATATATTTGCCATATATAATATGAAGATGTATATTATAATTAATGTATGATTTTTGATTTGGGAGAGGGATATGGGTATAAAGATTTTAATAGTAGAAGATGAAATATCTATAAGTGATATATTATATACTGCATTAAAAAGTGAAGGATATAGTGTAAGATGTGGATTTACCGCTAAGGAGGGCAGAGAATTAGTAAAAAATTTTAAACCTGATTTAGCTTTGTTAGATTTAAATTTACCAGATGAAAGTGGCTTTGAGCTATGTAAAGAAATTAATAGTAAGCATTTAATTCCTATTGTTATATTAACTGCAAGAAATGATATAGTAGATAAAATTTTAGGGTTAGAGCTAGGAGCTGATGACTATATGACTAAGCCATTTCATATAAAGGAAGTCCTTGCAAGGGTTAAAACTGCTCTGAGATGTGTAGAAAAGTACAAAGTGAAGAGTGAAAGTGAATTTTTAGAAGTTTCAAACCATATAAAATTAAATATAGATAGTAGAATTGTATTAAAGGATGAAGATGAAGTTAGATTGAAACCACAGGAATATGATTTGTTTGAATTCTTAGTGAAGAATAGGAATAGAGTATTTTCAAGAGAAGAACTTCTTAATAAAGTTTGGGGATTTGATTATGATGGAGATATTAGAACTGTAGATGTTCATGTAAGAAGAATTCGAAGTAAATTAGATAATGAAAATGAGAGATCTCTTATAGATACAGTATTTGGGGTAGGATATGTGATGAGGTAATAATATGAAAATAAGAGTAAAATTTATATTTTCTATACTATCTATAATTATAACTTTTGGAGTAATATTGAATTTATCCATAAGGCATATATTAATTATTAGAATGGAGGCATCCATAGGTAGCTCATTAAATGAAATTATGTATAGTACTAGGGAAGCAATAAAATACAGATTACTAGCAACAGATTTAGAATACGAAGAAGACAGTTTAGTTAAAGAAAGTAATTACTTGAATAGATATATATCATCTAATTTTCAATGTACTGTAGAAATACGTGATACAGAAGGAAAAATATTAAGTGAGAATGTAGATGAATCTTTTAGAAATACATTAGATAGTGGCAATAAAAATGCTGAAGAAGGAGTTGCTGTTGTCAATCTTAAATATGAAGATAAAAAACTCTATGGAATTCTGTCCTATCCCATTTTTATAAATGAAGATAACCTAGGAGTACTTAGTATAATTAAAGATTATAGTGAAGCTTATGATGAAAATAATAGGATGATGTTATTTATAACTGTAGTAGAAGGCGGTATATTATTCTTTATATTTGGCTTAAGCTTTTTCATAATAACTAAAGTTACTAAGCCTATAATAACATTAACAGAAGGGGTGAAAAAAGTAGGACAAGGAGACTATAGCTTTTATGTAGATGTTTATGGAAATGATGAAATAGCTATATTGTCAAGAGAATTTAATAGTATGAAAGAGAAAATAGAAGAACAAATAAATACAATAAAAGAAGAAAAACAAAAAGTAGAGAAATTAGAAAAAAGTAGAAAAGCTTTTTTTGACAATGTAACTCATGAAATGAAAACACCCTTAACTGCCATTTCCGGATATGCAGAGATGATAAATGATGAAATGGTAAAGGATGAGGCCTTCAAGAAAAGGGCTATAGAAAGAATATATTTAGAAAGCGAAAGATTACATCACTTAATTATAAAATTAATAGAAATATCTAAGGGCCTGTCTTATACTGCAGAAGAATTTAAGGAAATTAGCATAGATCAGATTATAGATGAGATAAGTGAGGACATGAGTATAAAAGCACAAAAATACTCTATAAAAATTATAAATAATTTAGAAAGTGGTATAGTATCAGTACAGTGTAACAGAATTAGGGAGCTTATTATAAATTTAATTGACAATGGTATAAAGTATTCTAAACCACAAGAATCTCTTTATATAAATGGTAAAATAGAGGGTAAAAAATATATTCTAGAAGTAAAGAGTATGTCAGGAATTATTCCTAAGGAAATATATGATCATATTTTTGAACCTTTTATAAAATCTAAAAAATTTTCAGAATCTGAAAGCAGGGGACTTGGATTATACTTATGTAGTGAAATTATAAAAGATCATGGAGGTTCTATAGATATTATAAATGGAGAAAAGGTTACTGTAAAAGTAAATATACCGTTAAGTATAAAATAGCCTTGTTAATAACTTGGAAATAACTTTACTATAGTTGTTAAAAATTTAATCATATACTTATATTAAAGTTATTAAGTAGGGGGCATTTTAAAATGAAATTTAATAAATTTATATTGTGTTTTGCAGCTGTTATCATAGTTACTGGTACAACTGTGATAGGGGGATGTAAAAAGAAAGATAAAGAAATTGTATTATCTGATAATGTAGCTAAAGATATTCAGGTTGAAGAAAATGAGATAGAAAAGTATATAAAAGAAGGAAATAAATTTTTAGAAGAAAAAAATTACACAGAAGCTAGAAAATCTTATGAAGCTGCAATAACAAAAGGTAAGAATGACAAGCAAATTTATATGGATATAAAGGATCAATATTTAAATAAAAATAGATATGATGATGCTTACTATATTATTAAATTAGCAATTGAAAATAAGGTTGATACAGAGAATATGGAGAAAGTGCTTACTAGTATAAGAGATAAGATGGAAAGTGTAGAGCTATCTTATGAAATATATGAAGATAAAGATTCATTTGTTTTGCCACAAGAAGTGGATATAACTGTAGATAATAATAAAATTAAGGATTATGTACTTTGGGAAAAGGAAAACCAAGATATATCCAATAAACCTGGACAGTACTCATATAATGGCGTAACAAAGGAGTACGGAAGAAATGTTCATGTTACTTTAAATGTAAAAGCGAATGTAAAAGAAGATGTAAAAGAAGATATATATGATAGTAAGTTTGGAATTGTAAAAGATATTTATACAGATAATGGCACTGTTTATATATCCTTTGATGAAGCAGAATTTTATTTTGGATGGGAAGAAGCAGTAGCAGAGGCTGTAAAAGACAATAAGGCTATGCAAAAAGAAGATGGAACGTACACATTGCCAGATCCTTATTATATTAGATATCACATCGGTGAGATTAAGGTTTATGAAGTATCTAAGGATGCCTCCTTCAATTTATTATCCTATGACGTAGACCCATCTAATAATCATACAAATGAGTTGCAGAGTGTTGATTATAGTACTTTTAAAAAGAAGATAGATAATTGGAAAGGTGGATATGTTAGTAACTTACAATTTAATGTTGATATGAAAAATGGTATAGTTACAAAAATGAGTAAGCAATATACTCCATAAAATGATAATAAAATATAAGGTGCAATAAGTTAAAAAATCCTGTATAAAAGAAGTTGTATTGACTGATTTATATGGGATTTTTTTATTTAATAAAGAATATATTTTTTATTAAATCTGCAAATAGAGTTTAATAGATTTAGTTCAAATATACAAATAAATATATAGTATATGCTACAATAAGAAGTAAGATGATAAAATTCTTTTGAATTTATTGTAATAAACTATAATTATCAATAAAGGAGTTAAGAATAAAATAAATTTTAAGTTATTAGAAATAATTAGAGTACTTTAGAAAAGAGGTATAATATATGAAATTAATTTCGTGGAATGTTAACGGCATTAGGGCTTGCGTTCAAAAAGGATTTTTAGATTTCTTTAAAGAAGTAGATGCAGATATGTTTTGTATTCAAGAAAGTAAAGTTCAAGGTGGGCAGATAGAACTTGCTTTAGAAGGATATCATCAATACTGGAATTATGCTGAGAAAAAAGGATATTCAGGAACTGCTATATTTACAAAGGTAGAACCTATGAATGTATCCTATGGAATTGGAATAGAAGAACATGATAAAGAAGGCAGAGTAATTACTTTAGAGTTCGAAAACTTTTATCTTGTAACAGTTTATACCCCAAATTCTAAGTCGGAGTTAGAGAGACTTGATTATAGAATGGTTTGGGAAGATGAATTTAGAAAGTATCTTAAGAATTTAGATAAGGATAAGCCAGTGATAGTTTGTGGAGATTTAAATGTAGCTCATAAGGAGATAGATCTTAAAAATCCTAAAAATAATAGAAGAAATGCAGGATTCACTGACGAAGAGAGAAATAAATTTACTGAATTATTAGATTCAGGGTTTATAGATACTTTTAGAAATTTTTATCCAGATTTAGAGGGAACATATTCTTGGTGGTCCTATAGATTTAAAGCTAGAGAGAAAAATGCAGGATGGAGAATTGATTATTTTTGTACTTCTGAAAGATTAAAGGACAGTTTAGTTTCAGCGAAGATACATACAGAAGTATTAGGTTCAGACCATTGTCCAGTAGAACTGCAAATTAATATGTAATATTTAATTTAGAGTAATATTATTCCATGAACTTAAATATAATATATAAAATTATACTTAAGTAAATATGGAGGGGTTACTATGATAATAGATGCTAGTCTAAGGGATTTGAAAATTAAAGGAAGAAAATTTAGAAATGAAGGAAGAACCATGGGAATAATACTAAAAAGTAATGGAGATATTTTGCCAATTAGTATTAAACGTTCAGATATGGATAAATTTCTAAAAAGATATGGAGACCATAGTGATGTGACTTTAAGTGTTAATGGAGAAAATATTAATACATCGGTAATAGAAGTACAAAGAGATCTAGTACTTCATTATGCACATAATGTACAGTTTAAAGAGATTTAAATTATAGTTTAAAAAATCCCCAGTTAAGTTGAGTGTTCTCAACTTAACTGGGGATTAATTTATTTTATTAGCACTTATAGATTAAAGTGGTATTCTTGCAAGAACCATATGTTTATTTTTCATATTATATAGCTGTTCCTTAGTGATTTCTTGAATAGTTGTAATCTTAGTTACATTGTGGATCATGCCAACTCTAATTTTTGCATCTTCTAAGTCTCTTGCTAATAATGTTCCACAGTATCTAGCATCTTCAGTATCCACATTGAATAAGAATACATTTAATTTCTCTATTGGTACAACATCCTTCTTTAGAAATTCATCATCAAATTCCACTTCACTATCAAGAGAGATTAAACCTTCTCTAACTATAAGTTTATCCCACCCTTTATATTCACAAAGTCTACCCCATAGTCCTAAATTCATAATGCTTCTTACAGTAAGTTTTACCATCATAAAAATTCACTCCCTCTCACTTTTACATCATATATTTTAATTATTATTGTACCATTAATTTGAAGATTATTCAATCAATTTACTGAATATTAAAATTTTTTATATTTTGTATACAATATTTATTGATTATACATTAATAAATGTATTAAATTTATCAATAATTATGATTACCAATTTAAAAAGATTTATGTTAGTAGTTCTTTGGATATTTATTATAAAGTTCGTAATGAAAATTTTATAATAAGTTGTTTTATATATTACTGAAAGATAAGTTAGATGAAATCAATGAAGATATTAAAGTCATTATGTAAAACTACATAATGACTTTAATACCTTTAGCTTCAGCTTGTTTTATGAAATCTTCTAAATTAACTATATGACAATTCTTTAAACTAATAGTTTTTAGTGTAGGTATATCAAAAAGTTTGGAGTAATCTGACAAGTAAGCATAAGATAGATTCAAGGTTTTTAGATTACCTATAACTTCTATTCCATCTACATCTAAAGGACCTTCTAAGCAAAGAGAAAATTCCTCTACTTTGGGGAAATTCTTTAAGGTTGATAGGACGAAGTTACCGCTAAAATTAATGGTTAAATTTTTTACATTTGGAAATAGTGGTAAACTGTTCATAGAATCAGTTTTAGGGTATATAATTTGAAAAGTCTCTGCTTCCTCTATTAGGTCTACTTCACTTAAAACATTCAAGTTACATCTATATATACTTAAAGCTTTTAAATTATCTAATTTGGTAATAGGTAAATAATCTAAAATTAATCCATCATCAATTATATCTAATGAGTTTAAATTTTCAATATATTCTAAGCCTTCTAGATTAGATACATTTTTTATTTTAAGGGTATTTATATTTAATAGACTGTTTTCATCTAACGAATTTAAAGAATAGAAATCCATACCTATAGATTTTTTTATTGTAAGATTAAGGTTAGAATCTTTTATAATTTTTTGAGAATATATATAATAATCAATTAAAAAGAAAACACATATAGACAAAATCACCATAATAATTCTCAGATGTTTTTTAGTATGAAATTCTTTTGTAGCTACATAAATTATAGTCAAACTTAAAGATAATATGAGAATTATTATGGTGATTTTGTCTATATGTGTTTTC
>NZ_JBFNEO010000084.1:0-11359 GCF_040797585.1 Clostridium sp.
GTGTTCACTTTTAATTTTAAAATATTATTTATCTTTATTTTCTATTCCTAATTCTACTCTACATATTCTGCTTCTTTTCCTTCTATTCTTTTAAAAGACTCTAAAATAGCCTCCTCTATTAAATAGCATATCTGATTTAAATCTTCCTTCATAGGATTATGCTCTTCTTTATAGTCTAAAGTAATCTTCCAAGTTGGATTATATTCATCATCTATATCCTCAATATCTATACCTTTATCCTTAAATATTTCATAAGGAAACAAATCATATATAGCACTGAACTCCCATTCTTCCACATCTCTCTTTGTATCAAAAACTAGAGCTACTTTTCCCTGAGATTCATAAAGTTTTTTTACATACTCTGCACCTTCATTAACTTCATAGCTTCCAAGCTCTCTGGTTAAAAATCCTGTTTCCTTATCTTTTTCCATTATAACTAATGATGAAAACTCCATAGTATTTCTCCTTTTTTATATATTCTCTATATATTTATATACTAAAATAGCCAAGTAGTCAAAATTTCTATATTAAGGCATTATATATTTTCTCTAAATTTTCTTTCATTGTCTCTATATAGGTACCTTCGCTTTCAAGGGTATTTAAGGTTTCAACCTTGGCTCCTACTTCTTTTGCAACGGTTTCTGATATCTTAGCACTTCCCCCTGTTTCCGTGAATATTGTATTTATATTATTTGTCTTAGAATATTCAACTAATTCCTTCAATTTGTTACTAGTAGCCTCTCCCTCTGCAAAAACACCTTGAACTCCCTTTTGAGTTATCTTAAAATCTCTAGCTAAATAAGAGAATGCTTCATGGCCTACTAATATAGTTTTATTTTGTATTTTTGAAAACTTTTCATCATACTCTTGTAAAAGCTTTAAATTACTCTCTGTAAAGTTCTTATATCTTTCAAGATAATAATCCTTATTCCCTTCATCAGCCTTTACAAGACCATCTAATATATTTTTAGCCATTATATTAGCATCCTTTAAGCTAAGCCAAACATGGGGATCATATTTTCCGTGACTATGTTCTTCGTCTTCATGGTCATTATTGTTATCTTTATTCTCTATAAGATTACAATGTTTAGAGGCTTCAACGGTGATCAGGTTACTATTATTAACTGCATTTAATGCACTTTCTGCCCAACCTTCCATTCCTAATCCATTATATACAAATACCTTAGCTTCATTCAAATTTGCCATGTCCTTTGGTTTTGGCTCAAAGTCATGAGTTTCTACTCCCTTTGGTACCATAACTGATAAGTCTATTTTGTCTCCTCCTATTTCTTTTGTAATATCAGCCATAGCATTAAAGCTAGCTACTACCTTTATTTTCTCACTGTCCTCTTTAACTTCTTCTGGCTTTGAACATGCTACTAAAGTTAATAACATAATAAAAGATACTCCAAGTATCCACATTTTTTTCTTCATTACAAAAACCTCCTATTTCAAATCATTTGCATTTGGTTATATAATAATATTTGAGTTAATAAATGTCAACAATATATTTAAGATTATTTTTAGGAGATGATACCTTGATCAGTATAGAAAATTTATGCTTTTCATATAACAATGCTTCCTCTTATATTCTAAACAATATAAGTATTTTTATTCCAAAAGGAAGCTATGTTTCCATAATAGGAGAAAACGGAAGTTGTAAAAGCACCTTAATAAAATTGATACTAAATTTATTAGACCCTATTTCTGGGGAAATAACCCTTGATAGTTCTAATATTGGATATGTACCTCAAAGAATGGAGGGATTTAACTCTCAGTTTCCAATAACAGTTAAGGAGCTTTTAAATAACCACAGAAAGGCTCTTAATATAAAGGATAAATCCATAATAGATTCAGTATTAACTAAAGTGAATATGAATGATTTTAAGGGTAGGCTTCTTGGTAACCTATCGGGAGGACAGCAGCAGAGAATATTTATAGCAAGAGCTCTTATGGGCCTTCCTGAAATTTTAATTCTAGATGAGCCCTCTACTGGTATAGATTATGAAAATCAACTTGAAATTTATTCCTTAATAAAGGAACTTAATTTAAAGGATAATGTGACTGTTATATCCGTAGAACACAATATGAATGCAGTGCTTAAAAATTCATCTCATGTTTTAAGGCTTTGTAGCGGTCATGCAGATATATTTACCATAGATGAATTTAAAAATTTAACTAAATAAAGAAGGAGTTATTAATCATGCTTCAATATGAATTTATGCAAAATGCCCTAATGGCAGGATTCTTCATTTCAATTCTCTGCCCATTAGTAGGTATGTTCTTAGTCCTTAAAAGATATTCAATGATGGGTGATACATTGTCCCATGCTTCTTTTGCAGGTATTTCCATAGGACTTGCTACAGGGGTTGACCCTTTACTAGCCTCCTTTGCATTTACTTCCATTTGTGGACTTTTTATAGAATTTTTAAGAAACTATTATAAGAAATATGCAGAACTTGTTATGTCTATAATTTTGACCCTAAGTATTGGTATAGCTATAATACTTATAAGTAGTGGTAAAGCCTCTGCTAATGTAAACTCCATACTATTTGGTAGTATGCTTACAGTATCTAGAGGTGATTTAAAAACCATATTAATTATTAGTATAATCAGCTTTATATTAATACTAGTATTATTTAATAAACTTCTCTATGTAACCTTTGATGAGGAAGGAGCTAAGGCTCTTGGTATTAAAGTATCCTTTATAAATTATATATTTACTCTATTAGTTGGGGCTACTATTTCAGCATCCATAAGAATCATGGGTATTCTTGTAATTTCATCCATGATCGTAGTTCCTGTAGCCACAGCTCTTCAGTTAAAAAAGGGATTTAAAACCACTCTGATTTGGTCTATGATTTTTGGATTTTTAGATGTATTCCTTGGACTTATATCTTCTTATTATATAGATAGCGCTCCTGGTGGAACCATCGCTGTCATGTCTGTAATTATGCTACTACTAACTATATTAGTAAATAATTTAATAGCTTTAAAGAAATAAAAATAGGCTATCTAAAAAATTAGATAGCCTATTTTTCGTCAGAGCAATCCTTGCATAACCCCTTCATTTTCAATTCATGCTCCACTAAAACAAAACCTGTGGTGTTTTTCACCAATTCCTCTATTTGTTTCATTGGACAGGTAAGTTCTATTTCTTTATGACAAAGACTACATTCTAACAAATGTTTATGATCATGTTTTTTTAAAGAAAAATTATAATATCCTGTACCTAAATCAAATTTTTCAATTATCCCCTTCTCTTCAAAAAGTTCTAAGGTTCTATAAACTGTGGACAGATTAATATTTAATCCCTGATCTAAACATCTATTATATATCTCTTCTGCATTTATGGCTTTATTTTTTTCACTAATTATATTGTATATATTAACTCTAGCCTTGGTCATCTTAATATTGTGCTTGTTTAGAATCTCTATGACCTTCATAAGTTTCACCTACAATTTTATAATTTTATACACACTACTATTTAAAGATATAATCAGTAGTTTATTTCCTAATTAGATATAATTATATCAGATATTTACTTAGGAATAAATTCTTAAATAAATTTAATTTACTTAAAGCTTTATTACTTAAATTAATGTTAAAAGAACATCATCTTCAATCCAAAAATAATTAATATTCCTCCTCCAATAAAATCTGCATATTTAGAAATAAATTGTATTTTATTAAGGTATTTAGATAATATAAATGCAAATGATGTTAATATTAAAGTGGTAACCCCAATTATTAAAGTACTACTTAATAAAGGACCTATATCTTTTATTGTATTTAAAGTTATAAATCCAACTACTAATGCATCTATACTAACAGAAACCCCAAGAATTAAATACATTCTTTTCTTTAATAATATACATTCCTCTTTATTTTCAAAGCCTTCCTTAATCATCATCACCCCTATTATTGATATAATCATCCCCCCAATAATATTAGGTACTGCTGCAAAGGAAGTGAATATATACCCTATGTATGCTCCCAAAAAAGACAAGAAAAATTGAAAGAATCCAAAGGATAATATAAATAATATTTTGCTCGAGGTTTTAACCTCACAATTAAGTCCTATACTTAAAGCTACTCCAAAAGCATCTAAAGATAAAGCTATAGCTATTAGCATAAGCGAGTATAACTCCATAAACCTACCCCTCTCTTTTATTTAACACATCTATTATATTCCATAGTTTACAGGTTGAAAAGAAAAATTCCCCTTCTTTAGTATTAATATTCAAAATACCCTCAATATATATCTACTATATCACTTTTATTTTATTTCATAATTTTTCTATAAATTTAAAAACTTTAACTTAAAATTAAGTGTAAATAACCATTAACTCTATAATTTTTGATAATATAAATTATTACTATTTCATTGTCTTCAGAGTATATGTGCTATACTTTATTCTTATTTTATAAATATTTTTTTAAAAACACCTTTATATTTTATTCTTTTTAGTATATTATATTAGTATAATATATATATGGTATAGTCCAATGAAGAGAAGGGAGTAACAATAAATATGTCTAATTGCATCATAGCACAATCTGGAGGTCCAACTGCAGTAATAAACGCAAGCGTAATAGGAGTTGTTGAGGAAAACTTTAAAAAGGGATTTTATGACAATGTATATGCTGGTATAAACGGTATAGAAGGAATATTAAATAAAAAATTAGTAAATTTATCAGAAAAATCTAAGGAAGATCTACAAAACTTTAGATTCACTCCTTCTTCTGGATTAGGTTCATGTAGATATAAAATGAAGGATGTTAGAGAAAATAATGAAGAATATATAAAACTTTTTAGCATATTAAAGGAATTAGATATAGACACCTTTTTTTATGTAGGTGGTAATGATTCCATGGATACAGTAGCCAAGCTTAGTGAGTATACAAAAATTAATAATATTCCTGTTAAAGTTATAGGAATACCTAAGACCATAGATAATGATTTACCTATAACTGATCATACTCCTGGTTTTGGTTCTGCCGCAAAGTTAATATCAACTATAGCCTTAGAGACTTATTTAGATTCTTCGGTTTATACTAATAATGGAATCTTTATTCTTGAAACTATGGGTCGTGATACTGGATGGCTTGCAGCTAGTGCTTGTACTTCTAAATTAAATGGAAAGCCTGTAGCAGATTTTATATACCTTCCTGAGGTAGCTTTCTCAGAAGAAAATTTCTTAAGGGACGTTAAAGAAAAATTTGATAGTCAAAATCAAGTTTACATAGTAGCATCTGAAGGATTAAAAGATAAGGATGGAAACTTCATCTCAGAAGTTAGAATATCTGGATGTCACGATAACTTTGGACATGCTCAGCTAGGTGGCGTAGGTAATTACCTTAAAAATATCATAATAAATGCTGGTATTACAAAAAGGGTAAAGGCCCTTGAACTTGGAGTTATTCAAAGATGCTCCATGCATATAGCTTCTCAAACTGACTTAGATGAAGCTTACATGGTAGGTAAAGCAGCTTTAAATTATGCCAGTGATGGAAACACTGGATATATGGTAGCTATAAAAAGGGAAGATTCCTCTATTTATGAATCAACTACTTTTTTAGCAGAAGCTTCCAGTGTAGCTAATAGTATTAAATATGTTCCAATGAATTGGATAAATGAACAAGGAAATAACCTTACAGAGGAAGCATATAAATACATCTCTCCTTTAATTGATGATAATATGCCTTCCTATGTAAGATTTAATAAATAAACACTCCTTTAATTGTAAATAAAAAGGAAAGAGTATGGCCGCCTTACCATACTCTTTCTCATTTATTAATTATCCTTAAAAACAATTAATTTCATCTATATATTAATTGTTTCTTATTATATATTTTAAAGCACATAAAAACTTTTTAGCTTCTTCTAAGGTATTATAAAGTCCTAAGCTTACCCTTACCATTCCTGGCTTTTCTACTTTATCATAATTCTTTATATAGTATTCCATATCTTCTTCTGTTATACCCAGTAACTTCTCAACATAAGGATGAGCACAAAAACATCCATTTCTAACTGATATACCAAACTTAGAAGATAGTTCATTAGCTACTTTACTATGTCCCATTCCTTCCACATTAAAAGTTATTATTCCGAGTCTATTATCAGTGGTTAAAGGTCCATATATATCTACTGGGAATTTTTTCATGTTATCTAGTATATATTTAGTTATTCTTATTTCTTCATCATGTATCCTATTCATTCCTATACTATCTAAAAGCTGCATAGATGCAAGAAGAGACACCACACCAAATACATTTGGAGTTCCTCCTTCATCCCTAGCTGGAGATTCATCCCAATACACCTTATGCTCTGTTACTATCTTTATTGTTCCTCCACCCTTTATAAATGGCTCCTTATTCTTAAGCTCTTCTTTTAATCCTATTACCACTCCTATTCCAAAAGGAGCGTACATTTTATGAGCTGAGAACACTAAAAAATCTATTTCCTCGCCCTTTGAACCTCCTAATAGATTTACTTTTTTATGAGGAACAAGCTGAGCTCCATCTACTATTATTTTAGTTCCATACTTATGGCACAATTTAGCTAATTTATTTACATCATTAACACATCCAGTAACATTAGAGGCTCCTGAAACTGTTAAATATTTTATCTTTTTCTTTTTAAGATGCGCCTCTAAATTTTCTAGATCTAAAGTTCCATCACTTTTTATAGATACATAATCTAAATCACATTTTCCTCTCCAAGGTAAGTCATTAGCATGATGTTCCATAAAAGTACTTAAAACACTATCTTTCTCATTAACTAATAAATGGCTTAATAAATTAAGCCCTTCTGTAGTGTTTTTGGTAAAGATCACCTCATACTTATCCTTAGGTGCATTAAAAAAGTTTAGAATTCTCTCTCGCGCGTCTTCATAAAAGTCTGAACATATCTTGGATTTATATCCTGCACCTCTATGAACTGAAGAGTACCAGGAGGCAAACTTTTCTATACTTTTTATTCCATATATAAATGGAGGAGTTGTTGCTGCATTATCAAAATTTATACCGAGAGTTTTTCTTCCATTGTCTAAAGGTACCTGGTCGTTAATGCCTGGAAATAATGTCCTAATCTTTTGTACATCCAACATAATCTCTACCTCCTTAATATAATATACTATTACTCTTATGAGGCAAAAGTGATAAAATTTATAGTTTCCTTCATAAATACTTTCTTCTATCATATTATATATTGATATTTATTATATATTTGGAGGTAATTGTATGGAATCTCAAAGTTCAGACATATATGACCAAAATGTTTTTGGAGATTTTATCCCTTTTCAAGATAAAAATTATAATTTATTAAATAATTCTGTAATCCCCTTTTCTTTCAAATCCACATATAACTTTAGTAATATGATTCCACTAAATTCTTTCGGAGGAAATATGGCTTTTCATTTTTCTCCAATACCCTTCTCCCCTAAAACTTATTTAATTTTAACTCTAGAATCTTTAGAAGAGTATTTAAATACCAATTTATCCAATTTTCTAGAATAATACTTATATGCCTAGGTTTAGCTATCTTTATCTAATACTTAAAATCATCATATGATTATCATTATACTTAAAATAAAGCGCTATGAATTTTTTAAACCCATAGTGCTTTATTTTATATAAGATTTGATAAGTTTTATGAGTAATAGTATAATTATTTAAGGAAATTTTCTTTTAAGGAGAAGTAAAAAATGATAGTTATTGGATGTAAAGATGTACATAAAAGTTATGGTATAGATGTGATTTTAAATAAAATTACTTTTTCTATTAATGATGGAGATAAGGTTGGCTTTATAGGAGCAAATGGAGCAGGAAAATCTACCCTATTTAAAATTCTAACTGGAACATTAGATCAAGACTCTGGTGATGTTTTTATAGATAAAAGTAAAACCCTTGGATATTTGTCTCAACATTTATCTTTAGAAGCTACTACAACCATATATGAAGAGCTTCTTAAGGTATTTAAACCTCTTCTAGATATGGAAGATAGGATGAAAGTATTAGAAGAAAAAATGGCCGAAGAGTATGACCCCTCAAAGGCAAGTTACCATGAAAAGGTTATAAAAGATTATATCATCTTGACTGAGGTTTATAATAATAGAGGTGGATATACTTATAAAAGTGAAATTGGTAGAGTTCTAAAAGGTCTTGGATTTACTGAGGAGGACTTTAATAAACATATAAGTATATTAAGTGGAGGACAAAAGACAAGGGTTGCTCTATGTAAGCTTCTTCTTACAAATCCTGATATCCTCCTTCTTGATGAGCCTACTAACCACTTAGACTTAGAGGCTATAGAATGGCTTGAGGATTATCTTAAGGCTTACAAAGGAACAATTATAGTTATATCCCACGATAGATTCTTCCTAGACTCTGTAACAACTCACACCTTTGAACTTATAAATGGGGAAGTAAATACTTTTAATGCTCCATATACTAAATTTTTAGACCTTCGTGAAAAGGCTTATGCAGCAAAGCTTAAAGCTTATAACCTTCAACAGGTAGAAATTAAAAGACAAGAAGAGATCATCGAACGTTATAGGTCCTTTAACCGTGAGAAGAGCATAAGGGCTGCAGAAAGCCGTGAAAAGGCACTAAATAAAATTGAGAGAATTGAGGCTCCTCCAAAGGAAGGTAAGGCTTCAAAGATAAAATTTGAAACACAAATTAAAAGTGGTAATGATGTTTTATATGGAAAAGAGCTTAGTAAATCCTATGGAGATAAGCTTCTATTTAATAATGTAAATTTTGATATTAAAAGGGGAGAAAAAATTGCCCTTATAGGAGAAAATGGTCGTGGTAAAACAACCTTATTTAAAATAATAATGGACAAAGAGCCTCCTTCTTCTGGAGTTAAAGTTATAGGTAAAAATGTTTTCCTTGGATATTACGACCAAGAACAAAGGGATTTAAATGAGAATAAAAGCATATTAGATGAGGTATGGGATGAATTCCCAAAGCTATCCACTACCCAGGTTAGAAATGCCTTAGCTTCATTTTTATTTACTGGAGAGGATGTTTTTAAAGAAATAAAGCTTTTAAGTGGTGGAGAGAAATGTAGAATAAATCTATTAAAGCTTATGCTATCTAAGTCTAATCTCCTTCTTTTAGATGAACCTACTAACCATCTAGATATTATGGCAAGAGAAGCCTTAGAGGATGCTATCCTTAGTTATGACGGTACTTTAATTGTAATATCCCACGATAGATATTTCTTAAATAAAGTTATAGAAAAGATTTTTGAATTAGAAGAGGGAGGAATCAAAGAGTATCTTGGTAACTACACCTACTACTCTGATAAAAAGAAGAATCCTAATAGATATGAAGGACTAGAAGAACTTCAAGGAAAAAGTAAAACTCAAATAGCAGAAGAAAGAAAAAAGAAAAGAGAAATAGAAAAAGAAGAGAAAGCTAAAGCTAAAAGAGTTCAGGACACAGAAAGTAAGATAAATTCTTTAGAAGAAAACTTATGCAAGCTTCAAGAAGATTTATGCCTTGAGGAAATTTACTCAAATCCTGAAAAATCGGAAAAAATTCATAGAGAAATTTCCTCTATTGAAAAGGAACTTGAGACTCTTTATGAATTATGGGATAATCTTATATCTGAAAAATAAGAATAAGGTTTAGTAGAGAATATAATTAAAATTCTCTACTAAACCTTATTAATTTTTATTCTATGGATGGTTATAGTATCCTTATTTAAACTTAAAAATAAACACTCTAATATATGATTTACATTTTACTCTAGATTTATCCAAAACCATTTGTGCTGTCGCACAAAGAATAAAAACTACAATATATTGTATTAGTTTTTTTAATTCTAAGACAACATATGGTTGTTAGATCTCTTAATTCGAAAGCCCATTTAGTAATCTCTATTAAAACTAAAAACAACTTAATTTTATAATCTACTCATATATCTCCAAGGGAAGGTTATCAGGGTCAAAGAAGAAAAAGAACTTTTTTCCTGTAAATTCATCTATTCTTAAATCCTCTACCTTTACTCCCCTAGAAATTAAATATTTATGATCTTTTAATATATCCTTAGTCTTAAAGGCTAAATGTCTTAATCCTGCTGCCTCTGGATAACTAGGTCTTTTAGCTACATTAGTAAAAGAAAATAATTCTATATTCATAGATCCTCTTATTAAATCTAGTTTATAGGATTTTCTCTCTTCTCTATAGACTTCATTCTTTACTTCAAAGCCTAATATATTGGTATAAAAGTCTTTTGATATAGAATAATTAGAACATATTATAGCTATATGGTGAAAATCTACTATATTCATTGATATCCTCCTTAGTATTATACATACTAATTATACTATTATCTATGAAATACTAATATATCTAGTTAACTATTCCTACCTTTTTCTCAAGGCCTTTTAAAAGATCTATATATTTGTCTTGTATTCCTTTATCCTTAGCCTCAGCTTCTACTACCATACATTTCTCATCAACTATTGTCTTATTATATTCACTTAATTTTGCATCAGCAAAGGTATATATTAAATTATCTTCTTTATCAATATGCCTTAGAAGGAGTTCTGCATAAGCCATAGCATTAGTCATCACATCTAAAACTGCCTCTTCTTTCTTCCCTTCTAACCTTCCTAAGGCTTCTTCTAGATTCTTTATATATAATCTTCCAAGATCATGCTCTATAAGCATCCCTGTTATAGGACCATTTTTTATTGCAGCTCCTAGATTTTCTCCCATATACTTAAATAGAATTTCCTCTTCCTTATTATGATGATGCTTATCTGCATAGTTACGTACAAAATCTATAACCTTATAAAAATCCTCAAAGTCCACTTCTTTTCTTCTTAATATATTTAGACAGTTTTCTCTTATTACTTTTAACATTCTTTTTATATTCTTATGTTCATCTATCATAATTTCTATTGATTTCATATAAACACTTCCTTCTCATATATTTTGCAATGTAAAATTCTTAGCTTATTATATATTTATTATAAATAATTTAATAGCTTAAGTATGTAACATAAGTTACAGTGCAATTATTATAATATATAATTACATAATTTAATAGCTTCTATACTCATTTCTATAAATAATATCTTCCCTAAAAGTTTTCATTAAACTTTTATAATAAAGAATCTAATTGCTTTAATCCAAGTAATTTAAAGCTAAATTGACATTTTTAAATTCTCATCTTTTAGCTAATTAATTTTTGCACCTTATAATTTAAAATCAGAAGTTAACCTTATTATAGTCTTTATAGGGTTCCTAGTCAGGTTCTTAACTTATACATCCCTCAAAAGTCTAATTTATAAATGAATAAACCACAGGTATAAGTTAACTTTTAAGATATAAACCC
>NZ_JBFNEO010000085.1:0-11302 GCF_040797585.1 Clostridium sp.
CATTAATGCTTTATAATTTATATATTAACTAAATTTTAAAAAATAAATTCTTATAAGCGAGGGATTTTTCATGATAAAAGTATATAATCGAAGAACTAAAAATTATGATATAGAAAAAGTAGCTGGAGAAAAATATTTAACTTGGAATTATTCTTCTCCTATAGGAATGAATTTTCTTGAACTTTTTATTAAAAGAAAGTTCTTTTCAAAGATTTATGGATGCTATTGTGATACAAAATTCAGCTCAAAAAAAATATCTAAGTTCGTTAAAGATTTAGATATAGATATGTCTATTGCAGAATCTAAAAAAGAAGATTTCAAATCCTTTAATGAGTTTTTTATAAGAAAACTAAAACCTAATTCTAGACCTATTGATACTACTCCTGGGGTGTTAATTTCCCCAGCAGATGGAAGACTTAAGGCATTTACAAATATAGACCTTAATAACATAGTTCAGATCAAGGGATTTACATATAACCTAAAAGAACTTATAGGCGATGATGAAATAGCTAAACAGTATGAAAATGGTACATGCATCATAGTAAGATTATGCCCAAGCGATTATCATAGACTACATTTTGTAGATGATGGAACTTGTTCTGAATCTAGAGAAATGAATGGCCACTATTACTCTGTTAACCCTATTGCCCTTGAGAAAGTTCCAAAGCTTTTCTGTCAAAATAAAAGAGAATGGAGTATTCTACATTCAAATAATTTTGATGATATTATATTTATGGAAGTAGGTGCTACCTGTGTTGGTACCATAGTTCAGACCTATACTCCAAACTCTGAGGTAAAAAAGGGAGATGAAAAATCATATTTTAAATTTGGAGGTTCTACAGCCATATTATTCTTTAAAGAGAATACTATAAAGATAGATGAAGATATATTAGAACAATCAAGTCTTGGACTTGAAACCCATGTGCTAATGGGAGAGAGACTAGGTATTAAAACTCACTAAAACTTATATAATTTTCTATATTTATTTTAAATAAAATGCTTCTAAGGTTCAGTTATAGTATATCCTTTACTCTAACTAAATCTTAGAAGTTAATTTACAAAATATCTTTTCATACTTAATTATAATATAGGATTCATAACTAAAATTTTACCTCATACTCATAATTTTTATCTTTTGACCTATACCTTTAAACTATATATAGCTTAAAGCTTTATATAGAAATTCTATATAGGGTTCCTAAGAGAGTTTTTAATTTATACCTATGATTTTTCATATATTAAATCATAACTTAAAGACATACCTAAATTAACTTTTTATCTTGAAATCCTATAATTATCACAACATTTTATACTAATCCAATTACCTTTATAGAATGTGCATATTCTGAAGGCGTCATGCCTACAATTTTTTTAAATGTACTAGAGAAATGATGTATGGATCCAAATCCTAAAGCTTCCGCAATTTCAGTAAAATTTAAATTTTCTTCCCTTATTAGCCTCTTAGACTCCTCTATTTTTCTTTCTCTAAAATAACTCATCACTCCCATATTCATCTTATTTTTAAATAGGGTTTTAAGTTGAGTACTACTTATAGAAAAGTCTCTACATATATCATCAAACATATAGTTTTTCTCTATATTTTCATTAAGATGTAGTACTATTCTATCTACTAAATCCATCTCCATCCTTTCCTTAGTTCTGGATGAAGATCTTTCCTTACTTGAATCTCCCTTATCTTCTCTTATTATCTCTATTAATAACCTCTCTAAATCCATTTTTATAATCTGTTCCCCTCCAAAAAGTCCTTCTCTGCTTCTCTCAAGAAAAACATGGGGCTTCATCATATTAGAGAAACTTTTTTTCCCTTCCTTAATAATTTCTCCAATTATCCTTTTACAGTTATTAGATAGTTTTAATATCTTATGTTCAAAAAACTTCATGATATCTGAATTGCAATAAAAACTTATAACTACTATATTAGGAGCAATTATTCCATTTGCCCATACTGCATGAAATTCATTAGGCTTATGAAATACTATATCTCCTTGTAGAAGTTTGTAACCTTTGTTTTCTGCAAGAATTTCAACTTGTCCCCTATCCACATATAAAAACTCCCAAAAATCGTGCTTTTCCCCTTGAAAAACATAGTCCTTTGCAAATTCAAAGTAATGTATTGTTACTATCTCTTCAATATTAACTACTTTTTTAAGCTGTGTGGAGTTGTATTCAATCATAAACTAATCCCCTCTATTTATAAATAAATATGGTGTCCAAATTTATAAATTAATTGACCTTTATCTTAAATAATCTTATATAAAAAAATTATAAGATTATCTTATAGTAACTCTATTAATCCTAGAGTCTAAATCTCACAAATTTAAATTTTAAAGACTTAATAAGTAACTTAAAAATCCTTATCTTCTCTGATTTATATACTTTTACTAAATTCTAATTTAACAGAACTAATATAATTATACATTAAATTTCCATTTATATGAAAGGGTGATAATGTGAAGGTTGGAGTAATTGTTATATACAATAAATTTACTAATATAAGAGATGAGTTTAAAAAACTTAAGGAAAATAACTTTGATAACTGCCAACTTATATGTTGGGACAATAGTGTATTTACTGAGAATAATGCCAGGGAAGTTTCATCTGCTAAGGAGGAGTTTAATATAGATATAACTGCCATATGGTGCGGATGGCAACAGCCTGCAGTATGGGACTTTTATGATGGTCCCTTAACCCTTGGATTAGTTCCTGAAACCTATAGATTCTGTAGATGTGAGCGCATATTAGAAGGTGCTGCCTTTGGAAATCTCTTAGGAATAAAAGATGTAATTACCCATGCAGGATTTTTACCTGAGGATCCTAACAATAAAGACTATATTGGGGTTATAAGTGCATTAAAACATATATGTATAACCCTTAAGAAAAACAATCAAAACTTTTTGTTTGAAACAGGACAAGAAACTCCTATAACTCTTCTAAGAGCTATAGAGGATATAGCTCTTGATAATATAGGAATTAACATAGATCCTGCGAACCTCCTTCTCTACGGAAAGGCTAATCCTGTAGATGCAGTATACATTCTAGGAAGTTATATAAAAGGAGTTCATGCTAAAGATGGTGAGTACCCTACCACTGGAAGATATTTAGGAGAAGAAAAACAAATAGGAAAAGGAAAAGTTAACTTCCCTATTTTTATAAAAGCTTTAAAAGAAGTTGGTTACACCGGCTCCTTAACCATAGAAAATGAAATGGGGAATAAGGATCACCATAAAGAAATATTAGAAGCTAAAACTTTTCTTGAAAATATAATTAAGGAATAGGAGGCTAATAATGAAAAAAGGTATAAATATCTGGTCCTTTAAAGGAGGTACTCCTTTAATAGAAGCTATGAAAATAGCAAAAGATGCTGAATTTCAAGGCTTTGAACCTGCTTTAAACCTCTCTGGGGAATTAAGTCTAGAATCCTCAGAAAAAGAAATATTAAATATAAAACAAATTGCCCAGGAAATAGACATAAAAATACCTTCCTTAGCTAGTGGGCTTTATTGGAGCTATAATTATACAAGCTCTGACAAAGGTATAGTACAAAAGGCAAAGGATATTACAAGAAAACAACTAGAATTTGCAAAACTCCTAGGTGCCGACACCATATTAGTTGTACCTGGCTCAGTTCATACCGATTTTATACCCAATTGTGAGATTATAGATTATGATATAGCCTATGAAAGATCTTTAGAAACTATGTTAGAGCTTAAAGAATATGCTGAAGAACTTAAAATCAATATAGGTATAG
Organism: Clostridium sp.; assembly: GCF_040797585.1. Lineage (GTDB taxonomy): Bacteria > Bacillota > Clostridia > Clostridiales > Clostridiaceae > Clostridium_Z. The sequence goes on from NZ_JBFNEO010000085.1 coordinate 3,770, forward strand.
AAAATGTTTGGAATAAATTTTTATTATCACCTATGGAGTTTAGAAATTTTATAGATGAAATAGATAGTCCTTATGTAGGTGCATACTTTGATGTAGGCAATGTTCTTCCAAATGGATTTCCTGAGCATTGGATAAAAATATTAGGTAATAGAATAAAAAAGGTTCACTTTAAAGATTTTAGAAGGAGTGTTGGAAATATAAATGGATTTGTTGATTTGCTGGCTGGAAATGTGGACTTCCCTAAGGTTGTAAAAGCTCTTGAAAATATAGGATATGAGGATTATGTTACAGCTGAAGTTAGTGCATATAATCACCCATCTAACCATATGGTCTATTCAACATCAAATGCTATGGATGTAATATTAAACCACTCTAAATTATAAAAGGAGGATTAAGTTATGGAAAAAGTATTAAAGGTTGGCTTAGTTGGCTTAGGATTTATGGGCCGTGGTCATCTTGATAATTATATAAGACTTGAAAAGGAAGGTTATGCTGTAAAGCTGGTAGCTATTTGCGACATAGATGAAGAAAAACTTTTTGGTGGAAAAGAAGTTAAAGGTAATATTGCTGTTGGCACTGGAAAATATGACTTATCAAAGTATAATCTATACACCAGTGTAGATGAAATGCTGGAAAAAGAGGAACTTGATTACTTAGATACTCCACTTCCAACTTTTATTCATGCTGAAGTAGCGATTAAAGCCTTAAATAAAGGGCTACATGTTTTATGTGAAAAACCTATGGCTTTAAACTCAAAAGATTGTATGGCTATGATAGAAGCTTCGAAAAAAAATAATAAGCTATTAATGCTAGGACATTGCTTAAGATTTTGGCCTGCTTATGAATATCTTAAAGAAACTGTTGAAAGTAATAGATACGGTAATGTTATAAGTGGTTACTTCTTTAGAGGTGGAGTTACCCCTATATGGAGTTATAAAAATTGGCTTCTTGAAAAGGATAAAGGTGGTGGAGCTTTATTTGACCAACATATTCATGATGTGGACACAATAAATTGGCTCTTTGGAAAGCCAAAAGCTGTTTCCACCATAGGAAAGGTTGTTATAGAAGGTAGTGGATATGATGCCCTTTCAACAAACTATGTCTATGAAGATGGTAAGGTCATAAATACTCAAGATGACTGGACTATAAATGGTGAATTTGGCTTTGAAATGACCTACAGAGTTAACTTTGAAAAGGGTTGTTTGGTTTATCAAAAAGGGAAAGTCACAGATTATCCTGTAGATGGAAAGAAATTCGAAGCTGAATTATCTAAGGATGATGGATACTATAGAGAAATTAAGTATTTCATAGATTGCATACTTAATAACTCACCTGTAGATAGGAATACTCCTGAAAGTAATATGGAAACTATAAAAATTGCTGAAGCTGAAGAAACCTCGGCAAATAACAAGGGAGTTTTAACTGAAATTAAGTAAATAACTAATCTTAATTTATACAATGCTATTAGGAGGTGGCTAATGGATAAAATCTATAATGTTGTGGTTATTGGTTGTGGTCATATTGCCTCAGCACATTTAGATGATATATACTATAGAGAAAATATAAACATCTATGGGGTTGTAGATATAAAGGAAGAGAGAGCTCATTTATTTAAAAGAAAATATAATGCAGATTCTTATGATACTAACTATATTAAGTATTTAAAAGATCCATTGGTTGATATAGTGATAATTTGCACTTATCCTTCTAGCCACTTAGAAATACTAGAATCTTCATTAAATCATAATAAACATGTACTTTGTGAAAAGCCTATTGCAACTAATATAGATGATGGTACTAAATTCTTAAACTTAGTTAAAACTTCACCCTCTAAAGTTTTAGTAGGTCACATTCTAAGACATAATTCCTCTTATATGAAGATAAAGGAATTAATAGATAAAGGTATCCTTGGTAACCCTTTAATAATAAGAATGATACAAAACCATCATACTATGGATTGGGAAAAATATTTATCTTTAATAAAGGATACCTCCCCTATAGTGGATTGTGGTGTACATTATATAGATATAGCTAGATGGGTTACTAGTGAAGAGATAACCTCAGTTAGTGGAATATGTCAAAGAACTGAACCTAGTGTACCCTTAGACAAGTATAATTACGGTATGATAAACATGAGACTTTCTGGTGGCTCTGTAGCTTTTTATGAAGCAGGTTGGGGAAATACAATATCATCTAATAATGTGAAGGAATTTATAGGACCAAAGGGACGACTAAAATTAATTCATCAAAGAGATAGATTATATAACAAAGAAGAAGGAGATCTTATAGAATACTATGATTATGAAAGTAATAAGTATGAGATGATAAACATACATTGTAAATGTAAGCCAACCTATAATCAGCTTCTAATGCTTATAGATATGATTGAAAACAATATAGAAGGAACTCCTACTATGGATGAGGTCTTTACTTCCTTTTGTATATCACTAAAGGCTCATGAAGCTATCACTGAAAATAAAATAATAAATATATAAAATTCATATACCTAAAAATAAACAAAACTTAGAGGCATTAAATATGCCTCTCTTTTTTAATTTTAATTATAGCTACTTACCCAATCTTGTATAGTTATCTCTTTAAAATTCATAATCCTTTTCTCCTTATATTCCTAATTTTTATCTTTACTTACTTCATTAATACTTTATATCAATTTCGCTAATATGACATTTATAAGTAATTATTTAGTGATTCATAATAATAATATATATTTTAAACCTAAAACATATATTGATAATAATACATTAAATTTAAAACATAAAAATGAGATTATACAAATTCCTTTAGAAGATTCCCATAATCTAAGTAAGCTTAAAGCTATTTTTTAAGTTCACTTAAACTGTATGTTTATGAGATATTCTAAATGAGATATTAGAGAGATTTTTAAAGAAAATTTACTATCTATTTGTACCTAATCACAAATGCCTTTTAGAAATATAAAATGGGGCTGTGGCATTAAGAATAAATACTACAATATATTTGTGCTAATTTTAAATTTGCAAATCAATATATTATATGTAAATTCCTTAGTGCGGCAGCCCTATTTTATTTAAAAACAGTTATGTTATAAAAGTCCTCTTAAATAGTCCACAGCAAAACTTATTTCCTTATATGGGTTATCCACAATTTCTCTCTCAATTGTTAAGAAACCAGTATAACTTATGTCTTTTAGTGCATTCATATAGTTTTCAAAATCCACACTTCCACTTCCTAAAGGAGTTTCTTTAAAATATTCCTCAAGTCTTATATCCTCAATTCCGCCTTCTGCAAAATAATCATATATTATTTTAGGATCTGTCTTTTTAATCATAACGCCATCCTTTGCATGAGTGTGAACTATATAATCCTTTAAATTATAAACTCCCTGAACTGGATCATCATCTGTTACCATAACTAGATTAGCGGGATCATAATTTACCTTCATACCTTTTGTATTTATAGAATCTAATAAATTCTTTAATACCGCAGTCTTTTCTGGTCCTGTTTCTATAGCAAAATATCCTCCAATATCCTTCCCTACTTCACCTAATTTAAAAAGAGCCTCCTGTAGAATATAATAAGTTTCTTCTCTTTCATCCTCTGGTACTACTCCTATATGAGTTGTCACTACCCTAGTTTCTAAATCTAAGGCTAAATCTAATATTCTCTTTGATTTTTCTATCTTACTCTTATTATCCTTTTCTATAGTAAATCCATGTCCTCCTAAATCTCCACATAGGGCAGATACTAATAAGTCATTACCTCTTATATACTTAAGTATTTCTTTCCTTTTTTCCTTATCTAAATTCTCTGGAGACATAATCCCATCCACTGCATATATCTGTATTCCATTAGCTCCAAGCTCTCTAGCTGCCTTTATTCCATCTAATATAGGAATTTTAAATGAGTCTACAATAACCCCTATTTTATTTCTATACATAGTCCCCTTCACTCCTTAAAGATAATTTAATATGACCTTATACTAGTTTAATATATATTTATAAATAAAATTATTTATTTTCTTATTAAATCCTTATCCAAAGACTTTGCATTTCTAATATCTCATTGATAGTAAGACTTAAGATAATAATTATAAAATGCTTGAATCGTCTGAGCTAGAATTCATCTAGATCAAAATTCCAGATGAATTAAGTTTCCCTTTATGACTATTTAATTTTATGTGTCTAATCTATATGTTTACCACAGTATGGACAATAAGTATATTTACTCTCAAGAACCCCTTTGCAATTACTACAAAGATTATTGCCCATATTTTGTTTTTCTACATCGATTAAATCCCAATAGGTCAACTCTTCTATTTCTCCTTCTTCTATTGCCTTTCCTTTATCATTAGTAACCTCATAAAGTATATTACAATTTGCGCAATATCCATAGTATTTTTCTCCCCATGAACGTATGGGAATAAAGAATATATGAAAATAACTATAGGTTTTTATTAAGGATATACTAGATGTTGTACAATGCCTACATACACATTCTTTAAACTCTTTTACCAACTTTTCCTTTTGTTCTACTCCAAAAATACCTATAAAAAACACTATATTACTTCCCTTCTTTATGTATAATATATATTTTATCATATATTTTTTTAATATTCATACAATATCTTTCATAGTTTTACTAATATACTTTTATATACAATTCGTTATATGTTATCATAAGTTTATAATAATTTAAGGGGGTTATAAGTTTGAAATATTTAATATTAACTGGAGCATCAAAAGGTGTTGGAGAAGGAATTGCTAGAAGTTTTGGGTCTTTAGAGAATGTTAAAATACTAGGTATCTCTAGAAAATCTAATGAAAGATTAGAGAAGGATTTCCCTAATAAAATAAAATTTTTTAATTATGATTTAAAGGACATAAATAATATCTCCTCTTTAATGGATAAGGTTTTTTCAAATATCTGCTTAAAGGATAATGATGAGATATACCTTATAAATAATGCAGGAGTAATATATCCTTCTATGCCAGCCTCTAAGTTAGAAGCTAGTGAAGTTGCTACCCATATTAATATAAATCTTATCTCTCCTATGATGATTTGTAAGGAATTTATTAATAGAACTAATTCCTTTAATGGAATTAAAAGAATCCTCAATATATCCTCCGGTGCAGCTGTAGGTCCTACCTTTGGATGGAGTACCTATGCAGCTAGTAAAAGTGGACTAGATATGTTCTCTAAGGTTCTTAATTTAGAGGAAAGTGAAAAAAATAGTGGTGTTGAAGTCATGGTTTTATATCCTGGAATAATAGATACCAATCTTCAAGAGGAAATAAGAGACTTAGATAAAGAAAACTTTTCATCTATCGAAAGATTTAAGTCATTCAAAAAAGATGGGAAACTTCTTTCTAAGGAGTTAGTTGGAAAAACCATATGCAATATAATACAAGGTGAGGGTTTTAAATCTGGGGAAGTTATAAGAATAACTGAATACTTAGATAATAACTAATAGTAAGCGATAACTCCTAAGTTAGATCTTAAAATTGATACAACTTCTAATATAAATTTCTAAAGTATAAACCTTAAATCTATTCTATAGAAACTAATAAAACTACCTAAAAGCTTATTTTTTAAATATGCTAGTTTAAAAAATAAAAATTATATATAAAAGAAAAGTCATGGATATATTGTAATAGGTATATCCATGACTTTCATTATTTCTATATGACTTTCAGCTTAAATCTTAATCTATACTTAAACTTACTTTTTAATTAGGATGTAAGTCTCGTTATCTTTAAGTTTAATTAAATCAAATTTATTTTAAAGATTTTCCTTTGGAACTATATATCCTTCCTTAGCCAAAAGTTCAGCTGTAAGAACAGATCCACCAGCCGCTCCTCTTAAGGTATTGTGGGAAAGACATACAAATTTATAATCAAATATAACATCTTCTCTTAATCTACCAAGAGTTATACCCATTCCTTTTTCTATATCTCTATCTAAATTTGTCTGAGGTCTATTCTCTTCTTCAAAATAAGTTAAAAACTGTTTAGGTGCATTTGGAAGTTCTAATATCTGTGGTCTTCCTTTAAATGACTTCCAGTGCTCTAGTATCTCCTCTTTTGAAGGTTTATTTTCAAAAGATACAAAAACAGCTGCCATGTGACCATCTGAAACAGGCACCCTTATACATTGAGAGCTTATAACAGGCTCTTCACTATGAACTATCTCATCACCCTCTATACGTCCCCAGACCTTTAGTGGTTCTTCTTCACTCTTCTTTTCCTCTCCACCTATAAATGGTATTACATTGTCATCCATCTCTGGCCATTCTTTTGGTGTCTTACCACTTCCTGATATAGCTTGGTAAGTAGTTACTACTATCTTTGTTGGCTTAAAGTCCATTAAAGCATTTATAGCTGGAACATAGCTTTGTATAGAGCAGTTTGGTTTTGCAACTATAAAACCTCTCTCTGTTCCAAGTCTCTTCTTCTGACTTTCGATAATAGCTAAATGATGATTATTTATTTCTGGAATTATAACTGGTACGTCCTTTGTCATCCTATGAGCAGAGTTATTTGAAACAACTGGAGTTTCAGTCTTTGCATACTCTTCTTCAATTCTTCTTATATCATCTGCTGGCATATCTACTGCACAGAGAACAAAATCAACTAAAGCGCTTATTTCATTAACCTCATTTATATTTTTAACTACAATATTTTTAACTATCTTTGGCATCTCTATATTAAGTTTCCATTTTCCATTAACTGCGTTCTCATAAGTTTTATTGGCTGATCTCTCACTAGCCGCTAAAACAGCTATTTCAAAGAATGGATGGTTATGAAGTAAAGTTATTAATCTTTGACCAACGAATCCTGTTGCCCCTAATATTCCTGCCTTTAATTTTCTTTTCATATCTAAACCTCCGTAATAATTGTTATATAAACATATTAATTTCTTTTCTTACTAAAGAACACTTATCTTCCGTATAATTAAACAAAACTTAATAATTTATTTTTAAAAAGGCTCAGACATAGTCAGAGCCATAAGTTAAAGTGAATTAGTGTTTTAATTTTTTAAGTGTCGTGCTTTAATACTATTATATTAAAATTTTTTGCATAATATATAGTTAAAACTGCTAATAATATTGCAAAAAGTGCTATGATTATATTAAAAGGAGGTTTCATCATGGATATAGACGGTACTTCATCTACTAATAAAAGAGGTTACTTAAATAAAGATTTTCAGCTTTTTCATCTAAAAGATAAATTAAATCAGGAATTTGAACTTCACTATCATGATTTTAAGAAGATTATTATATTAATTTCTGGAAAAGTATCTTATTTAATTGAAGGAAAATCTTATAGATTAAAGCCTTGGGATATTCTCCTTGTTAATAGCTATGAAGTTCATAAACCAATAATTGATAGTAGCGAACCCTATGAAAGATATGTTCTTTGGATAAATTCTGATTTCCTAACTCTTAATAACAAGGATAATTGTGATCTTTTAAACTGCTTCTCTGTATCTTCTAAAGAAAAACTTAATCTTTTAAGACCTAAAGATAATTGGATT
>NZ_JBFNEO010000086.1:0-11239 GCF_040797585.1 Clostridium sp.
TATTATGGATATCTATGAGAGAAGAAGAGCCTTTCAAAATCCTAATATGACATCTCATCAACTTATAAATAAAGTAATGGGAGAATACAAGAATATAAAGTATAAGATAAATGTACCTAATGAACCTATTGGAGAATTTATATTACAATACAATGAAACAGATTGGGAGTTCTTAAAACGATTTTTATCTAGATATAATGAAGGAATCATGGTTTCTATGCAATCAGGAAAGCCTAAGGTGTTTTTTGGCCCCCCTGAAATAGAAGTAAAGTCTAAAAATCATATTAAAAACTATACAGTTTATAAAGACCTTAATAGATATAATGATATGAAAAATAATTATAAAAAAGCTATAAAAGACACTGATTTTATAACTTATAGAGTCAAAATGAATGAGATATTTAATGTAGGAGAAAATCTTTCACATATAGGACGTAAATTTTATATAAAAAGTTTAATTTATGAACTTAAAGACAGTAGATTAGAGGCTATATATGATTTATCGCCTAGAGGAGGACTTACAGAGAAGAGGCTATATAATTCTAAGGTTATAGGAATATCTATAAATGGGTCAATACTAGGGGTTAATAGAGATAAGGTAAAAGTTAAATTAGAAATAGATAATTCTTCAGATAATTCCTATTGGTTCCCTTATTCCACTGTAGCTGCATCCCCAGATGGTGGAGGATGGTATTGTATGCCTGAAATTGGAGAAAAGGTTAGGATATATTGTCCTACTAAGGAAGAAAAGAAGGCTATTGCTATAAGTGCTATAGGTTCACATAATCCTAAGTCAAAGGGTAAGAATGATAGGATGTCTAATCCATCCATAAAATCTTTAAAAACAGATTCAGGACAAGAGGTCAAATTTACTCCAACAGGTGTTTTAATAGAATGTAATGGTGGTAATGCAAAGATAGAGCTTAATAAAAATGGAAGTGTCAACGTTATAGGGCAAAAAAATATTAATATAGCTTGTGCTGAGGAGCTATCTTTAAGGGCGGAAAATGAATTAAGTATATTAGGACAAAAGAGCATAGATATTTTATGTGAATCTGGAAGTAGCTTGATTATGGATGAAAGTGAAGAAATAACCTTTACTGGAACTAGAGTTCATAATAATGGATAAAGTTAAGATATCCATAACATATAGAGGTTAGAAATATATGAGTAAAGGAGAATATACTGTGTCAAATATAGATGAATTAATGGCAAAGCTAAAGCTAGAAAGAAAAATAGAAAATAAAAATAAGGAAAAAGAGAATATAGAAGAGCCCAAAGAGGAAGAAGATAAGGAAGCCATACTTAAAAGGGTAACCGAAGAAATGAATCAAGGGGATGTTACCTTAGAAGGAAGAAAATTTAAGTTTGTACGGAAAAGATTTTTAGATGAAAGAATTGAGCTTTTAATACCACTAGGGTATTTCGAGGAAAGAGTAAATGAAAACAATAACCTAATTTTAGTAAATGAAGGCTTTGGACTTAGTATAAATTTTACCTACATTAATCAGGGAGCAATAAAACAAAGTTTTGATGACTTTAAGGCTGGTATGGAAAAACAATTTAAAAATATGGAGTTTTATTTAGAATGGATTGAAAGTAGAGAACATGGAGAAGGGGATTCTAAAATAAGTTATGGAACTTATAAAACCCCAACAGGTAAAGGGGATATATATAACGCCATAATATATAGGGAGAAAAATGGAACTTCGATTATAGGAAATTATAATTGCTTTTATAAGGATTTAAAGATATGGGAGTTTTTAATTAAAGGAACCATAATGTCCATGAGGATCCTTAAATAAAGATTATATTAGGGTTAATCATATTTAAATCATTAATATTTTAAATAAGGAATTGTTTAAAAGAATTTTTATATTTAATTATGTAGTAGAACCCCTTGTTATAGTTATTTAGAAAAAGGAGGGATGAAATAATGACATCAAATAAAGTAGAAGCAATAAGCTATAAAGATATTAGGGTAAAGGGATACAATCTTCAATCAATTATAGATTTAAAGATAAAAACTTCAATTAATGAACATGGTACCTTAGAGCTCACTGGGATTTTAAAAAGTGGAGAAGAAGATAAAGATATTTATCTAACAGGTGAAAATAAAACCATAGAAGTTTTTTACTACGAAAAAGATAAGGCTATGACTTTATTCCATGGAGTAGTAAATCATATAGAAGTTGAGATGGAAAACAAGGTATATATTTTGAAAATAAGAGCAAATAGTATGACTTACTTAATGGATATAAAAAAGGAATCTAGATCCTTTCAAAATTCAAGTACCACATCTCATGAGATTCTTAAAACCATAATGAGAGGATATAGTAATTCAAGCTATATATTTAACATACCAAATAAACCTATAAAAAGTTTACTTATACAATATGAGGAGACAGACTGGGAATTTATTAAAAGAATAGCTTCAAAGTATAATGAAGGAATTCTTCAGTGTTCCAATAATGAAGGAATCCAATATGTTATAGGAGTTTCCAATGAAGGGAAAAAAATAAATACAGATATAATTCAATACGAAGTTTTTAAGGATTTAGAGTCTTATTATTATATGAAAAAAAATTATTTAAAAAATGCAAGAGAAGAAGAATTTATAACTTATAAAATATATAGCTATCAAGTTCTTAAACTGGGAGATATTACACCATTTCTAGGACAAGATTTTTATGTATATGAGACTACTTATGAGATTAAAGATAGCATCCTACAGAATACTTATAACCTTAGGGTAAAAAATGGATTAAGACAAAAATCTATTTTTAATACTAATATTATAGGAAGTTCAATTAACGGAAAAATCATAGGGGTAAGTGGAGATAAAGTTAAGGTTCATTTAGAAATAGATTCATCTCAAAGTCAGGGAGGAGCATACTCTTTTAAATATTCAACAATGTCAGCCTCAACAGATGGAAGTGGATGGTATTGTATGCCTGAAATAGGGGATAGTGTTAGAGTGTATTTTCCAACTAAAAATGAAGGCGATTCCTTTGCAGTAAGTGCAGTTAGTAGCTATGATGGCACTTCTGGAGGAGGAGAAGATAGAATGTCTAGTCCTGATAACAAATATTTAAGAACAGCTCATGATAAACAGGTTAAGTTAACCCCAGGAGGTATTTTTATTTCCTGTGATAGCGGACAAGCTGATATGAGTTTAACTAATGATGGAACTTTAAGTATTGTAAGTCAAAATAATGTAAATGTAAATGCGAAAGAAAGTATAAAAATAGATGCACAAAAAAGCTTTTTTATAAGTGCTAAGAAAGGTGTTACTTTAAAGTGTGATAAAAATGGTGGTTTAGACTTTGATGAAGAAGGACAAATCAAAGAGATGGGAACCAAAGTAAACAACAACTAATACAAACATGTTTTAAAAGAAGTTTATAGTCTTAGAAAGAAGGTGAGCTTTTAAGGTGAATAGGAAAGAAGCTTTAGAGCACTATAAATTGAATCAGGCCAAGAGTTTAATTGAAGAATGTGAAAAGAACTTCAATATAAATTTAAGGGATAATGAAGAAAAGATAAAAGCTATGTTAATAGAGGGTATAAAATCTGTTGATAAAAAGGCAAAAAAGGTTCAAGAATTGCATGATGATTATAGATTATATGTATTGCAATTTGAATTTCTTAGAACAAATATAATAAATGAAACCTATAAAATACTTATACACGGGTACAATGGACTATGGTACTTAGATGATAATTCTGTCTATGAAGAAATAGATTTATTATTTATATTTGAACCATTCATAATCCTTAAGGAGAAATTATTAAAAGCTAAAAAGTCTTATCTTGGAAAAGTTAATAACTATGATATACAGGAAATAATCTTTAATCTAGCTTCTAAATGCTATAACCAAATGTGTGATAATTCAAGAATATGGATGTGGAATTTAGACGAGGAAGAATGGATAAAGGAAAGCTCATTATGGGATGCATACTTAATAAAATGGGGCGAATATCAAAGTAAGTCAGAAACCATATTCTCCATGGATAATAGGGAAAAAAAGGTGGAGGATATTTTAGAGTTTAAGAAAAAGCCTAAAGAAAAAATGCCTTTTGTATATTCAGTGTGGAAGGATAGCATTTTAAAGGATGCGGATTTATCAGAGGAAGATCTTTTATTTATAAATTTCAAGAATAGTAAATTAATTAATATGGATTTTACTAAAAGTAATATTATAAAAGGACAGTTTAAAAATACTGAGGTCGTAAACTGCAGATTTAATCATAGCTTATTAGTAGGGTCATCCTTTGAAAATGCAATAATTAAAGAAACTAGTTTTGAAAGTAGTAATCTTACAAATTTAGATTTTAGAAAAGCAACTTTTAATAAGGTATCCTTTGAAAATGCTATTGTAGAGGGTGCAATTTTTAGTGAGAATCAAATACCTTTTTTACATTTAACTCCTGAACAGTTACAAGACATATATATAGAAGGAGGGGAGTAAAAATGAAGTATTTCATACTAAAGCAGGATAAAAATCTTGAAAATGCTATTGAATTAAAAGGGTTTAATAATAGCCAAAAGATGATCCTACAAAAGAAAGATGAAGCTTTATTTAAAGACACTGCCAATGTAATTGTAAAAGGAAATGATGATAGTGTATATCCAGATTTCATACAAGCACCTGTACTTCTTGTTTCAGAAGAGCTACATAACATATTTAAATGGTATGAAGATACAATAATATATAAAATTGCTGTATTTACTAATCTAGAATTAAAAACTCAAAAGGTTTATAGATTGGTTTTAACAGATATACCTGATGTATTAAGTGAAGAAACAACTTATTTAAAAAATGGATGGATAGAAAATATAGTCTTAGATAGGGAAAAGGTAAAAGACTATAATATATTTCAAATAAAAGCTGGGGTAGAGTATTATTTTATAGTTTCTTTAGATGTGGCAGAAAGTATCTTAAAGAGAAGCTTCACTGGAATTAAATTTAAAGAAGTGGAGGTTAGATAAAATGGCTAATAGAGATGAAGAAAAATATGGCATTGTAGGTTCCACCATTAAAAACGAGGTTGAAAAGGGAGTAGAAGAGGCCGTTGGTACCGTAGCTGGAGTGGTAGGCATGGCAAAGAATGTAGGTGGATTTTTAAAAAGAGACATTAAAAATGGAATAGATTGGCTTACAGCCTCACCAGAGGAAAGAGCAGAGGCTAAGAAAGAAGAAGAGATAAAAAAGCAGGAAGAAGAGGCTAAGGCAGAAGCTGAAAAAGCAGAGCAAGAAGCAGCTAAAGCAGCAGAAGATGCCAGAATGGAAGAACTTAAAACCACATATATTCTCCATACAGCAGCCATAACATGCACCTATGCAAAACGTGTAAGTTTTGTTGTTATACCAGTAAGCCATGGAACATATATTCATGGAGTAGAACAACTAAACGTTGGAGATAGTGTTCCAGAAATAAATATAAGAAATTTTGGAGTATGTACAAGCCCTGAAAATCCAAGTGTAAAAAAGGAAGCAGAAAGAATAGCAAAAGAGGTTAAAGAGAGAGAAAAAGGATTTATGGATAGGGTTATGGACATATTTTCTAAAAAGCCTAAGGAAGAAGTAAGTGATGAATTAATTGCTATGTGTGCAGGTGATTGTACTCCTTTGATATATACAGAATGGATAGATGGTAAAGAGGATGTTTTAATAGATGGAAAAAAGGCAGTCCTTGGAAAATGCAAACTAGAATGTAGTTATGGAGGAGAAATTGCATTCTATACAAGTGGGCAAAAAGCATAGGGATTTTAAATTTAACGGATTTAGGGTAAGGCAAGGTAAGTATATTAAAACTTATAACCTTGCAAGAATCTAGATTTAATAGGTGTAAAGGAGGAAAGAGATGATATTATCATATAAGGGATTAAAAATAGAAATACCTTATGATTCAATTCAAATAGAAGATATAGATATTATACAGGCTCTTGATGAACATATTTATCTTAATGTTAAATTTTTAATTGAAGAAGGAAAGTTATCAGAATATATAAATAAAAATGTTGAAGAAGAAACCATAACTGCTAGCATGTATAATGAGGAGCTTAAAAGAGATATTAATTTATTTGCAGGAAAGATAGATAAGGTCCATATATCTTATGAAAATGGGTTGCACATAATGGAGTTAAAATGTGTGTCATTTACAAAAGACTTTGATATTAAAAAGAATAGTAGAACCTTTTGTAATTTAGATATGACATATAATAGAGTCATATCTAAAATTTTAGAACTCTATAGCAATAAAGGATTTAAAGACTATGCCACAGGTGGAAAGGCTATAGGAGATTTTTTACTTCAATATGAAGAAACAGATTGGCAATTTATAAAGCGTTTATCTACACATTTTAATACTTCAGTATTAGCAAATGCAGAAGCTAGTAGTGGAAGGTTCTCATTTGGATTACCAAAACTTAATTATAATAATGAAATAAATGTAGATGACTATGAAGTTATTCAAGATGTTCACACATATAACATGCATAGAGGTAGAAATCTAGGAAATATATCTGTTGATAACTATAAGACTTGGAATATAATAACGGATAAGGTTCTTGTACTTGGGGAACAGATTACATTTAATGGAGTGAAATGTCAAGTTATAAGAGTAAACATAGGAGTTCATAAGGAAGAATTAAGGATAGTATACACATTAGCCCTTTTAAAAGGAATAAATAATATATATAAAACTAATTCTAAAATATTTGGAATGAGCATACCTGCCATAGTTAAAGAGGTAAGTGGTAATATGCTTAGGGTGCATTTTGACATAGACCCTGTATATGAATCTTGTTCAAATGGAAAATACTTCACTTATGCCATAGAAAGTAGTAGCTGGTATTGTATGCCAGAGAGGGGGAGTAAAGTTCATATATACTTTCCAACAAACTATGAATACCAGGCTATTGCAGTACATGCAGTAAGAACATCAGCACCAAAGGCATCCAGTCCAGATAATAAGTCATTTTCTAGTACATCAGGAAGTGAAATGAGTCTTACCCCTAGCGATATGACCTTTGCAGCAGATAATGGAAAGTCTGTTTCTTTAACCTTATCTCAATCAGGAGATGTATCCCTTGTGGGTAAAAATATAAATTTTACAGCAACGGAAAACTTAGAGCTTGGAATGAGAAATGGTCATGGGAAAGTACCACCTCTTAGACCTAAGAATATTAAGTTATCTTCTAAAAATAAAATTGAAATATCTAAGGGCGGAAGCCTTTCTATTAAAATGGAAGAAGAAACATCTATCCAAGGCCCTACTATTAAATATATAGGAACGGTTAAGGATCCAGTAGGACCTCTTCCACCAGAAATAGAGAATATTTCAAAAGATGATGAAAAAATAAAAAATGAAATAAATAATCAGGCAAAGGAATTTCAAACAGCAAAGGTACAAGAGGGAAAGAGTAAATTTGGATTTGGAGCAGTTGCAACAGTTATTGGAGCAGTTGCATTAGCGGCAGCTACAGTAGCTACTGGTGGAGCAGCTCTTGCAGTAGCAGCAGGAGTAGGTCTTGCATCTATGGCAGTAGGTGTATCCAGTATGTCAGAAGGATTACAGGATTATAGTAAAGCTCAAAGCGGGGATTTTTCTAAGTCTGATAATTTTATACGTGATGGATTATGTGGTGGAAATGAGACCCTTTATAACATAGTAAAGTATGGATCAGTAATGGCAGCAGGAATAGCGATAACTCTATTAAGTGGAGGAACCGCTACATCAGCATTAGCGAAGATAGGGGCAGATGTAGGTCTTGATGGTGCCTTTAATTTACTTGCAGATTACGCTGATGACGGAAATATAAATAATGGAATAGGCCATTATTTAGAATCAGCAGCCATGGCCACCTCCTTTAGTGGAACTGCCACTGGAATATCAAATAAAGCTAAAAACCTAGTGGATAAAGGAATCATGAGTTGTAAAACCTTTGGAAAAGTTAGAGTAGGAGTAGATTTAGGGATAGAATTTGCAGGACAAGCAGCCATGGATGGAGAGATAAATGTAACTGCCACTTTGGCTAGAAAGTATATAAGTAATAGAATGTTCCTTGCAGACCCAGTAGATGGAGTTACAGGAAGTCTTTATATTCCTGCTACGGACATTGTTATTCCAGATATTCATGAAGAGTTTAAAATTGAAAGAAAATATGAATCCATAAGTGATAGGGTAGGAATACTTGGTAGAGGATGGACAGTAAATATTGAAACATTTGTGGAGCTTAATGAAGATAAAGCTCATGTACTTTGTTATGATGGACACTTAGAAACCTTTAATAATGTAGAGGGAAAGTGGATTAATGATAAAGGTGAAGCAAGTATATATACTCTAGAATTTATTGAAAACCACTGGATATTTAAAAGCTACTTAGAGAAGAAAACCTATAAGTATGATGAGAGTGGAAAGCTTATAAATATAATTGATAGATATTATAATACTCTTTCAATAACTTATATAGGAGATTCCATAGATACCCTTACAACATTCTCAAATTATAAGCTTTACTTTACCTATAAAGACAATAAAATAATACAGATAAAAGATGACATAGGAAGAACAGTTCAATATAGATATACTGGAGATACCTTAACAGAAGTTGTCCATGTAGACTATGGTATTACTGCGTATACCTATAATGAAGAAGGATATATAAACAGTATAACAGACCAGAATGGAAAGACTTATACTAAAAACTTCTTTGACAATGAAGGAAGGGTAATTGCTCAAGAATATCCTAATGGGGATATATGTGAGATAAGCTATGATGATGAAAGACTAGAGAATACTTTCTATTATCATCAAAGTAAGAGAACAGAAAGGGTAAGATACAGTAAAGAAGGATTAATAACTCATGTATTCTACGAAGATGGGTCAACTGAAGAATATATATATGATAAATATGAAAATAAGATATATGAGAAAAATAGAAATGGATTTGAAACCCATAGAACATACAATGAATTTGGAAGTCTTTTAGAAGAAATATTCCCTAATGGATTAAAGGA
Source organism: Clostridium sp. (assembly GCF_040797585.1). Taxonomy (GTDB): domain Bacteria; phylum Bacillota; class Clostridia; order Clostridiales; family Clostridiaceae; genus Clostridium_Z. The sequence continues at coordinate 9,027 of NZ_JBFNEO010000086.1, forward strand.
AGAGTATACCTATGATGAAAATCAAAATCCTTTAACTAAGGTAGATAACTCAGGAAAAGAAATTATATATACTTATAATGAAAATGGAACATTAAACACAGAAAAAACCAAGATTTCAGTAGGGGAATACACTTCGGAGTCTTATACCTATGATAGTTATGGACGTATTTTAACAAAGGTAGATGGAAATGAAAATATTACAACCTATGAATATGAAATAGGAGATCATATAGGAAAAGATCCTATTCGTGTAATTACAAGTAGTAAATATGAGTATAACTATGAATATGATGAGGTTGGAAGAAATACAACTATAACAACAGACTATGGAACTGTAGAGTTTGGATACAATAGACTTAACTATGTTACCTTGATTAAGGATGGCAATGGAAACATAACAAGAAAATTCTATGATAAAATGGGTAATCTAATAAGGTTTGTTCCTCCAAATAACTATGAGAGATCCTTTGATAATGGAGAAGGATATGAGTACAGATATGACCATATGGACAGACTTATATCTATAAAAAATCCACTAGGCTATATAAACAATAGTATAAGAGACAGTGAAGGAAATGTAATAAAGGAAATAAACCCTAATTTCTATGACTCCTATAAAAAGGATGGAATAGGCATAGAATATGTCTATGATAAGGATAATAGAAGAATAAAAACAATGTATCCAGATGGAGGAATAGAGAGGGTATTCTATGATTCAAATGGAAACATTATAAAGCATATAAGTCCAGAATACTATAATGAGGAAAAGGATGATGGCTTAGGATATATTTATATTTACGATAATATGAATAGGCTAAGCTCTATAATAAATGAGCAAGGAATAACAGAAAAGACTTTTAAATATGATCTTCATGGAAACTTAATAAAAGAAATAGATGACGCAGGAAATGAAACCTTATTTAAATATGATTTATTAGGAAATTTAATAGAGAAAAGAGTTCCAGCAGAGAAATTAGATTTATCAGGAGAAAATCAGGATAAGACATATAAAACAAAATATAATGTTACTTGTTACTCTTATGATAAAAACAGCAAGAAGATTCTAGAAAGACATGGAACTACTTTAGTAGATGAAGAGGAAGTTTGCAATGACTACCATAATATCTATTTCTCTTATGATAAGGAAAATAGATTAATTGAAGTTAAGGATAAGTATGGTGCTAAAACCAGATATAAATATGACTGCTTAAATAATAAAATCTATGAAAGCTTTAAAATCAATGATACAACGGAAAAAATAATCCATTATATTTATGATAAAGCAGGAAATCTAATTGAGAAAAAAGAAGAAATAGATGGTAAGTTTATTTCAAAAGATAATGAAGGAAAAACAGTTTGGGCAGTAACAAAATATAATTACGATAAAAATGGAAATATAACCAATATAATAACACCAAAGGGTTTTGAAATAGAAAGAGTATACGATAAAATTGATAGGGTAGTAAAGCAGTTTGAAAAAGATACTAAGAATAATATTCTTAGGGGATATGCTTATTCCTATGACAAGATAGATAATGTAATAAGCTTAAAAGAATACTCTGGACACAAGAACCTAGAGAATATAGAACTTAAGCTAGAGAGAAACTATAGGTATGACAGTAAGAATAGACTTACTCACTATATTAATCCTTCAGGAAATACCACCAGATTATTCTATGATAAGAATGATAGAATAATAAAAGAGGTTTTACCAGAACAATATAATGTGGATACTGATGATGGATTAGGTACCACTTACTCCTACGACTTAAGAGGAAAGGTTGTAGAAGTTAAAAATCCTCTTGGGGAAGTTATAACACAAAATACCTACGATATTAAGGGGAATATAAAGACATCTCTTGATGGAGAAAATAATAAGGTAGAATATACTTATAACTTATTAGGACAGATTAAAGATATTATAACTCCAAATAGTAAAGAAGAAAATAAAGTAGCCCAAAGCTATAAATATGACGGAAGAGGAAACATTACAGGAATAATTGATGGTAATGGAAATGAAACAAGGTACTTACTAGATGATTGGGGTAGAATAACTAAAATAATAACACCAGAAGGTGGAGAAGAGACCTACACCTATGACTATGCAGGTAATATAACAAGTACCACAGATAGTAATGGTGGAACAATAGAATATTTATACAACAGTTTAGGACAAGTATCTCAAATAAAGGACCAAGAAGGCTATAGTGAAT
>NZ_JBFNEO010000087.1:0-11145 GCF_040797585.1 Clostridium sp.
CTGCTATGGTTTTGTTTTCAAGATAACTAAATTTCTCTGGACAATCCCTAAAAATAACCTTATAAGCATAAAGATATTGATAATTTAGTCCAAATTTATTAAAGAAGAAACTATTAAGCTTAGCCTCACCGTATTTTTCATCTCCAACTATAGGATTTCCAAGGTGAGCTAAATGCGCTCTAAGTTGATGACTTCTTCCTGTAATTAATTCTATTTCTATGAATGAGAATAGTCCATTACTTTGTATAGTTTTTACTTCCATGGCAATTTCTTTACTATTAGCTTTTTCTGTATCAAAGACTTTTGAAACATTATTATTTTCATTCTTACTTATGTACCCAGTATAAATACCGTCCTTTATTCTTCCTCTAACTAAAGCTACGTAGTATTTTTGAACCCTTCTATCTCTTATCATTTCATTTAAGTTCTTTAAAGCCTCAAAGTTTTTACCAAACATAACTATTCCTGAAGTATTTCTATCTAATCTGTTACAAGGAGCTGGAGTAAATGTTATCTCCTTCTCTGGGGTATAATCTCCCTTTTCATGAAGATATGATAAAACATAATCTGTAAGGGTTACATCTCCCTGCTTTTTATCTGAATGCACAAGGACTCCCGGCCACTTTTCTACTAATAAAACATTTTCATCTTCATAAGTGACCTTAAAATTCGTATTGATATCCTTTAGTTTTTTAAGTTCTTCTGCTTTTTCTTTCTTTCTTTCTGAAGAATCAGTTTGTATATACTTTATAAAAACCTCATCACCTTCACAAAGTGAATATTTTTCATTTCCTTTTTTACCATTTACCTTTATGTCCCCTTTTCTTAGAGCTTTATATATAGCACTTAAAGGCACATCCTTTAATAATTTTCTTAGAAATTTATCTAACCTTTGAGCTGCTTCATTGGGTCCAATTACTATTCTCAAGTCAACCACTCCTACTTCTTGATTTTTTCGGGCGCTATATTTACATAAAGCGCCCATTTTATAAGCATAATATTATTTTAGTTACTTGTCAAATAGTCAAATGCAGCTGTACACTGTATTGCTATTCCTAAAGCAAGACTTTTTTCATCTATATCAAAATAGCATCCATGGGCTGGATTTACTATGCCCTTCTCCTTGTTTTGAACTCCTAAGAAATAAAAAGCGCTAGGTCTTTCATTAGAAAAATATGCAAAGCTCTCTACTCCCATACTTGGATGTTCTAAAATATTAATATTTTCTTTTCCTAAAACCTTCTCTGCTGAAATTTTTAAATGATTCATTACCTTATCATCATTATAAAGGCATGGGTAACTCTCCTCTATATCTATCTCTGAGTCTCCTCTCATAGCCTTGCATATTCCCTCTGTTATTTCCACAAGTCTTCTTTTAACAAGTTCTCTATGCTCATTTGTTAAAGTTCTCATAATTCCTTTAATCTCTACTTCAGAAGGAATTATATTCTGTGCTGTACCTCCATGTATAGCTCCAACGGTTACTACTCCAGGATATACTGGTGCTATCTCTCTTGAAACTATAGTTTGAAGAGCTGTAACCACATGACAGGCTATTACTATAGGATCTACGGTATCCTCTGGATGAGCTCCATGGCCTCCTTTTCCCTTTATCTTAATAGTAAATGGATTAGAAGCTGCATTAAATACTCCATACTTAATGCCAACCTTTCCTACTTCTATCTGCTCTGCCACATGTAGCCCTAGAATACAGTCCACATAAGGTTCCTCTAGAACTCCTTCTTTTATCATAAATCTTGCTCCCCCAACAGTTTCTTCTGCTGGCTCAAACAATAGTTTTACATTTCCTTTTATCTTATCTTTATGACTATTTAGTATCTTAGCCGCTCCAAGAAGTATGGAAGTATGAGCATCATGACCACAAGCATGCATTCTTCCCTCTATTTTAGACTTATAACTAGCATCCTTTTTATCTTCAAGAGGAAGTCCATCAATATCTCCTCTTAGAGCTATAGTTTTACCTTTTTCCTTACCTTCTATAATTGCACATACTCCAGTACCTGCAACTTCCCTGTAAGGTATTCCTTCTTTTTCTAAGAACTCTTTAATCTTACCACTAGTTCTAAACTCCTCAAATCCAATTTCCGGATGCTGATGAAAGTCTCTTCTTATTTCTATTATCTCTTTTTCTATCTTTAATGCTTCTCTATAAAAATCTATATTACTACTCATATTATTATCTCTCCTTTATATATCTCATTTAGGATACACTAAAGCTATTATAATTACTTACTTCTATATACTACATACAACCTATGTAATATATAATTAATCTATTCTATTATTATAATTAATGCACAATTTAATAAAACTGTCCCATTATAAAATTTTCATTATTTTATTAATAACCCTTTATCTATTGCACCCTGAATTATTTGATGGCAACACTTACCTAAGGGATTTTTCTTTTCACATTGTGAGTTATTCATTGCTCCAGTAATTTTTAAAACTTCTCTCATATTAGTAGCTCCATCTTTTACTACAGCATTTACTACTTCTGCTTCGGTAACTTTACTACAATAACAAACATATTTAGGATTTGAATCTTTTTTAAACCATATTGGTACTTTTAATTGCTGTTTATTAAATTTTATATTAGATTCTGTATTATAGTAAGTAATATCACATCCCTCACTCATACATAAGAAATAATAATCATCTCCAACTTGTTCAATTAATTCTTCAAGTACCATATGTTTTACTGTAATGTTTTTTACAATGTTACCCTGTTTTTCACATACAGGACATGAATTGTATTTTTCACTCCTACAAGAGGATTCCTTTTTATTCTCGGAGCAACATTTATCAAAACCTTCTATTCCCATTTTTACCCCCATAATCTATCTTTTAATTTATCATTATATTAAATATATATCTAATAGCTTCCTCATATTAAACTATCTTAATATATTGTAAAAATATTCTTATGTAAAGTTTTATTTCTATACACTATATTTCTTTATCTCCAATATATTCTTATAATATCTCCTTCTTTAAGAACATCATAGTAGCTAGATTTTTTCCCATTCTTCTCTAAAACTATATTCCCTTTAACCTCTGATAAATCAAAATCTATAAAGTTAAATATATCAACAAAGACATATTCTTCTTTGCCTTTTAATATAGTATTCTTTTCATTGACTATAACTCTTAATTCAATTCCATGTTTCTCTTCCTTAGAAACAATAGTCTCTGTATTTACTTTTTCAAAGGCATAATAAAGTAAATCCCCTTCATTTATTTCATAATTATCATCTAGTTCTTTTTTATCTTTTAATACTTCATATTTATTATCTAAATAATATTTCTTAAGATCTCCTATAGTCTTAGGATATATTATTTCTATTTCTTCCATAGGCAATATTTCTTTAAATAATGATACCCTCTCTCCATTTAAAAAGCTTAGTGGAGTGAGCTCTGTCTCTTCATCATTTAATATAAATCTAGTGGAATAGATATTATTTACATGATCTACTATCTTGCTAGCTCCATTTTCCCCATCTATGGCTGGTATAATATCTATTATATCCCCTTCTCTAACTTCATCTTCTAAAGATGCCTCTCTACCGTTTAATTTTATTTTAGCATTATCTCCTAAGGTACCAAATACTACTCTGTTTACTCCATTTATTTTAAATTTTAAATTCTTACCATTTCTACCAATAAGGACTTTAGGATTAACTCCTCCTTGAAGAAGCACATCCATAACCTTATTCTTATGGGAATTAAATAAGCTAACTACGGTGCCATCAAGGACTACATCAATAAAATCATTGCCTAAATTTTTCATAGATACCAAAGCTATTCCAAGTACTGTTACTCCGATACTACCTAAAGAATTATCTTCACTTTGGCAATCTGCTACCCCTTCACGTCCCTTAATGGCAATTCTTTCTATAGGAAGTCCTATTTCCTTACTAAGTGCCTCCTTAATTCCTAAGGTATGAGCACCTCCTCCTACTAAAAATAATGCATTAGGGGGCTTTTCCCCATTAAGTTCTAAAACTTTTACAGCTATCTCATGAGATATTTTATAAACTACAGGCTCTATAACTTTTAATATATTTTCTTTATTAACCTTATTCTCAAGGCCTAAGACATCTGTATATATTATTTCATCTTTAGTTAAACACTGTTTTTTCATATTCTCTGCCATATTAAAATCAACTAAATAATTTTGAGCTATAGCTTCTGTAATCTCATCTCCTGCCATAGGTACCATGCCATAGGCACTAATTGTGTTTGAACTTGATATAGCTATATCAGAAGTTCCTGCTCCTATATCTACAAGGGCTATATTGAGAAGTCTAAGACTTTTAGGTATTACAGCCTCCATAGCTGCTATAGGCTCTAATGTTATATTTATAACTGTTAAACCTACCTTATCCATAACTGCATATAAGGAATCAACTACAGACCTTGGAAGAAATGTAGCTATAACCTCAACAGAAGCTTCCTCCCCTTTATGAGATAAAAGATTAGACATTAAATATCCATTTAAATAATAATTTTTCACTGAATATCCAACACAATATAGCTTTCCTTTAGAAGATGAGAAAACTGACTCTTCGGCATTCTTTACAGCAGTAAGCTCTAAACTTCTTATACTATCCTTATCTATTTCATTGTCTTCATTAAGTTCAACGGAAGCTTTACTTACAGCAGTTCTTAGAAATCTTCCTGCTGCAGCTATTGATACATTACTTAAGGTTTTTCCTATATTTTTTTCTATATCATCCTTTACAAATTTAACTGATTTAGCCACTAAATCTATGTCATGGATTTGTCCATCTACCATAGATCTTTCCTCATGTTCTTTATAACATTCATAAACCACATGAAATTTATTATCTACTACTTTTCCTACTGTGCCTATAATTGATCTTGTTCCTATATCTAAGGCAAATATTAGTTCATTCACCATAATCAACCCTCTTAATTGTAAATTTAAAGGCTCATATTCTACCCTGAATATGAGCCTTTATTAAAATTATATAATACTATTTTTTAATATTCAATATTTTAGTCAACTAATATAAGTTCATCCTTACCTTCTGTTATATAAGGTAAGTGCTTAACTATATCATATATATAAGCCATATATCTATTCTTACTCTTTATCATCTCTTCTTTAGAAACTTTATTATAGTATAGCATATTGCACCAAAAATCAACAAAATGATCTTTAGTTAAAAATACTCTTTCATTATTTGAATTAACAACAAATCCACTACTAAATATATCTACTATTTCTAAGTCTATGTTATTCTCTTCATTTATCAACATATTTACGTCTTCCCACATTTTCTTAAATGCAACTGCTCCCATAAATATCTCTTCCTTTCAACATTTATCCCTTAATTATTATATAACACAATCTTTAAAAATAATATAACATATTTATTTATTTCTTTCAATTAATATATTCTTTTTCCTTTAATATATATATAATTGAAAACCTTATTTCACTCTATCTATTAGCTTATTGTTTATAAGTACATTAAAATTAAAACTTCGAACTATATCATTAAATTTTATTTTTATAATGTCATCTTTTAATTCTTCAACTGTTCCATTTCCATATATTTTATGAGTAACACAGATGCCCTCTTCATATCCGGAGTAGTCAATTTTATTTTCTATTTTGCACTCCTCTATAAAAGGAGAGGATTTTATAAAATCTCCCTTTATTCTTCTTGGTGAATAAAGATAAAGATTATCTATAGCCCTTGTAATACCTACATAAAATAGCCTTCTTTCTTCTTCTAAGGTTTCAAGTTCATCCTTAGATTTTCTATGGGGAATATATTCTTCACTACAATTGATTATGTGGACATTCTTAAACTCCATTCCTTTAACTCCATGAATGGTAGAAAATATAACCCTATCCTCATCCCCCCTAACCTTAGAGCTATTCTTCATCTCCTCTTCCACTTCCTCTACATGTACTAAAAACATTAATATGGAATTAAATTCTTCTAAGGAACTTTTAAATTCCTCTATAATTGCTTCTAATTCATCAAAGTCACTTTTAAATCTTAAAGAATATTCTTTTATATAATCTATGTATCCAAGATCGCTTAATATAAAATCCACCGCTCCCTTTAGATTCATTTTATTTAAATAATTTATGTCTTTTCTTAATCTATCCATATTTTTTAATTGAAAAGCCTTCATATCTTGGTATTTCTCTAGGGTATCAAACACATTTTCATCATAGGGATGGTTTCTCACCTTTTCTAAGGTACTTTTACTTATATATCTAAAAGGTTTATTTATTACTCTTAAAAAACTTTCCTTATCACTTGGATTTATAGATAGCTTCAAATAAGAAATAAGATCTTTGCATATAAAATGATTAAAAAAATTATACTCCTTATCTAACAATAGAAAAGGTATCTTTTTTCTTATAAAAGCATCTATTAGACTCCTACTTTCTAAATTTGTTCTATAAAGCACTGCATGATCACTGTATTTACCTTCATTAAGTTTTTTATATTCTTTTACCCTATCTCCTATATCATTGCACTGAAGATTTTCATCGAAGGGATTAAACTTTATAATATTTCCTTCATCCTCCTTGTTACCTTCTATGTTCTTTAAATTTCTTAAAGTATTATTAGTTATTAAATTCTTAGAAGTATTAACTATATTCCTTCTGCTTCTATAATTTATCTTTAAGTAAATCTTTTCTCCCTCTTGAAAATACCTATGAAAGTTTACCATACATTCCGGTTTAGAGCCTCTAAAAGAATAGATGCATTGGTCCTCATCACCTACTGCAAATACCTCTCCCTCTTTTCCAAGACTTTGAAGAAGATCTATTTGAAGTTCATCACAATCTTGAAACTCGTCAACTAAAATATGCTTAAATATATTTCTATATCCTTTTAAAATACTAGGATTATCATTTAATAACTTTTTAAGCTGTATTTGAAGATCATCAAAGTCTAAAAGTCCTTTAGAACTCTTATAACTTTCATAGTTTTCATAAGCCTTAATAAATACCTCTTTGTCTATAGTTCCCTTGAAATTTTCAATACTATTAAAACTACATTTATGAAGAGATATATTATTTATAACTTCCTTTATTTTATCTTCACATACAGAGTCTGTGAATTCCATTAAACTACTAGATATCAACTTATAAGTATCTTTAGATTCTATAATTTTTATTTCTTTGTAATATCTTAATAAGAGTTTATAACAAAGTCCATGAAAGGTTCCAAAGAAGGGTGATTGTCCCCATTTTTTTATCCTTTCATATCTCTCTTTCATATTAATAGCTGCTGCTTTAGTAAAAGTTATTACTAATATGTTTCTTGGATCTACCCCTAAATTATTTACTAAATATGAAACCCTATTTATTATAACTGTGGTTTTACCACTACCTGGGGCTGCAACCACTAGAGTATTTTTAAAATTACTCTCCACAGCAGCTCTTTGGTATTCGTCTAACCTCATAGTCTGACCTCTTTTCTAAATTTATACTGTAATTATTGACCATTAGTTGAATTAAAATTCAAACATATGCGTAACATATTTATAGACTGATTTAACATAATATCATTATATATTGTAATAATTCTTTTAAGGTATTACAATATATAATGATATTATTAAACCTTAAAGAGGAGATTTGATATGAATACTAGCTTTGATGTAAGAAATGAAAGAAATTTAACAATGCTTGTTGACTTTTATGAGCTTACTATGGGAAATGGTTATTTTAGTAGCAATGTAGCAAATAAGATAGCCTACTTTGATATGTTTTTTAGAAGAGTTCCAGATGGTGGTGGATACTGTATAATGGCAGGTGTGGAGCAACTAATTGAATATTTATCTAACTTAAAATTCACTAAGGATGATATTACTTATTTAAAAAATAAGAATGTATTCTCTGAGAACTTTCTTGATTATTTAGAAAATTTCGAGTTTTGTTGTGATGTTTGGGCTGTTCCTGAAGGAAATCCTGTCTTTCCAAATGAACCTTTAGTAGTTGTCCGTGGACCTATTATTCAAGCCCAGTTTGTTGAAACTATGATACTTCTTACTATAAATCACCAAACTCTTATAGCAACTAAAGCTAATAGAATTTGTAGAGCCGCTGAGGGTAGACCTGTTATGGAATTTGGTTCAAGACGTGCTCAAGGATATGATGGTGCTATATATGGAGCAAGAGCAGCGATTATTGGTGGATGTTCTTCAAGTGCCTGCACAATCGCTGAGGAAATGTTTGATGTTCCAACTTCTGGTACTATGGCTCATAGCTGGGTCCAACTGTTCCCTACAGAGTATGATGCCTTTAAAGCCTGGGCAGAGACCTATCCTGATAGTTGTACTCTCTTAGTTGATACATACAATGTAATAAGATCTGGTATACCTAATGCTATAAAAGTATTTGATGAGATATTAAAACCTAGAGGACTTAGACCTAAAGCTATAAGAATAGACAGTGGTGACATAACCTACTTAACCAAAAAATGTAGGGCTCTATTAGATAATGCTGGTTATAAGGATTGTAAAATAATTGTTTCTAACTCTTTAGATGAGCATATCATATCTGATGTATTGTCTCAAGGTGCTAAAATAGATTCTTTTGGAGTTGGGGAGAGATTAATTACCGCAAAATCTGAACCTGTCTTTGGTGGAGTATATAAGCTTAGTGCTATTGAAGAGGATGAGCTTATATTACCTAAGATAAAAATAAGTGAAAATGAAGAGAAGATAACAAATCCAGGATTTAAAAAGATTTTTAGAATTTTTGATAAGGATACTCATATGGCTATTGCAGATCTTTTAGCAATGCACTATGAAACTATAGATGAGAGTAAACCTCTTGAAATTTTTAACCCTATATTTACATGGAAAAGAAAAAAAATCACTAACTACTATGTAAAAGATCTTCTTGTTCCAATATTTAAACAAGGTAAACCTGTTTACTCTAGTCCTCCAGTTATGGAAATACAAAACTTTGCCAAAAACGAAAGTGAAAAACTATGGCAAGAAGTTTTAAGATTTGAGAATCCACATACTTATTATGTTGATTTATCCAATGATCTTTGGAATTTAAAACAAAATCTTCTTCATAAGTTTTCAGATAGCTATAAAGAAAGTTAAATATATTATAAAGGCTTGTAGATAAATTTATTATCTACAAGCCTTTAATCTTTAGTAATTATCTTTCTTATCTTTAAGTCTACCACGTTATCCCATGATAATTATCGTAATCTATATCTAACTCTAAGCTATCTTTAAATTTTAAGGATTCTTCACTAATAAAAACCTTAAATGGACACTCTTCATTATCTTTACGGAAGGGACAACTATTAAAACAAGTTATACTTTCTTTTGAAGTTGATAAAAATGGACACTGACTAATTTTTATAACCCCCTTATTTTTAATAATAGACCATAAACACATTATAGTAAAATTCCTCATGTTTTTAAAGATGAATTTGTAAATATTTTCAGTCTTTTCTAATAACTTTTTTTATTTTTGTTTTTATTTTTGTTATTATTTTTTTGTTTATACTCATAATTATGTTATAATACATTTTTGTAAGAACTAAAGATTATTTATAATTATAAGGAGGAAAGTATGAAAAACTCTAAGTTTTTAAAAATTCTGGTTTTAAATAGTTTAATAGCAGCGCTTTACGCTGTTCTTACTATATTTGTTCCCTTTAGCTATGGAGCTGTACAGTTTAGAATTTCTGAAATTTTAACATTATTAGCTTTTATAAATAGAAAGTACATACCAGGACTTATTTTAGGATGCTTTATTGGAAATTTAGGAAGTGCTTTAGGACCATTAGATATAATTCTAGGAACTTTAGCTACTGCTATTGCTGTAACTCTTATGAGTTTTACTAAAAATCTATTTGTTTCTACTTTATGGCCTGTTATTGTAAATGCATTAATAATAGGAGGAGAACTATATTATGTTTTAAATCTTCCTTTTATAGCTTCTGCATTTTCTGTGGCTTTTGGGGAATTCGTAGTAGTATCTATAGCCGGTTATTTCATCTTTAAGTCTCTCTTAAAAAATGAGAAACTTATGGATATATTGAAACTCTAAGGTAAATTAAAGAGTTGTGGCACTAAGGAATTTACATACGATATATTAATTTGCAAATTTAAAATTAGCACAATATATTGTAGTATTTATTCTTAATGCCACAGCCCTTTTAGTATAATAATATATTCTATCTCTTTTTCTTGTTATGATTTCTATAAACTGTTATGTCCATAATTTCATTTTGGAAAGCTTTCAATAAGGCCTTTTCAAGGACCTTTTCTTCATCAAAATTTTCTATATCCTTGCACACTGCAAAAACCTTATTTAATTCTCCAAAAGCATTTCTATAAGTCAATGTCACATTAGGCTTCTCATATTCCACATCTATTATTTTAAGTCCCCAAGATATTTTTGCATAATCCCCATTAACCTTTAACTCACTCATATCTTTTAACTTATTTTTTTCATCGTCTATATTCTCTATAATTATCAATTCATCTCCAACTTTATATTTGCTCATTAATACCCCTCCTATTTGTTAATATATTCACAATATTTAATTATAGTCTAACATATTTCTGAAAATTAGTAAATGATGAATTTTTCTTTCAATTCTATTATTAACCTAAAGTAAATACAAAGTTCATATTTTAAACTCTAAATATATTATTAAAATAAGATCCTCTTATGATATAATTTTCTATAGACTATTTCTATTTACTTAAAAGGAGATTAAAATGTTTGGCTATGTTAAACCCTTTAAACCTGAACTTAAAATAAAAGACTATGAACTTTTTAAATCTTACTATTGTGGTCTATGCCATAGTATTAAGAAACTTTATGGCAATCTACCTAGAATGTCTTTAAATTATGATATGACTTTTCTGGCTATATTATTAGAGGGACTTGAGGAAAATAAGGAAGATCTCACCTCTTTTAAATGTGCTATACATCCATTGAAAAATAGGGTTAAAATAATCAACTCTTATAATTTAGATTATGCTGCTCATATTAATGTTTCATTAGCATATTACAAATATATGGATGATAAAGAAGATGATAACTCCCTAAAGGGATCCTTAGGATCTTTTTTATTTAAATCC
>NZ_JBFNEO010000088.1:0-11122 GCF_040797585.1 Clostridium sp.
GATGTATAACTTAAGAGTTGATTTAGTAACCCTATATATGATTTTATTTTAATTCTTAATGAAAATCTATAAAAAATAGTAGTTACATTAAAAAGTAGTAATAGATCTATTTCTAAATATCTGTCTTTAATACCATTTGGAAAATAGATTCAATAAGGAGGATAAACATGGAAGAAAAAAAAGTTATATTTAGTGGAATTCAACCTAGTGGTAGCTTAACCCTTGGAAACTATTTAGGAGCCTTAAAGAACTGGGTTAAACTTCAAGATGAATATGAATGTTATTATTGCATCGTAGATTTACATGCAATAACTGTAAAACAGGAGCCTAAAGATTTAAGAAAAAATACTCTTGAGGTGTTATCTATATATATAGCTTCTGGAATAGATCCTGAAAAAAATACTTTATTTATTCAATCTCATGTACCTGCTCACAGTGAAGCTTCATGGCTATTAACATGCTCTAGTTATATGGGAGAGCTTTCAAGAATGACTCAATTTAAGGATAAATCTCAAAGCAGAGGGGAATCAGTCCCTGCTGGATTATTAGTATATCCTGTATTAATGGCTGCTGATATACTTTTATATCAGGCAGATCTAGTTCCTGTAGGTCAGGATCAGAAACAACATCTAGAGCTATCTAGAAACTTAGCTGAAAGATTTAACACCACCTATAGTCCTACATTTAAAATTCCAGATCCTTATATACCTAAGGAAGGAGCTAAAATAATGGACCTTCAAGAACCAACTAAAAAGATGTCAAAGTCATCTGATAATCCAAACAGTTTTATATTAATAATGGATCCTCCAGAGGTTATAAGAAAGAAAATTTCTCGTTCTGTTACAGATTCAATAGGCATTGTAAACTATAGTGATGATCAGCCTGGTATTAAAAATCTTATAAATATTATATGTGCAATAAAAGGTTTCACTCCTGAAGAGGTTGTAGACATGTTTAAAGGTAAGGGCTATGCTGAATTTAAATCCTATACTGCTGATGTTATTGTGGAAGAGCTTACCCCAGTTCAAGAAAAGGTAAAAGAACTTCTATCTGATAAAACTCACCTTGAGGAAATTTACAAAAAAGGTGCTGAAAAAGCTAACTACGTAGCTAGAAAAACCTTAAGAAAAATGCAGAAGAAAATAGGTTTTATTCAATAAATTTAAAATATAAAAAAAGTGGCTCACCATGGGGTAAATGGTGAGCCTAGGGGGTTATCGTTTTATATATATCTATCAAAAGCCCTAAAGCTTTTTAGCTGGTTAACTGTTTAATACAAATTTTTCAATGACATGGGCGACTCCATCTTCATCATTAGTTTTTGTAATATAATCTGCACAGTTTTTTAGTTCATCAAATGCATTGCCCATAGCAACACCGAGACCTGCATATTCAATCATATGAAGATCATTTCCAGCATCACCCATACATATAACTTCTTCTTTGTTTATATTAAGACTCTGTGCTAGATTCTTAACTCCCTCTCCTTTATTAACCCTTTTATCAAGGAATTCTAAAAAGAAAGGAGCGCTTTTCATTATAGTATATCTGGAGTATAACTCCTTTGGTAGTTCGTTTATTGCTTTATCTAACTTTTCTGGTTCATCTATCATCATTATCTTTAGTACATCTGTATCTTCATCTAATTCTTCAAATTTAACTACTTCTACTGGTATTTCGTTTATATCTGCTTCTAGTTCTGTGTATTTGCTCATTTTAGGAGTTATACATCCATCTTTAGTAAAAGCATGTATATTAATATTTAAATGCTTGCTTATATTATATAGTTCCATTAAGTGTTTTTTCTTTAAACATGTTTTACTTACAACTTCCTTAGAATATGTATTTTGAACTAAAGCTCCATTATAAGTTATGGCGAAGTCTCCTTCCTCCATCATGTCTAATTCACTTAAGTACTTTTTTATTCCAGCCATAGGTCTTCCTGTAGCTAAAACTACTTTCACACCTTTTTCCCTTGCCTTTTTTATTGCGTTCTTTGTTCTATCTGATATTAAATGGTTACTATTTAAGGTAGTTCCATCCATATCTAAAGCTATCAACTTGTACATAAAAGCACCTCCGGCATTGGTTTTCTTTGCTGAAACTTACAAAAGTTATTATAACACCTTTTTCATATTTGTAATTATACATAAAACCTTGTTTAAATTTGTTTTTTCTTGTTGAAAATGTTTTTATCTGTTTAGTTCTCTTCTTATTTCTATTTTACTAAAAAATTTTTTTCCAATTGAAAATTCCTTTAGAAACTGTTATAATTACTACGTTAACTGGCTAGTAGCTGTTATCTTCTACTAAACTTTACATTAGAGGATAACATATGCTAGCCAAAAATGTTTTTAATGGAGGATTATAAAACTATGCCTATTAGAATAGCTATTTTAGGTGGCCCAAGATGTGGGAAAACTACTCTTATTCAACAATTATATGTTGATATGAAAATTAAAGGATTAAATGTTGGTATGGCTACTGAGTATTGCACTGAATACCTAAGAGATAAGGGTCCTATAGAAAGTTTATCAGATCAATATGGTATTTATTTAGGCCAAATGCTTATTGAAAATGCTTTAACTGACTTTGATTATGCTTTAACTGACTACGCTACCTTTATTCCATATATATATGCAAGATACATGTCAGGATTTAAAGAAAAGAGAAATAAAGAAATAGAGATAATAAAAGATCTTTATGCCTTAGCCTTAAAAGATGTAAATAAATATGATCACATATTCTTTGTGCCAAGAGAATTTGGTTATAAGCAAGATGGAGTTAGATGGCAGGATGAGGATATGGCTAAAGATGTAGACTCTAATATAAAAGGATTCTTAGAAGCTGAAAGAATACCTTACACAGTGATAAATGGAGAAACTAAAGAAAGAAGCAAAAAAATCCTTGATATATTAGAAGGAAAAAAAGAAAATGTGAAAAAAGAGGCTTAACTTATATTTTTAATAGACTTATAATAAAGAATTAGGCCTATACTACTTAATAGGAGGTTAACTATGAGTGAATTAATTAAAGAAATAGAAAAACGAAAGACCTTCGCTATTATTTCTCACCCAGATGCTGGTAAAACTACATTAACTGAAAAATTCCTTTTATACGGAGGGGCTATAAGACTTGCTGGTTCTGTAAAGGCTAGAAAATCTTCTAAGCATGCTGTGTCGGACTGGATGGAAATAGAAAAGCAAAGAGGTATATCAGTAACTTCATCTGTTATGCAATTTAATTATGATGGTTATTGTATAAACATACTAGATACTCCTGGTCACCAGGACTTTAGTGAAGATACATATAGAACCCTTATGGCAGCTGATAGTGCTGTAATGGTTATTGATGGTGCTAAGGGTATAGAAGCACAAACTAAAAAATTATTCCAGGTCTGCGCTCTAAGAGGTATCCCTGTATTTACTTTTGTAAATAAGATGGATAGAGAATCTCAAGATCCTTTTGAGCTTTTAGAAGAAATTGAAAATGAGCTTGGAATAAAGACCTATCCAATGAATTGGCCTATAGGATCTGGTGCTCATTTTAAGGGAGTATTTGAACGTGAAACTAATAATGTATTAGTTTTTAATGGTGGAAATCATGGTCAAACAGAAGTTGAAACTGTAAAAGGTTCAGTTGACGATACTATATTCACAGATCTTTTAGGAAGTGATCTTCACGAAAAACTTAAAGAGGATATAGAACTTCTTGACTATGCCGGTGATGAATTTAGTGTAGAGAAAGTGTCTTCAGGTGACTTAACACCTGTGTTCTTTGGAAGTGCTTTAACAAACTTTGGTGTAGAAGCTTTCTTAAAACACTTTTTAACTCTTACAAGCTCACCTACCCCTAGACAATCAGACATAGGTGAAATAGATATATTTGATGAGCCATTCTCAGCATTTGTCTTTAAAATACAAGCTAACATGAACCCTCAACATAGAGATAGACTTGCATTTATGAGAATTTGTTCTGGAAAGTTTGAAAAAGGAATGGACGTTTTCCATGTCCAAGGTAAGAATAAAGTTAAACTCTCTCAACCACAACAATTTTTAGCTCAAGACAGAGAAATAGTTGATGTGGCTTATGCAGGAGATATAATAGGTGTATTTGATCCAGGTATATATAGTATTGGTGATACCCTATGTAAAAATCCAAAGAAGTTTAAGTTTGAAGGAATACCAACCTTTGCTCCTGAACATTTTGCTAGAGTTAGACCAGTGGATTCTATGAAAAGAAAGCAGTTTGTAAAAGGTATTACCCAAATTGCTCAAGAAGGTGCTATTCAGGTATTTAAAGAGCATTTTGTAGGAATGGAAGAGATTATAGTTGGAGTTGTAGGTGTTCTACAATTTGAAGTTTTAGAATACAGACTTAACCATGAATATAACGTAGATATTAAAATGGATAGACTTCCTTATAACTATGTTAGATGGATAGAAAACACTGATATTGACATGGATTCTATAAGTGTAACTTCTGATACTAAGAAGGTTAAGGATCTTAAGGATAGAAATCTTCTTATATTCCAAAGTGATTGGGGTATAAGCTGGGCTCTAGATCATAATAAAGGTCTTGTATTATCTGATATCGGTAAAACGGAATAATATATGTAAAAAAATAAAAACCAGCTATTATGTTGGTTTTTATTTTTTATTTATTAATTCTTTAAAACTCTAGATTTTAAGTAGTGTATAAAATAAGCTTTAAGTTATATTATGAATAAACCCTCTCAAAGCTCAACCTTTGAATAAGCTTTAAATAATGATAGCTTATGATTTAGTTTCAATCATCATGTAGTTTATCTATATAACTTTATAACTAAAATTAAAGGAGGCTTGTCTTATTAGACAAGCCTCTTCCTTATGCTATCTTTTTTTCTTATATATTAAGCCTTCCAAAGTCCGTGTAGGTTACAGTATTCTCTTACTGATATGATTTGTTCCTCTATTAAGAACTTAGCTTCTGGCTTTTCTCCTGGATTTAAGTGCTTTCTGTAAACCTTATTTTCAGTGATTACTTCTATCCACTCGATATAGTGCTTTTCTTCCATTGGGTGTTCTACTGACCCAACTTTTACAAGAACTCCACCTTCTATTTTTTCTATAACTGGAATATGCTTTTCTTTAGCAGCATCCACTGTATTCTCTACTAAATGAGTCATTGGCTTTCCACAACAAACTAAGTTTGCCATTGATGGATGAACCACCTCTACCATATGTCCACATGTTTCACACTTATATACTTCATTTAACTTTGACATTACAAAATCCTCCTAACAAACCTTATTTATCTATATTTTCATTATATCAAAATATTGTATAAAGTTTAATAGGATATTGTGAAAATTTACTATTTATTAATAATTACTATTGATTAACTCCCCATTTATTACTTGTTATATTTTTTATAGATTGAGTAAAACTATTTATTAAGGAAGGTGATTATAATGAAAAATCATAAAGAAAAAGTTTATCTTCCCAAGGAAAGATACTATCTAGAACAGGAGCCTACTAATCGTCGAAGCTATTCTAAAGATAGAAAAACCTATAGCAGAATGCCTGATAATGTAACTGATGATATAGTAGCGAACAATATTGCATATCAAGAATTTGATTACACCCATGTAATGGAAGATTTAGAGGACTAAATCTTCTAGTTTTACTCTTGTAGCAGAAACCCTATAAAAAGGAGCTATGTAGTAATTCATATATATGAGTTATTACATAGCTCTATGTTAAGTTATAATTTAAAAATTTTTTGATACAGCTTCTTATTTAGACAATTATAGAAACTTCATGTATTCCTTCACTAAATAATATAACATCCTCATCTATTTTCTTACTATTCATATATAATCCCTTCTCTTCTCCTCTTGTAACTGTTATATTATATATTTCCTTTTCATTCCTTCTATAAGTTATAGAGTACTTATTCCAACTACTTGGCATATTCACATTTACAGTAAAGCCTTTTCCTTTAACTAGTTGAAATCCTAATATTGACTGAAGTATAACCTTATATGTCCATGATGCTGCCCCAGTGTACCAGCTCCATCCACCTCTTCCTCCATGTGGCTCTTTAATATATACATCCGCTGTTATTACATAAGGTTCAACCTTATACTTTTCACACTCCTTAAATGTTAGGGTATGATTTATAGGATTTATCATATTTAAAAGCTCTAATGCTCTTTCTGTATTACCAATCTCAGCCATTGCCATTATGACCCAAAGAGCTGCATGGGTATACTGCCCTCCATTTTCACGAACTCCTGGCACGTATCCTTTTATATATCCTGGCTCTAATTTAGAGCTATCAAAAGGTGGTGATAAAAGAAGAATCATTCCATTTAACTGATTTACTAAATAATCCTCTACAGATTTCATAGCTTTTATCTGTCTTTCTCTATTATTTCCTTCAGCTATTATGCTCCAGCTCTGAGGCAGAGAATCAATAGAACATTCTTCATTTTCAATAGATCCTAGTGGAGTACCATCATCAAAATAAGCTCTTCTATACCAAGCTCCATCCCAGGCATTTTCTTCTATATTATTTAAAATCTCTTCCCTAAACTTTAAATACTTTTCTTCTCTTTCTACATCTCCCATATGTTTGCATATATCCGGGAAGTATTTTAGTATGTAGGAAAGGAACCATCCAAGCCATACGCTCTCGCCAGTACCCTTATTTCCCACTGTACTCATACCGTCATTCCAATCACCACAACCCATAAGAGGTATACCATGTTCCCCTAGCTTTAGACTTCTATCAATAGCCTTTATGCAATGTTCATATATAGTTCCTTTTTTAGTTGAGTAATTAGTTAAAGTATATCTTTCATCTTCTCCTTTAGCTAATGGCTCATCCTTTAAATAATACTCTTCTTCCTCTAAGATACTATAGTCTCCAGTATTATTTATATAATCTATAACACCATAAGGAAGCCACAATAAATCATCACTGAACCTTGTTCTTATTCCAGAATCCACTACTGGATGCCACCAGTGCTGAACGTCCCCTTCTTCATATTGTCTTGAGGCATTTAGCCTTATTTGATTTCTAGTAATATTTGAATCTACAAGACCTATGGATAGTGAATCTTGGAGCTGATCCCTATATCCATAAGCTCCTCCTGATTGATAGAAAGCAGTTCTTGAATAATATCTACAACTTATAACTTGATAAAGTAGCCATCCGTTAGCTAATATGTTTAAGCTATCATCTGGAGTACTTACTTCAAAGGTTCCTACAAGATTTCTCCAATGAGTTTCTACTTCATTTAGCTTATGTGATACAAAATCAATGGTAGAATAACTTCCTAATAAATTTCTTATATTTTCTATATTCTCCTCTGCTCCCATTACAATAGTTAATATCTTTTCTTCATTACCCTCTATATATACGGAAGTTCTGTAGCTTAATATAGAGTCAAAGCCTCCACCTACCTTGTTATTTAGTCTATCAATATCCATAGCCATTGATGAGTTTATGTTTCTACCTCTTCCTATGAAATCTTCCCTATCTCCACAGTAGCTAATATCTTCTCCTCCTATTATTTTTAAATAGCAGTTTGTATCTCCAAACTTCTCACTGTAAGGGTTTTTTCCATATATGAAGTTACCTTCTTCATCATAATAAGTGGATATGGTTTTATGAACTCCTTGTTCATTCACCCCTAAAATCAAATTGCTATAGTAAGTTAAAGATATTTTTCTTTTATTTCCTTGTAAGTTTTTAAGTTTCACTATTCCTATCTTAAGACTATGATCTAATGGGGTAAACCAAGTTATTTCCCCTTTTATATCATTACTCATATGACTAAATTTAGAGAAACCAAATCCATGCTCTACTACATACTCTTCTTTTCCTCTTAAAGGTTTTGGGGTTATACTAAACACTTCTCCATTTTCTTCATCTCTTAAAAATAAAGCTTCCCCTAATGTGTCACTTACAAAATCATTATTCCAAGGAGTTAGTTTGTTCTCCCTTGAATTCTTATACCATGTATAACTAGACCCACTTTCTGATATGTGAAACCCAAACTTTTTATTACTTATTACATTTATCCAAGGTGCTGGAGTGTTATTGTTGTTTTTTAATACTATAACGTAATGATTCTTCTCATTAAAACCGCCTAGTCCATTAAAGAATTTTAACCTTCCTATATCATAGCACTCTTCGTTACTTCCACTAGATTTACCTTGATTTCCTTCCCATATACTCTCACCTATTTCTGCCATATACTTTTCCCTTTTCCACTTTAGAGGCATTTCTTCTACTACCTCTTCTTTTATAATGGAATTATTATAAACTTCCTTAGGAAGTCCTCTAAGATTGTAGGTGAGATTATCCTCTCCCTTAAATAACAGAGAGAAAAATGCATCCTCTTCTTTTCCATCTATATATATGGTGCTTATGGCTTTTATAAAGCTTATTCCCTCATCCTTTAAGTTATCATAGCTTTGAATGAATATTTTTCCTCTTAAATTATTAATACTTGCAGAGGAATATTTATTTATAATTGTAAAAAGCGAACCTTGAAGAGGCATATCATAACTAAATTCCTCTTCATTTATTACTAAAAGATCGAATTCTACTCCTCTTCTATTTAGGTACTCATGACACTGTACACATTGTCGTACTATATCTACATGAGATGTATCCTTTATATTTAATGTAACTATAGGTAAGTCTCCTGACACTCCAAAGGACCATAAATCCTTTTGATGCTTATTTAAAGATTTTATATAAGTTTCCCTTCTCCTTATATCCTTGTTAGTGTAGAGTATTCTACTAGCCATCATTTGATAAAGAGACGCCTGCTTATATTTAAGACCTAAATATGAAAGCTCCCCTAAAGAATTATTATAAGATCCATTAAATATCCCTCTACATCCTTCTATAGATGAATATCTATTACATATATCTATTGCCTCTTCCTTACTTTCAGAACTTCCAATAACTACATATGCTTTAACCTTTTCACCCTTTGGTATTTTCATTCTTATTCTTTGGCTAAAAATAGGATCAATTACAGTACCTTCACTATTTTCAAGAGGAATTTCTCGGTTCATAACCCTTGGATTATCTTCATCATTTCCACGTCCTATAAAGTTTAATCTAGAAGTCTCATACTCAACTGCCCCTATTTTTTCTCCTTGAAATAGTATCTTTTGAAATATATAAGGTTTCTTTTGTCCCTTGGCTCTAGGCCTTCTGTATGCTAAAAGCACATTATCTTCAAAGGATTCTGTTCTTATAAATAAGTTACTAAAAGCCTTGTGAGATATATCTGCTTCCTGGGTGCTTAAAGTAACCTCTAGGTATGTTGTAATCTCTATTACTTTATCTTCCTCAGTATTATTCTCAAGAGTCAATGCCCTAACTTCCATATTCTCTTCATTACTTACTGCTACAGATAATTTACTTTCTATTCCTCTGTACTGATTTGTAAATTCTGCTTTATGAAGTGTAAAATCTACATGATATTTATCAGACTCTCTCTTTGTTGGTTGAAAAGTAGCACTCCAATATTCTGAAGAGCTCATATCCCTTAAGTATATGAACATCCCCTTATTATCATTTACATAATCCTTACTCCATCTATAAAGATTCATATCTTTAACCTTACTAAATCCACTTCCGCTATTGTTTATCATTGTATGATAGCTTCCATTAGATAGTACTACGCTCTCTGGAAACTCTGTAATTCCAGTATTATAGTTTCTAACTATTACCTCTGGAAGCTCTTTATTATGAAGCTTTTCTTCCTTAAATCTTTCCTTATGGAAGGTTATATCCCTATATGTGCTCTCTTGAAGAAGGAGTTCTCCACTTATAACCTCTTCTTTTTTATGGAATCTTTCCCTGAATATATTGTTACTTAAAACATTAACAATACTCATTAATGCCATACCTTCATGATGTATCATAAAGGATTTTATTATTGAAAATTCCTTCCCTTTTGATACTCTATCTTTTGTATAATCAAGGGCCTCATAGAATCCATAAAGACCTAAAACCTTATTTCTCTCTAAAACTTTTAAGTTTCTTATAGCTTTCTTATAATCCACCATTAAAGCCATCATAGTAGAATATGGCGAAATTACAGTGTCATCTTCTAACCCTCTTTTTAATCCTGCTTTAGGTATACCAAAGGCTTTATACTGGTATATCATAGAGTTATCAAAATGGAAATATCCACTTTCAGATATTCCCCAAGGTATTTTCTTTATCTCACCATAGTAAACTTGCTCTTCAACTACCCCTTTATAAGTTTCATTCCAAAGAGACCCTTCATAATTTTTTAGTATTATAAAAGGCATTAGGTATTCAAACATAGTTCCACTCCATGATAAGAGTCCAACTCCTCTTCCCATAGGAGTTAAGGATCTACCTAGATTCCACCAATGTTCTTCAGGTACATCACCTTTAGTTATAGCAACATAGGAAGCTACCCTTGCCTCTGATGCCATAAGATCATAATAGGAGTTGTTTAAAGTTTTATTATTAACATCATAGCCTATAGAAAATAATCCTCTATCCTTGTTATATAACATAGAAAAATCCATGTTATCTCCTATGGATTTTAGTTTGCTTAAAATATCTTTCATATCATATTTAAGTTTCTCTAAGGACTTTATACCTCTCTTTATAAGGATTCTAAGTTCACTGTTATTAGTAAGTTCCTCCTTATTGTCCTCAAGGAGGATATTAAGCTCTTCTGTTATGTTTTTTAAAGAAGTCTCTAATAGAATATTATTAAGGGTTTTAGAAAGTATTGAATCCTTACTACCAGATAAATCAACCCAAGGTGCTATTATTTGTAGTTCTTTTATGTAAGTAGTAACATTCCCTCTTAACTTACTTACCCAATAGGTTTTTCCTTCTATCTTCTCTACCTCTTTACATCTACTTCTTATATCCATTAAAAGCTTTTTATACTCACATAGGGTAAGTTCTCTTTTAAGTTCTTCTTTAAACGATTCAAAATATCCACTTAAACTAAGCTCTTCTATGGCAAGATCTAAAGTATCATCTAAGCCTTTTCTATAATTGGGATTGATAAATGGGTTATTTATATATTCTTCTATGGTTTTCTCCGTAAGCCATATAT
>NZ_JBFNEO010000089.1:0-10828 GCF_040797585.1 Clostridium sp.
ATATTATATAATATGACAAATCTACTGTATATATATTTGTTAATATGTAAAAACTCAAGGGTGTTTTTATTTTTTTGTATCCTGTTAAGTTCTATTCCTTAAAGTTCTTCATTTTTTATTTGAAATATGTTGATATATAGATTACTGTTTTTCTTTTCCAATTTTATCCATAATGTTATACTTGTGCTACAGCATAGGTTATGCCTTGCAGATTCCCTCTGCATTAGTGGTATTTATAAATAAAATATAAAAAAATAATTAGTAAGTATTTTAACCTATTGTGCTAGTTAAATCTTAAGATAGTTTAAACTTATAAATTAGAATTCAAAAGTTTAAAAATTCTATTTATGAAATCCAATAAACTTCAATTATATAAATTAACTAGCATAAGGAGTTATTTTAATATTCTACCAATTACTTTATTTAAGATTTAAGAACATGAGGTGATTTAATTGTATTATAACATTTCTAATCTAACTTTAACTATAAATGAGGAAATCTTTGAATTATCTATTCCCTCTCATGTTAATACAATAAACATATATGAAGGTCTTTATCTTAAGATAAACTCTACTAACAATATAATAAATATATCTTTATTAAATACTGGAACTAAAAAAATTAACATAAATAATCTTTCTCTTACAACATTTGTTCTAGATAAGGATGATTATGATTGGTATTTAAACTTTCATGAGGATATTTCAAAGGATATTGATATCCACCCTGTAAGTAGTAGAGATAGCTCTTCTTACATGTTCTCTATGTTATTTAGTGAAGACTATCTAAACTTAATACTAGGTTTTTTAAGTAGTAAGAGTAGCTATAACCACATAGATATTCTTTCAAAGAAAAACTCATTAATAATAAATGCTACCTATGATTTTATAAACCAAGCTATTCACCAGGGAGAAGAATTTACCCTTGACCCCCTGTTCTTCTCCCATGATATAAATTATATAAATCTTATAACTTCCTATTGTGCAGCTATAAAAAATACTAATACTTCTTCCCCTGAAAAACTTCAAGTCTTTGAAAGAAGAAAGGAAGAAAATATACTTTTTACTAACAAATTAAGCAGTTATATTTTAAGAAATAATTTTGATCCTATAAAAGTAAAAATAAATGGGGAAACCCTATATCCTATAGATATTACATCAGCTCTAGGACGTCATTATATTATGGATAAAGTAAAAAGATTACTTCTGTCTTCCTCTTATATAGAGATTAATAATGTTATGGAATATATAAATATTGTTAGAAAATATAAAAGATTTAATGTTTATAATTATATAGATTTTCTTACTGAGGATATAAATAAGACCTTTCCTAATGCCATCTTACTTTCAAAGGATGTTCCTTTTGGTCTTATGCTTTCTCATAACTTTGCCTATATAAATAGAATAAAGCCTTATACTTCAAAAATATTCTCAAAACCTATTTATAGTTTTGATATGCATTTTTTAATAAAAACACTTTTACTTAACAGCATATATATTTATGATAATAAGTATTCCATAAAAAACTCAAAGGTTAAGGAGCTCTTAGAAATTATAACAAGCTCTATAAAGCCAGAGTATATATCTCTTGAAGCATCTCTTGAGCTTGCCTCAAGTTTAAATAATTGTGAAAAAATAATTCCTTATATTTATAAGGAAAATATCTTCTCCTTTTTAGTTAAAGGGGAAAGTGGTTATTACATTGCTGTATTTAACCTTTCTAAAAGAAGGACTTCCTTCCACTGGGATCTTTCTCAAAATTTAAAGGAATATATAAGTGGAAATCTAAAGGAGCTTTTCACTGGAGAGACCTTCGAGATTAGAGACAATAAGCTAAAACTTAAAAATCTTAACTCCATGGACTGCTACCTTTTAAAACTAAGCTAACATCTTAATTAATATATATTGGTATTACCCCCTAAAAAAAGAATAAGCATAGCATACTATTATTTTAAAAGTCTCACATAAAAGATTCCCTCGTCTAGAGATTTTAATATAAGTTCCCTAATTATAGTATTGCTACACTTATTCTTTTTATCTTATGGCTAGGAGCTGTAACCCCCTCATCCTCTTGAACGGCGATGGCTAACAATTGCTACGCCCCTAGATTAACTCATCTAAAAGAAGATTCGTTCTATATTTCTCTTTAGTTTTGATTCATATCTATACTTCTCATATTAAAATCTTATAAAGGATTATAGCTTTACTAATATCCTACCTTATAAACTATAATATAATACTTTCCTCTATAAGTAACTCTTACTAAGAGTCTAAGAATTACTTATTAAGTTCTTCCAAAAGCTCATCTAAATCAAAGCAATGAACAAGGGCTGCATGTTCAAGACTTTCTGTTTCGGCTGTAGGACATTGAAGGCAATGCATACCTCTTTCTAAAAAAAGCTCTTCAGCCTTAGGATTCATCTTTACCACATCTTTTATTATGGTATCCCTTGTAATCTTCATAATTGATTCCCCCAAATACAATATATTTTTATACCCTAACTTTTTTATATCCTAACCTTCTATGAGAAATTAAGCCATTTTTTAATATGAGCTCCACATATTCCCCTCTATTAACTAACTTTATTTAAAGCTATCTCATCATTAAATAGCTTATTTATCTTTAAAAGTCCGATGAAAGCTAATGTCATTATAATTCCCTTAGCTATACTGCTTATACTTATACTCCACCACACTCCATCAAGACCTAAGGCTGGTATACTAGATAAAAGATATGCCGCCGGAATTCTAGCTCCAGTTAAAATTGTACTTATTACTGATGGTATATAAGTTTTTCCAAGACCATTAAAGGCTCCTGATGTAGTTATTTCAATACACATAAATAATTGAGAATATCCAAGTATTCTAAGATATACTTGTCCATATTTTATTGCTTCAGCCTCTGGTATAAAGAATCCAAATACAGTTTCTCCGGCAAAAACAAGTAATATTGTTGCAAGTATACCAACCACAACTGCCATTCCCATGGTTGCTTTGTATCCTTTTAATATTCTCTCATACTTTTTAGCTCCATAGTTCTGTCCAACAAAAGCTCCAAGAGCTGTAGAGAATCCCCCTGCTGTCATCCATGATATAGCTTCTATTTGAGAACCTACCTTTTGTACTGCTATGGCAAGTGGTCCCCACCCTGCAATTATTCTAGCTATAAACATAGAGAATATAGTAAATAGTCCATTTTGGCATCCTACTGGAAACCCTAACTTGCATATAACCTTTATGTGCTCCATATCTGGCTTTGAAAATATAGAAACCTTTAAAAACTTCTCTTTACTCTTTAACATAACTATTATAAAACAAAGAGTTACAATAGCTTGTGCAAGAACTGTTGCAATGGCTGCTCCCAATACTCCCATCTTAGGAAAAGGTCCTATTCCCATTATAAGTACTGGATCAAATACTATATTAAATATAAGTCCTATGGTGTTTATAAGGAAGGGAGTTCTACTACTTCCCGCTCCATTAAATATGGCAGTAAATACTGGATTTATAAAATAAAATCCCATACCAATAACCATGACCACAAGATAGGTCTCAGCCATGGAAATCACCTCTGGATCTCCTAGCTTAAAAAAGTCTAAAAATGGTTTTCTAAATATATATACTACTAGTCCATAAAGTATAGCTAAAACTATATTTATTTGTATAGCACTAATTACATATTTTCTTGCTGCTTCTTGGTCATGTCTTCCAAGACTTTGAGATACCTTTATCTCTGCCCCTATTTTAGATATCATAATAAATGCCATAGCAAGCCAGGTAAAGAAGCCAGCGGTTCCAACTGCTGCCACAGCATTACTACCAACTCTTCCAATCCATATCATATCCGTCATATTATATGCCATTTGTATAAATGAAGTTCCCATTATGGGAAGGGCTAATTTTATAAGTTTTGAGGTAATATGTCCCTCAGTTAAGTCTATTCTTTTCTCCATTAAGTGTTATCCTCCTAAGTACATAGCTATATGTTCTATATTAGCTTCTAAAAATATTTCTCCATTTTCTATAAAACCTAAAGATTTATAAAAGTCCTTAGCCCTTAATTGAGCATTAAGTCTTATCTCTTTAAAATCGCTCTCTTTACATATTTCTATAATCTTTTCCATTACCTTATATCCTAATTTTTGTCCTCTAAACTCCTTTAAGACAGCAACTCTACCTACTTTATAGACCTTTGGTTCTATCTCTACAATTCTTCCTGTAGCTATAGGAAGATTTTCATTATACATAACTATATGAATAGCTCTGTCATCTAAATCATCCATTTCAATATCCTTTAAAACCCCTTGTTCTTCCACAAACACCATGGTTCTTATATATTCAGCATCTTTAAAAAGTACATCTTTTCCTTGAAAAGTTTTAAATTCCATAATATCACCTCTTCATAAAATTAAACCTAGAACATAATTATGTATATATTATATAAAAATAATTACTATATAAGCTTATATAATTTTTTCTACGACTATGTTATAAATGCTTTTCTATTATTAAATTTAGATATAACTTATGCTATAGAGCTTCCAGCTTCAGTGTCAACTTATGAACTTCCCTTTAAAATTACAGACTTCAAGTAGTATATAAAATAAATTTTCAGTGAAAACCCTATATACCCTTATATAATCCTGTATAAGGTTCAACTAATAAACATTTTTTAAGCTGGAAATTTAAGTATTGATATCACTAAGATATAGCGGTAGGACAGAATAATCTTATAAAAACAATTTATCTCTTAATACATAATACATAATTCATAAGAAACTTTCAATATTTATAGAATAATATTAAAAATTATAGTACTGATACAGATTATTTAAGTAAAATTTATGCTATATATTATGTTAGATAGTACATATATTTCATAAATAATTTCTTACCTATTAAGATTATTATAGTTTTCTTTGAATAAAGTGAATATATAAAAAATGGGCTTTATCACAATATATATTATGATAAAGCCCTAAATTAACTCTAATTTTTAGTATTTATGTCAGAAACTTAATTTCAAATTATATGTATTTTTTTAATAATTGACCTTATCATGTTAGTAAGTTTTTGATTAAAATAACTTGTCTTAAAACCATTAACTTTCTTCAGCATAAAAATTCATTATAAGTTTTCAATTTTTTATATATTTAAAAGTTACTTAGAACAAAAGCATAATCTATTAAGGTTATATAGTTCTCCTATTCCAGCTATGGTAGTTCCATAAAAATACACCTTTTTATTTAATTTTGTAAAGTTTTCCATACTACCATTAGCACTAGTGCTACCTGTTGCAAGTATTATATCTGCCCATTCTATAACATTTTCATAGTCCTTAATTCCATGCTCTATGTTTACTCCATACTGAATAGTTCCCACCTTTTCTACATCTAAATCTAAAACTCTAATATTAAAATCATCCTTTAAATAATCTAAAATGGCTGGTTGAAGTCCTATTAGTGCTATATTTTCTCCCTTATGATGATTAAGAAAATACTCTCTCATTTTTTCTCCACATTCTTCTGGTTCATTGTCTTTACAATGTATAGTTCTATCTGCTAAATTTAGATGTTTCATAACTGCATTTAATGAGGCTATAAAAAGGGCCTTATTATAATTACTACTTAGGTCTAATTCCATTATTTCCTTTAATGTGCCTCTAAAGGCCGCTGGAGAATCAGTATAAGCTTGTCCTATATCTCCTTTAAATTCAGCATTTACTAGTACCTCTCGTCCATTGAGAAGAGGAAAATCCTTTCTCTTTGTTATACCTATAGCTTCCTCTGGCGTTAATGCTTTAGTTGTGATATATACTTCCTCTTCTTTGAAGTTATGCTTTTTGATTATTTCATCTAATTTTTTCTTTAAATCTAAATAAAATTCCATTACTTCTCCCCCTATCTTTTAACTGGTCTATAAAAATCACTTTTATTTCTGGATTATTTATTATGTAATAAAATCCCCAAACTTATATAATTTTTAAATAAGAAATAATTCTATGAGAAGTTAAACCACTTTTTATATCAACTTAATCGATTCTTTAATATCTTACGCTAGTTAAATTTCTATTGAATTATCTAATTTATTTTCTTATGATAGTCAATTTTCCACTTCAAATTAATTCATTTAAAACAATTAGATTTCTATAATAAAAAGTCCCTCTTAGTTTTTTTCATCCTGAATCTTTACTTACACCTATACTTAATCATTGAAAATGATAAGTCTTAAGTTGTGTATAAAATAATTTTGAATTAAAAATCCTATAAGTTTTTTAATGATTTTATGTTCTTACTCTATAACTTAATTTAAGCGCTAAAGAGTTTTTCTACTCCTTGCTTTTCTATAACATTCCTAAATTCTTCTCTATTATATATCTTTCTTATAGTACCTTTTTCTATTATTCCTATCTTGTCTCCTAGGTAAAGTGCCTCCTCTATACTGTGAGTTACATGTATTATAGAAGAGGTAAATGTATTATGTATCCTTTTAAGTTCTCTTTGAATTTCTTTTTTTATTACTTCATCTAAAGCACTGGTAGGCTCATCTAACAGCAATATTTTAGGAGAAATTATTAAAGCTCTAGCTAATGCTACTCTCTGCTTTTCTCCTCCACTTAGCTTCTTAGGATATCTATTGGCTAATTTCTCTATTTTAAATAGCTTCATAACTTCTTTTATTTTAATATCTATAACTCCCTTCTTCTCCTTTTGCATTTTTAGCCCAAATCCAATATTGTCTCTAACGTTTAAAAAGGGAAATAACTCATAGTTTTGATAAACCATACCTACTCTCTTCTTTTCTATTGGAAGGGATAAAAAATCTTCATCACCTTCATATATCCCTCCACTTATTGGAGTATATAGTCCTGCAATGGTTTCTAAAAGTAGTGTCTTTCCTGAACCACTAGGTCCAAGCAGAATAAAATACTCCCCTTCTTCAACCCTTAAATTTATATCTTTTAAAGAAAAGCCCTTAAGGGTCAAATTAAGATTTTCTATATTTATCATTGCTCCTTCACCTTCCACCTTCTTCTGTTTATCATGTTAAAAATAAGAGTTGAAGCTACGGATATAATTATTAAAATAGTAGCTATACCTAAGGCTAAATCTAAATCTCCTGTGGATACATTTAAAAATATTGCTGTAGGCATAATCTCGGTTTTCATCCTTGTAGTACCCGCGAGCATCATAACTGCTCCAAATTCTCCTAAGGCTTTACACCAAGTCATTATAATAGATGCAACTAACCCTCCTTTAATTAAAGGTAATGTTATATAGAAAAAAGTTTTTACCTTACTACATCCTAAGGTTCTTGCAACTAACTCCATTTTATTATTTCTTTCATCAAAAGCTTCTTGAAGAATTTTTATCATGAAAGGTAGATTTACATATACTTGAGCTAGTACTATTCCATACTTTGTAAAAACAAAATCAATTCCCTTAATAGAAAGCCAGTTAAAAATTAAGGTATTACTACATAATATAAGCAGGGCAATTCCTGATACCAAATGTGGAAGGCTCATAGGCATATATATAAGTAAGCTAACAAATCTCTTTCCCCTAAATTCCCTACTACTTAAAAAGTATGCTGTAGGCATAGCCATAAATAAGCATATTAAAGTAGATATTAAGGATGTGTTTAGGCTCATCTTTATAGAAAATATTACTTCCTCTGAAGCTAAGCACTGTAGTATAGTAGGAAAGCCCCTAATCATAAGTAAGATTAAGGGACTTAAAATTATTATAAATACTATTATAAAAAATGTTACAAAAATTGATAAATAAATTTTATCTTTCATTTCCTATCTACTGTACAGGTTTGAAGCCATATTTTTCAAATATAGACTTTCCTTCTTTAGATGACACAAAGTCTACAAACTTATTAGCTAATTCCTTTTCCTTACTTGACTCTACAGTAGCTATTGGTAAAATCTGATCTACATTTTTATCCTCTGGTATCTTTATAGTTTCTATATCCTTATTTCCATAAACTGAATCTGCTGTAACTATGGCTGCATCTCCCTTCCCTTCCTTAAGAGGTGTTACCATTTCACTTACTGTGGCTGTTTTAGCTATAGCATTATTATTAATACCCGGTAGATTATTCTTCTTTATAATATCCTGAGATGTTTTTCCTACAGCATTTGCCTTTTCATCCCCTAGTAGTACCTTTACTCCTTCCTTAGCCATATCTTCTAAAGATTTTATATTCTTTGGATTTCCCTTAGGTACTGCTATAACTGGAGTATGATAAGCTACAGTCTTATTATCTAAAACTAACCCATTTTCCTTAGCAGAATTATATGTATCCATGGAACCAACTATAAATACATCCCCCTTTTTACTTAACTCTAACTGACTAAGCAGTTGTGCAGATCCCGCATAATTATATTCAATCTTTACATTGTTATCCTTTTCAAAGATCTTAGCAATTTCCTCCATAGGTTTTTTAAGCCCTGCTCCACTATACACAAGAAGTGTTTTTTCTTCCTTTTTCGCCTCTACTTTAGGCTTGTCCTCTTGAACTTTTGCCTCTTTACCATTATTACACCCAACAAAAACCCCCATAATCATAATAGCGCTTAATGCTAAAGCCACCGTTTTTCTTATACTTTTCATATCTCTTCCCCTTCTTTCATAGAATGAATCTTCCTTCAGGTGGATTCTTTTCACCATCTGAAGGTTAGATGAGTTAATCTAGGGGCTTAGCAGCTGTCATTCCCCTCCTTTTAAGAGGATGGGGGTGTTACAACTCCTAGCCATCATATAAAAATCAAGATTAACTTATGTTAGTTAATTTTTTCTTATCTCCATTAACTATCTTAATCTTTTTTCAGAGTTTTTTCAATATTATAATAATTTTCATAAAAATTTTTGGAAAGATAATGATTTTCATAGTTTTTTTTACAAAATAAAAGTGTAAGCACTTTTATAAAGTACTTACACTTTTATGAATAATATATTTAATTCTACTTTTTCAGCTAGTTGAAATTACTTAATTTAAAATTTCTAAACCTTTATATCATAAAAATATAATATAAATTTTTAAATGATTTTATATTTCTAAGGAGTCTACCCCTCTTTTTAACCTCTTTAGACCTTCATTTAAAAGCTCTCTTGGACATCCTATGTTCATTCTCATAAACCCTTTTCCATCTTTTCCAAACATAGTTCCATCGTTTAAGAATATCTTAGCCTTTTCTTCTAACAACTTTACTAACTCCTCTTGAGATAAATTAAGTTCTCTAAAGTCAAGCCATAAAAGATAAGTACTCTCATAAGGCATAACTTTTACCTTTGGTATATGCTTCTCTAAGTATTCTTTTACGTATAAATAATTATCTTTTATATAAACTAAAAGCTCATCAAGCCAATACTCTGAGGAATTATAAGCTGCTGTTAATGCAGCCACTGCAAAAATATTTATTGAATGGAATCCTACTGAATCAAGCTCTGAAACAAACTTATCCCTCAAGGCTTTATTATGTATAATAACATTAGAGGCCTGTATTCCTGCTATATTAAAAGTTTTACTAGGAGCTATACATGTTATAGATATATCCTCAATTCCATTCCCTAAAGAAGCAAATACAGTATGAGGGTTATCTTTAAAAGTAAGATCTGAATGTATTTCATCTGAAATCACTAGAACCTTATATTTTAAACAAAGGTCTCTAAGATTTATTAGCTCCTCCTTAGTCCATACCCTTCCCACTGGATTATGGGGACTACATAATATCATTAACTTTACTCCATGTTTAAATTTATTCTCTAAGTCCTGAAAATCCATCACATATTTTTCCTCATTGAAAATAAGGCTGCTCTCCACAAGGGTTCTATTGTTATTTTTCACTGCATGAAAGAAGGGATGGTATACTGGAGTCTCAATAAGTATCTTATCTCCCTCCTTAGTAAAAGCTCTTATAGCAATATTTATAGTAGCTACAACGCTTGGAGTGCTCACTATCCATGACTTATCCACATTATAATTATGTCTTTTTTCCATCCAATTCTTCACTGCTTCATAGTAAGAATCAATGGAATCTAAATATCCATATACCCCATGGTCTACCCTCTCCCTAAGAGCTTCTATGACTTCCTTTGGACTTTCAAAATCCATATCAGCTACCCACATAGGAAGTATATCTTCTGATACTGTATCCCACTTAGCACACATGGTATTTCTTCTATTTATCACCTTATCAAAATCCACCATTAGTATAAATCCCCCTTTTACCACATAATATCTTTATTTTAGCCTATATATATTATTCTTTCTAATTTATAATATCTATACATATATTGATATTCATTATAATAGCTGATTAAAAACTACCTTATTACCTCAGTGAAAGCTTAACAGAATTTATTCTATAGCTACTATTAATATCTTCTACTTAAAATGTGTACTATAATTAAGCTATATGAGTAAAAAATAATCTAGTATAAATATAGAAATCCCTATACTAGATTGCTATATTTAAAACTATATTTTTTAAACAAATAATCTGGAATAAAGATAACACCTCTATCCCAGATCATAATAAATTAAATATTTAGCTATTCATCCATATATTCATAGCTTTATTTATCATTTCCTCTTGTCTCTTTTGAATCTTTTCTACATTCCACTTATCTAGCTTAAGTATGTTTTTATTTATTTCAAACTCTCCCTTTTTAACTATATAAGTTTTAAGTTTTTCATCAAAGGCCTTTCCTGAAGCTTGAGGATTTTTGGTACCATTTATAAATATTAAGTTACCTATTCTATCAGCCCAGATTCTTCTTTCATTAGTTGTAAAGGCTTCTTTCCAATAAGGATTAGAT